>JALFRA010000013.1 GCA_022785125.1 Clostridiales bacterium
TGAGATCATCCAGCTTATAGCCCTCGTCAGGCTTCACGGTCAGGGTGATGGTGAGGCCCCTGGAGGCGCGGGTACGGCTGGCGGTGACGGCGCCGTTGTCGGCCTTGTCCACGGTGATGGCATAGGTAGTGGAGCCGGTGGAAGGAGTGTAGAAGTAGGCGGTGGCAGTAATCGTTCCACCCTTTTCTGCCAGCTTGGTAAGCAGATCATTGGTCAGGGTGGTGTAGGTTCCCTCGATACCCGCAAAGGTCCAGCCACCGAACTCCTGACCGGCGGGAGCGGCAGCGGTGGGCAGCGTATCGCCCACATTGGCGGGGGTGTAAGTGATCTGGCCGATCTCGCTGCCGAAGTTCACAGTGGCAGTACGGCTGTCCGCCATGATCTCAAAGGTGGAAAAACCCTTGTCGTTGGTAAAGGTCAGCGTAGTGCCGGAAACAGTGGTCTTGTGGTAGCCCACAAACGCACCGTCCTTGGTGTGCTTGACGTACAGGTTAGCAGTGGGGAAACCGGTGGGCAGCGTGATGCTGATGGTCATGTTCTGAATGCCGGTCAGTGCCTTTTCGGAGCCCTCCAGCACTACCGCGTTTTTGTCAGCACCCTCCAGATCAATTCCAGCGGCGGTATCAGCCGTGGAGGCCACCACGCGATACATGGGAATGATGTCCAGCGTCAGAACGCCTTCGGTCTTGTCATACGCAGTGGGGGTAATGTCCAGATAGGTCTGGGCGTAGATGGTGATGTTTTTCCCCGCTGTTTCCACAGAGCTGTTTCTCAGTGCAGCCTCGGCATCAGCCTTCTGCTGCTCGGTCACCTGGCCAATGGCCTGGTTTGCGGCGGCAGCCAGCTCACCGCTGGTGGTGACACTCTCAGCGGCGGCCTTAACAGTCTCCCGATCCTCTGCCTTGATCTGATCGCCAATGGTCACATCAGGCGCACCCACAGCGGGTTCCACATCGGTCTCAGCCGCAGCACCCACCATATATGTATAGGCGCTGTTATCGCTGGGCAGAGCAGCGTATCCGTCTGCCACATAGGCGCCGGGATCGCTGGTGAAGTAACCGCCATAGATATCAAGCCGGGGCTTCTCCACACAACTATCCGCGCCAGTTCCGTAACAATAGACGTCCATTTTACCTACGATGGCATCTCCGGTATCGTTGTGAATCACCATAGTGGGGGCCTTATCGGCATAGACGGTGCCCAGCCAGTGCATCAGGTCAATGGCAACCAACTGACTATATGTACCGTCAATGCTGACATGATTCAGCACCATATCACCGTAGTTGGACGAAATGATGTACTGGGTAGCATCGCTTCCGTACAGATCCAGATTCTCCAGTGTTAGATTGCAGTAGTTCTGGATCAGCATGATGGTTTTGGTACTGTCCTCTGCTGCGCGAATGGTACCGTTCTTCAACATAACGGTATTCCCCTTTTCCAGGTGGAACCCCTGAGACTCTGTACCAACAGAACCAACAGCGGGATCCGCGCAGGTATAGGTAAATCCGCCAAAGTCAATGGTCAGGTTTACATCGGTAGCGCCCTTACCATTAAACAGGCCGATACCGCCGCCGGTGGCGTCCCGCAGCAGTTTGACCGTTCCGGTCTTACTTTCAGACGTTACAACGGCTTCCACCGCCTCAGCCAGGGTAGCATAATACTTGCCGTTCACCTCCGCCGCAGCGGGTACTACGGTATAAAGAGCAACGCCATCTTTCATGGACTTTGCTGCAGCGTATCCCTGGGCGCAGAAGTTGGCAACTGGATTTTCGGTCTTGCTGTTTGCAGGGTCAAAATTTTCAAAGGTACCACCGGAAACGATGATCTGTGCATCCGAATTGTCAATCAAATTGAGCAGCCAATATGTGTCGTTCCAACCATCAGATGCGCGGAAGCTGCCCCCATGAATATAGGCGACAGCACTATCCCCCGCCTGAACACAGGTCAGGCCCGCATAATAGGTGCCATTTTCAATGGTCAGCTTTGCAGTATCATAAAGTCGGAACGTATACCCAATGCTATTATGAGTCAGATAATCGTCATCAATCGTAAAGGTTCCGTTGCCCGTAATGACAACATCCGAGGTACCTCTCAAGTCTACGATGGCGTTTTTATTAGATGCAGTACCAGTATAGACAACACTGTAGCCGTTGGTATCCAGTGTAAACTTTTTGTTGTTGACGATAATCTGTTCCTTAACCGCAGCATCGTCCAGCAGCTTAACCGTATCTCCATCCTTTGCAGCAGCAATAGCTTCGGACAGAGTCTGATACTTCTCGCCGCCCACGATCTGAGCGACCGCTACATCGTCCAGGGTACCCACGACCCACTGATCGCCGTGCTGAGCAATGTGATAACCCTCCGGCACATAAGTGGTTACATCACTGGAAAAGCGGCCACCGGTGACGATAACACCGTCCAAATAGCCGGTATTGCCATTCATCGCCGCAATGGCATCCTTTTCACTGGTAAAGCTGCCGCCGTTAATGGTCAGTTTGCCCTGATTGATCTCAGGCTTTCCACCGCCATTCAAAATGCAGTTTCCACGGGAACTGAATGTGCCGCCGTTTACGGCAGCCACATTCCAGTTCAGGAAAGCAGACTGAGAGGTATTGCTGAAGGTTCCGTTGTTGATGGTCAGCATTCCGCCGTCATCATTTTTAATGGTATTCAGTCCTCCAGTAAATGTGCCGCCATTGATGGTCAGCTGAGGATATTGGGCATTGATGCCCTCCATGTATCCACTGGCAGTGTCACCGCTGCCATAATCAAAGTAACCGTTTTCCAGCAGGCTGGAGAACTGCCCGTTTTGTGTGACGCTGACACCGTCGTTTACGGTCATAGAGCCATGGTTTACAAGCACATAGAAGGAATTACCACCGGCGTCCTCTGCGCTTGTACCATTCTCCTTGCTGCGGGTATAATTGCCGCCGTCGAGAATCACAGTGCCTTCATTCCAAATAGCAGCTTTTGCGTGGGTCACATTGTCCACCGTACCCGCACCGGTAACCGTCAGAGATCCACCGTATTTTACAGTGATCGTATGGCCGCTGTCATTGGTGATGGTCTTGCCGTTCAAGTCCAGCGTCACCGAACTGCCCGCAGGCACAACAAAATCGCCGGAAACATTCTCGGTCAGTTTGACGTCGCCTCCGGCATTCAGGGCATTTTGAAACGCCTCAGCCGAATTCACATCAGCCGCCAGTGCTGTTACAGGCAGCAACGACAGGATCATTGCTAACGCAATTACAGCAGACAGCATCTTCCTTTTCATTTGTCTCACACTCCTTATCCATATTGTGCTTTTTGATGCCCGGCCTGCGTCCCGCGCAAGCCTCTTGGGTTTAGTTTAGCCCCTCTCGTTGGTAAAATCAAGTACTCATAGGTAAATGTAGCCATTTCGTAAGAATTGTCCTTACACCTCACCCTATATCATACATTTTCCAACAAAAAACGAGCCAGCTGCAAATTTCTTGCAGCTGGCCCGTCCGGTCAGATCCCTTTATTTTGAGGAATGTCAGGCAGGGAGTCAAAGCCCTTTTGCAGATCCTCGTCGGTGGGAATATAGTCGGTTATCTTCCCGGTGAGGTAGTTCTCGTAGGCGGTCATATCAAAGTAGCCGGTGCCGGTAAGGCCGAAAAGGATGGTCTTGGCCTCGCCGCTCTCCTTGCACCTGAGGGCCTCGTCGATGGCTCCCCGAATGGCGTGGGCGGACTCAGGGGCGGGCAGAATGGTCTCCTGTCTGGCGAAGAGTACCGCCGCCTCAAAAACGCGGGTCTGCTCGTAGGCCACCGCCTCCATATGTCCGTCGTGGTACAGCTTGGAGAGGACGGGGCTCATGCCGTGGTAGCGCAGGCCGCCGGCGTGGTTGGCGGAGGGGATGAAGCCGCAGCCCAGGGTGTACATCCGGGCCAGAGGGGTCACCCTGCCGGTGTCGCAGAAGTCGTAGGCATACTTGCCCCGGGTGAAGGAGGGGCAGGAGGCGGGCTCCACCGCCACGATGCGGGGGTTCTTCACACCCTTCAGCTTGTCGGCCATAAAGGGGGCGATCAGTCCGCCCAGGTTGGAGCCGCCGCCGGCGCAGCCCACCACCACGTCGGGGTACTCCCCCAGCTGCTCCATGGCGATCTTGGACTCCAGACCGATGATGGACTGATGGAGGAGCACCTGGTTGAGCACGCTGCCCAGCACATAGCGCTTCTTACCGCCGCTCTGAAGGGCGGCCTCCACCGCCTCGGAGATGGCGCAGCCCAGGCTGCCGGTGGTGCCCGGATTTTCCTCCAGGATCTTGCGCCCCACCTGGGTGAGGTTGGAGGGGGACGGGGTAACGGCCGCGTCAAACACCCCCATCACCGCCTTGCGGAAGGGCTTCTGCTCGTAGGAGCACTTCACCATAAACACGTCGCAGGTCAGTCCGAAGTAGGAACAGGCCTCGCTGAGAGCGGTGCCCCACTGGCCGGCTCCCGTCTCGGTGGTAACGCCGGTGAGGCCCTGCATCTTGGCGTAGTAGGCCTGAGCCACGGCGGAGTTGAGCTTGTGGGAGCCGGAGGTGTTGTTGCCCTCAAATTTGTAGTAGATTCTGGCCGGGGTGCCCAGGGCCTTCTCCAGGTTGTAGGCCCGGATCAGGGGGGATGGCCGGTACATCTTGTAGACCTCCTGGATCTCCTCTGGGATATCAATAAACTCAGTGGTGCCGTCCAGCTCCTGCTTTGCCAATTCGGTGCAGAAGATGGGGGAGAGATCGTCCACCCCCAGGGGCTGGAGGGTGGCGGGGTGAAGCATGGGATCGGGCTGCTCCGCCATGGCGGAGCGCAGGTTAAACCAACGCTGAGGCATCTGGTCTTCGGTGAGGTACAGGCGGTGAGGGATCTTGGTCATGTTCATGCACTCCTTCAAGTTTGGTTTTGCGGGAGAGGGCATGAGTTTTTTCTGCAAGGCAGGCATGAAAAAACGCCCCCGTCCCAAAGATTCTCTGGGACAAAGGCGTAATAAAAACCTCTGCGGTGCCACCCGGATTGACGCATGGAAACCATGCGCCCGCTCACTTTCGTATGCCTGCCAGCACACGCTCCCCTGATAACGGGTGGAGTCCCCGTCGCGCTACTCGGTCACCCTTTCGCTATGCCCTCAAAAGTCCATTCACCCGGACGCCGCCTGCCGCGATCCCACCACCCGCGACTCTCTGTGAGGCCTTGATACCGGACTACTCCTCTTTCTCATCGGTTTATCAATTTAGTTTGACATAGTATACCGCCCTGTCTGGCCCTTGTCAAGGGGTAATTTTAATTTTTTATTTCTTGCGGTCCAACCGGTCCACTGCTATACTGGAGGCAGAAATGCCGGGATAAGGGAGGATTTTGGGATGAAATCATGCCGTTTTGCCTCTGTCCTGCTCCTTTTAGCGTTGCTGACCGGCTGCGGCGGCCAGCCCGCTCCGGTGGAGGACTCCCCCGCCCCAGCGGGCCAGATCTATCTGTACGGAGAGATCCACGGCAGCACGGAGACCATGCAGTACGAGCTGGAGCGCTGGAAGGAATGCTACGCCCAGGGGATGCGCCATCTGTTTGTGGAGCTGCCCTACTATACTGCCCAGTACCTCAATCTGTGGATGGCGGCGGAGGACGACGCTATTCTGGAGCAGCTCTACCAGGACTGGACAGGTACGCTGATGGAGGACACCTGGGTGCGGGAGTTTTACCAGGCCATCAAGCGGGACTGTCCTGAGACCGTCTTCCACGGCACCGACGTGGGCCATCAATACGCCACCACCGGCTCCCGCTACCGGGACTACCTGGAGGAGCAGGGGCTGACGGACAGCGAGGACTACCACCTAACCCAGGAGGCCATCGTGCAGGGCCAGACCTACTATACCGGCGCCTCGGACACTTATCGGGAGAACACCATGACCGATAATTTTGTCCAGACCTTTGACGCCCTGGGCGGCGAAGCTGTCATGGGGATCTACGGCGCGGCCCATGCGGACCCGGACGGGCTGGAGCACAGCAGCGGCGGCGTTCCCTCCATGGCCGGACAGCTGTGGGAGATCTATGGGGATGCCCTCCATACCGAAGATCTCTCCCGGATCGCCCTGGACAAGGAGCCCCTGTCGGTAGACACCATCACCGTGGCGGGCAAGGCCTATGAGGCCTCCTATTTCGGAGCGGCGGACATCTCCGCCTGGAGCGACCGCTGGCAGTCCCGGGCCTTCTGGCGTTTGGAGGACGCCTATCCGGACTTCAAAGACTGCCCCACCGCAAACAACGTGCTGCCCTATAACAACTACCCCACCTGGGTGGAGGAGGGCGACGTATTTGTTATCGACTATACCAGTCCGGACGGGCAGGTCACCCGGGAATACCACCGGGCCGACGGGACCCGGTGGCAGGGCCTCCCCGTCACCACTCAGTTTATACCGGAATAATGAAAGAGAGGGCCGCCCCGGCAGGGGCGGCCCTCTCTCAGTCTGTCGAAAAAGGCGGAACTGATGCAAGAGAGAAATCAGTTCTTGCACCGAAGAAAAGCCCTCGGCAGAGTTTTGCCGCCCGCAGGCGGCAAAACAGAGTCAGAATCTGTTTTTTCCAAGGACATGAGCCTTGGAAAAAACACTTCTCAGCCCGCAAGCGTGCGCGCTTTGCGTGTGCGACGCAGCGGGCTGCATTCCCTCGAAAAAATGCTTGCATTTTTGAGAAGCGTGTCGAGCTTTCTCGACACGCTGAGAGAGGGCCGCCCCGGCAGGGGCGGCCCTCTCTTTCGCGCCTGATGGCTACCCCCGGCTGGCCACCTTGGGGGCGCTCACCCGCTTACCCGGTTTATGGCTGCGGCGAAAGGTCTTGACCGCCTCGCACACCACCACCGGCGTCACCGCCAGACCGGCCACCACGCCCCAGGCCCGGGGGGACAGGGACACGGTGGAAAATACGGTTTGCAGCGGGGGCACCAGCAGCACCGCCAGCTGCATGGCAAGGCCGATGAGGAAGGCCTTGTTCATAGCCGGGTTGGAAGTTACCCCCAGCCGGAGGAGGGAGGCCTCCTCGCTGCGCACGTCAAAGGCGTGGAAGAGCTGACACAAGGTCAGGGTAGCGAAGGCCATGGTGTTGCCCGCCGCCAGAGAGCAGCCCGGCAGCATCCAGGCCCCCAGCACATAGGCCGCCAGGGTGAGGGCCCCCACCATCACCCCCTGCCAGGCCAGCCGGAAGGCAAAGCCGTGGGCAAAGAGGGACTCCCCCGCCTGCCGGGGCGGCCGGTCCATCACCCCCGGCTCCACCGGCTCCACCCCCAGCGCCAGAGCGGGCAGGGAGTCGGTGACCAGATTGAGCCACAGCAGCTGCACCGGGGCCAGAGGCATCTCGGGAAACCGAAACAGGGTGGCCAGGGCAATGGTCAAGATCTCCCCGATGTTGCAGGAGAGCAGGTAGTGAATGGCCTTTTTGATGTTGGCGTAGATGCCTCTCCCCTCCTCCACCGCCGAGACGATGGTGGCGAAGTTGTCGTCGGTAAGGATCATGTCGGCCGCTCCCCGGGCCACATCGGTGCCCCCCTTGCCCATGGCGCAGCCGATGTCGGCGGCCTTGAGGGCGGGGGCGTCGTTGGTGCCGTCGCCGGTCATGGCCACCACCTTCCCCCTGGCCTGCCAGGCCTGGACGATGCGCAGCTTGTGCTCCGGCGACACCCGGGCGTACACGGCAAATTTGTCCACTTCCTCCTCCAGCGCCTGCTGGGGCAGAAAGTCCAGGTCCTCCCCGGTGAGGGCACGGTCCCCCTCCCGGCAGATGCCCAGCTCTTTGGCCACCGCCACGGCGGTGAGCTTGTGGTCGCCGGTGATCATCACCGGCCGCACTCCCGCCCTGTAGCACTGGTCCACCGCCCGGCGCACCTCCGGCCGGGGCGGGTCCATCATGCCCAGCAGCCCCACAAAGGTGAGGCCTTTCTCCAGGCTGTCGCTGTCCAGGCTGTGGGGCAGCCCCTCTATATCCTTGTAGGCCATCCCCAGCACCCGCAAAGCCTTGCCCGCCATGGCCTCGTTGCGCCCGGTGATCCGCCGCAGGGCGCTCTCGGTCAGCCGGCACCGGCGGGCCAGCACGTCGGGAGCCCCCTTCACCATCACCCGGTATCCCCCGCCCGGCTTGCTATGTACGGTGGTCATGAGTTTTCGTTCGGAATCAAATGGAATTTCCCCTTTTCTGGGCCACTCCTCCTCCAATTTGTTTTTATCCAGTCCGGCCCGTGCCGCCGCTTCCACCAGAGCCGCCTCGGTGGGATCGCCGGTACACACCGGGGTTTTCCCCTTCCAGCTCAGCTCGGCGTCGCCGCACAGAGTGCCGATGGTGAGGGCCAGATCCCGCTCCCCCTGGGAGGGCGTCCAGATGTCCACCACCGTCATTTTATTCTGGGTCAGGGTGCCCGTTTTGTCGGAGCAGATCACCCCGGCGCACCCCAAAGTTTCCACCGCCGGCAGCTTTTTGACTATGGCCCGCCGCTTGGCCATACGGCTTACACCCAGCGCCAGCACAATGGAAATGATGGCGGGCAGGCCCTCGGGGATGGCGGCCACCGCCAGAGATACGGCGGTGAGGAACATTTCCAGCAGATTCCGCCCCTGGAGCAGCCCCACCCCAAACATCACCGCGCACACGCACAGGCACAGGAAGGACAGGGTCTTGGAAATCTCCCCCATCTTTTTCTGTAAAGGTGTTTCACTTTCCCCTTTATCCATCAGGAGACCGGCGATATGACCCACCTCGGTATCCATTCCGGTGGCGGCCACCAGACAGGTGGCCCGGCCCCGGGTGACCACCGTGGCGGAGAGGAGCATATTGCGCCGTTCTGCCAGAGGGGTGTCGGCGGGCAGGGGTCCCAGGGCCCCCTTGTTGACCGGGGCGGACTCGCCGGTCATGGCGGATTCGTCAGCCTGGAGTCCTACCGCCTCCAGGATGCGGCAATCGGCGGGCACCAGGTCCCCCGCCTCCAGGCGGATCACGTCGCCGGGCACCAGCTTGTCCGCCTCCACCCGGGTCAGCACCCCGTCCCGCAGAGCGTGGGCCACCGGGGCCGACATCTGGCTCAGGGCCTCCAGCGCCTTGCGGGCGCTGTCCTCCTGGGACAGAGAGATAATTGCGTTTACCGCCACAATGCCCAAAATAATAGCGGCGTCCAGCCAGTCCTCTCCCCCGCTGGCCCACAGGGACAGGACCGCCGCCGCCAGCAGCACCAAAATCATGGGGTCCTTCAGCTGGCCCAGCAGCCGGGCCAGGAAGGACTTGTCCTTCTTGTGGGCCAGCTTGTTGGGGCCGTGAGCCACCAGCCGCCGGGCGGCCTCCGCCCCGGTCAGTCCGCCCTGATTGCTTCTCAATTCCTCCAGCGCCTGTTTGGCGCTGCACGCATACCACTGTGTCATGGTGACCGCTCCTCGCCTGTTTGTTTTCCATCTTTTGGATACAGTATAGCAGGCCTGTCCCCCGGAATTGGGGGAAAGCTGGCGGGGCGGGCAGACAAAAAGCGGCCCCCGCGTAACGCGGGGGCCGCAAAGGCTTACTGGGTGATCTGCCAATAGGGGAACTGGAAAAACAAATTCTGCTGGGTGGGGGTCATGCCGGAAACTGCGTTCCACTGGGTGAGCACCGACCAGTTTTTGAAGCAGAGTACCCCAAAGGGGGGCTCCTCCGCCAGCCGGGCAAAGAGCTGCCGGGCGCCGAGATCCCGGCTCTGTCCGCTGGTGGCCCGATAGCTCTGGAGCAGCTGTGCGGCCTGAGGGTCGCTGTAGCCCCCGTAGTTGAGGGCGCCCCCGGCGGCGATCAGGGGGGTGAGGTCAAAGTCGGCGGTAAGCCGCACCTCCCCCAGATAGAGGTCAAAATCTCCCTTCTGGAGGGCGGAGACATAGGCGTCCCAGTCCAGCTTGGTGAGGGTGGCGTGGATACCCAGATCGTTGAGGCCGTTGACCAGATGCTGGGCCGCTGCCGCCCGGTCCTGATTTTCGGCAGATACCACCAGTTCCAGGCTGAGGGTCTGCCGTCCGTTGACCCAGCCGCTGCCGGTATTGGTCCAGCCCGCGGCGGTAAGGGCCTCGTCCACCGCCTGGGAGGAGTAGCTGAGGGCGGACGCCTGATCCTCATGATAGAGGGCGGTGCCGGGGTGGACCGGCAGGGCGGCGGGCTGGGCGTGGCGGGAGAAGATGGCAGTGGATACCGACTCCCGGTCAAAGGCCCGCAGCAGGGCACGCCGCACCCCAGCGTCCCTGCAGGGGCCGCTGAGGGTGTTGAAGCCCACATACACCATGGTGGAGGTGGGGTAATCCAGGGTATCAAAGGAGCCGGAGAAGCCCAGGGCATTGGTGGCGGTCAGGTCGGTGGATACCAGAGAAATGTCCTTGGTATCAAAGGCGTGGATCAAATCGTCGGCCTCCTGAATGGCCCGCAGGGGAATGGTATCCAGGGGCAGCTGCTCCCCCTGCCACCAGCGGCTGTTGATGGTGAGGGACAGCTCACTTCCGCTGCCGGAGAGCACATAGGGCCCGGTGCCCAGGGGGGTGCCCCCGGTCTCCTTGACGATGGGGATATCCAGCAGAGCGGGCAGAGAGGCATTGGCCCGGCTGAGGGCCACGGTCACCGTTCCCTGTCCCGCTGTAATGGCGCCGATATCGGTAAACCGGGCGGAATAGAGGGGGCTGGTACGGGCGCTCTCCAGGGAGGAGACCACCTCCGCCGAGGTGAGGGGGCTCCCGTCGGAGAAGGTGACGCCGGAGCGCAGGGTAAAGGTCCAGGTCAGCCCGTCCTCCGAGGTGGTGTAGCGGTCGCACAGCACCTGGCTGACCTCAAACTGCTGATCCAGGGCAAAGAGCCCCTCATACATCAGCCCGCCCAGAGACAGGTTGGTACGGTTGCTGCCGGTGATGGGGTGGAATCCGGCCTGAGGATAGCAGGCCAGGGTAAATTCCGCTCCCTCAGGGGCAGGGGTGGCGCTGGCGGCAGGCTCCGGCGTGGGGGTGGTCTCCGGCTCCGGACCTCCGGTACAGCCCGTCAAGACCAGGCAGAGGGCGGCCCCCAAAGCCGCCAAAAACCGTCGTGTTCGTTTGTTCAAGGGCAGCCCCTCCTGTCTGTAAGTGCCGTATAAAACACACCGTTCCGGGAATTCACTTCCCGGAACGGTACCACTGCTTGCCCGCACTGGCGGGCAACCGTCTCCCCCGTGGGGAGGCGAGGGGGGTATCAAAACCGTTGTGCCGCAAGGCGGCGCGGCGGTTTTGTATCTAGGGGGGAATATATTCCCCCCTAGACGATTGCGATCATAGCAGCCTGGCTGCCCCGCTCCCCGTGGGTAAAGCGATGGGACCAGTACTTGTCGTGGAGGCAGGCGGTGCAGTCGCCGGACACGGCAATATGCTCAGGGTCCAGGCCCACGCTCTCCAACCGTTTGGCGTTGAGAGCCTTCAGATCCACATGGAACTTGCCGGTGGGCAGCACCTGGATGCAGTGGAGCGCGGAGGCGCCCATGGCCTCGGTCATGGCATTGGGCACGTCCTCGTGGGTCTCGAAGCAGCACTTGGAAATGCCGGGGCCGATGGCGGCCAGAATGTCCAGCCGGTCACAGCCGTAGCAATCCACCATCCGCTCCACCGCCTTGGCGGCAATGCCCAGAGCGGTACCCCGCCAACCGGCGTGGACCGCCCCCACCACCCGGCGCACCGGATCGTAGAGCAGGATGGGCAGGCAGTCGGCGGTAAAGACAGTAAGCACCACGCCGGGGATGTCGGTGACCAGGCCGTCGGCCTGCCAGGGCTCCGGCTCGTCCAGACCAATGCCCAGGTCGGCGGTGGTGACGGAACGCACCGTATCCCCATGGACCTGGCTGGCGCACACCACGCCCTTCACATCGGCTCCGATGGCGGCGCAGAACCGGCGGTAGTTCTCCGCCACTCTGGCCGGATCGTCTCCCCGGGTCATGCTCAGGTTGAGGGAGTCGTAGATTCCCTCCGACACCCCGCCCAGCCGGGTGGAAAAGCCGTGGACCGCCCCGCCGGCGGCCTCAACGCCGTCAGAGGCCAGGTACACCAGACCATTTTTGTTGTGTTCAATGATGTTCATATGGTCTCCTTTATCCAGGGCGGGCGGTCCGGAGGCCCGCCCCTACGGGTTTCCGTAGGGGGCGGCGTCCCCGACGCCCCGCTTCTGGGACCAGGCTGCTTTTAGTCCTCTTCGTGCATCCCGCAGCACTTCTTGTACTTCTTGCCGCTGCCGCAGGGGCAGGGATCGTTGCGGCCCACCTTCTGGCCCTTCTTGACGGGCTGCTTCTTCACAGTGCCGTCGCTGCCGGCGCTCTCACCGGTGACCTTGGCCACCCGCTCGCGCTTGACGGTGGAGCCCACCTGCACCCGGGCCAGGAAGATCCGGCGCAGAGTCTCCTCCTGGATGGCGGCGATCATGCGCTCGAACATCTCGTAGCCCTCGCGCTTGTACTCCACCACGGGGTCGTTCTGGCCGTAAGCCCGCAGGCCGATGCCCTGACGCAGCTCCTGCATGGCGTCGATGTTGTCCATCCAGTACTCGTCCACCACCCGGAGCATCATCACCCGCTCCAGCTCACGCATGAGGGGCTCGCCCAGCTCGGCTTCCTTCTTGCTGTAGACCTCGGTGGCCTTCCGGAGGAGCAGCTGCTCCAGGGCGTCCACGTCGTACTTCTGCAGCTCCTCGTCGTCGAACTTGTAGTCCTCGGGGGTAAGGAACAGGCCCCGGAACTGGGCGCACACCTCCCGCCAGTTCTCGGCGTCCATGTGCTTGAGCTCGCCCATGTGGGCCGCCACCTCGTTGGAGATGACGGTGGACAACATGGTCTGAACGGCCTCCTTCAGGTTCTCGCCGTCCAGCACCTTCCGGCGCTGCTCATAGATGACCTTACGCTGGGTGTTCATCACGTCGTCGTACTCCAGCACCGTCTTACGGGTCTGGAAGTTCCGGGACTCCACCTGCTTCTGGGCGTTCTCAATGACATTGGAGAGCATCTTGGAGTCCAGGGGCATATCCTCGTCCACCCCCAGCTTATCCATCATGCCCATGACCCGCTCGGAGCCGAACAGGCGCATGATGTCGTCCTGGAGAGAGAGGAAGAACCGGCTCTCGCCGGGGTCGCCCTGACGGCCGGCACGGCCCCGCAGCTGGTTGTCGATGCGGCGGGACTCGTGGCGCTCGGTGCCCAGAATGAACAGGCCGCCGGCGGCACGGACCTTCTCGGCCTCCTCCTTGATGGCGTCCTTATACTTGGCCTCGGCCTCGGTAAACATCCGGCGGGCCTCCAGGATCTCCTGGTTGTCGGTGTCGGCAAAGCCGGTGGACTCGGCGATGAGCTCGTCGCTGAGGCCGGCCTTCCGCAGCTCGGCCTTGGCCAAAAACTCGGCGTTGCCGCCCAGCAGGATATCGGTACCACGGCCGGCCATGTTGGTGGCCACGGTCACCGCCCCCAGCTTACCGGCCTGGGCCACGATCTCGGCTTCCTTCTCGTGGAACTTGGCGTTGAGCACGTTATGCTTGATGCCCTTGCGCTTGAGCATCTCGGAGATCTGCTCGGACTTCTCGATGGAAATGGTACCCACCAGCACAGGCTGGCCCTTGGCGTGGCACTCCTCGATCTGCTTGACGATGGCCCGGTACTTGCCGGCCTCGGTCTTGTACACCACATCGGGGTTGTCGATCCGGGCCAGGGGCTTGTTGGTGGGGATCTCCACAATGTCCAGGGCGTAGATGGTGCCGAACTCCTCCTCCTCAGTCATGGCGGTACCGGTCATACCGGACAGCTTGTTGTACAGGCGGAAGTAGTTCTGGAAGGTGATGGTGGCCAGGGTCTTGGACTCCCGGGCCACGGTGACGCCCTCCTTGGCCTCGATGGCCTGGTGGAGGCCCTCGTTATAGCGGCGGCCGTACATGAGGCGGCCGGTGAACTCGTCCACGATGATGACCTCGCCGTCCTTCACCACGTAGTCGATGTCCCGCTTCATCAGGCCCCGGGCCTTGATGGCCTGGTTGATGTGGTGGGACAGGGTGGTGTTCTCCGGGTCGGCCAGATTCTCGATTTGGAACTGCTGCTCGGCCTTGGCGATGCCCCGGGCGGTGAGGGTGACGGTGCGGGCCTTCTCATCCACGATGTAGTCGGCGTCCACATCGGGGTCCTCTTCCTCCTTGGTGTCCACCTTGGCCACCCGCTGGCCCTTCAGGCGGGCCACAAAGGCGTCCACAATGGTGTACAGCTGGGTGGACTTGTCACCCTGGCCGGAGATGATGAGGGGGGTGCGGGCCTCGTCGATGAGGATGGAGTCCACCTCGTCCACGATGGCGAAGGAGTGGCCCCGCTGCACCATCTCGGTGGCGTAGATGCACATATTGTCCCGCAGATAGTCAAAGCCGAACTCATTGTTGGTGCCGTAGGTGATGTCGGCGGCGTAGGAGGCCTTGCGGTCCTTGGGCTGGACGTCGTGGATCACCAGACCCACGGTGAGGCCCATAAAGCGGTAGACCTTGCCCATCCACTCGGAGTCACGCTTGGCCAGGTAGTCGTTGACGGTCACGATGTGGACACCCTCGCCGGCCAGGGCGTTGAGGTAGGCGGGCAGGGTGGCCACCAGGGTCTTGCCTTCGCCGGTCTTCATCTCGGCGATACGGCCCTGATGGAGAATGATGCCGCCGATGAGCTGTACCCGGTAGGGCTTCATACCCAGCACACGCCAGGCCGCCTCACGGCAGGCCGCAAAGGCCTCGGGCAGGATGTCGTCCAGGGTCTCGCCATTGGCCAGACGCTCTTTCAATTCAGGGGTCTTTGCCTTGAGCTGCTCATCGGTGAGCTTGGAGTACTCCTCGTCCAGGGCCTCGATCTTGTCCACGATGGGTTTGATGGCCTTGAGCTCCTTGGCGGAGCTGGTGCCGAACAGCTTTTTCAACAGTCCCATGTGTCTGATTCACCTTTCTGATCTCCACCGCGCAAAACGCGGCTGTTGACATTGATTCAGTTTCCTAGTATAGCATAACCCCTTTAAAGATAAAAGAATAAATTGTGAACAAAATCGCATTTCCCTGCTTTTCCCTGTTTCTGATCACGGCTATTATCCCATCATGCAATAAGTGTGCATTTTTGCACACCTGCCGGCGGAAAAACTATGATACACTCTTTCCAAGCCCAAAAACAGGTAGTATAATCAAAAAATAGTCAATCATTTTTTGTAAAATCATCCGTATTTTATCAGGAAGGAGGGGCGCCGTGAAAACCACAGAAGAACTGCGCAACGCGATTTGCACATCCTCCGATCCCGCCATGCTGGCAGGGTGCGCGTTCACACCGCCGGACTTCACCTTTTATTTATGCAGCCTGCTGGAGCGGCGGGGCTGGCTGGTCAAGGACGCCATCCGGGCCTGCTATCTGGAGCGGTCCTATGGCTATCAGCTCTTCAATGGCACCCGTCCTCCCACCCGTACCTTTCTGCTGCGGCTGGCCCTGGCGCTGGAGCTGGGAGAGGAGGAGGCCCAGCAGCTGCTCGCCCGCTGCGGCAAGGCCTCCCTCTATCCCCGCAGCCGGTTTGACGCGGCGGTGCTCTACGGACTGACCCATCACCTGACCCTGGAGGAGACCGACGAGCTGCTCCTCTCTCTGGGAGAAGGGGGGCTTTTGTGAGCCGCACCGATGATTTTCGTCAAGACTACAAGCAGGTGGTGGACAGTCTGTCCCTGCCCGACCGCATCGCCCTGGTCTACCGGCCGGAGGCCTGCCTGGCGGAGCGGGAGAGCCGCAGCGTGTGGCTCCTCCGCCGCCGGTGCGACGAGGCCCCCTATGCGCTCAAGATCGCCCGGGAGGGGGGCGAGGACCTGGAGGAGGAGTTCCGGCTGCTCACCCAGCTCTACCCCGCTCTGGCAGGCCGCGTGCCCCTGGCCGCCGACTGCTTCCGGCAGGAGCAGTCGGTCTATCTGGTCCGCAGCTATCTGCCCGGCCAGTCCCTGACCCGTTATCTGGACCGCACCGGCCCCTGTGACGAGGCCCACTGCCGCCAGCTGGGTGGACAGCTGGTGGAGCTGCTGGAGCGGCTCCACGGGATGGACCCGCCCATCATCCACCGGGATATCAAGCCGGACAATATCATCGTGGGATCTGACGGGGGCGTGGGGCTCATCGACTTCGGCATCGCCCGGCAGTACAAGCCCCACCGGGACAGCGACACCCGCATTATGGGCAGCTCGGTTACCGCGCCGCCGGAGCAATACGGCTTTGCCCAGACCGACGAGCGGGCCGACCTGTATGCCCTTGGCGCCACCCTGATCTGGGCCCTCACCGGCTCCTATGACCGGGGCAGTCTGGAGGAGGCCCCCGTATCCCGGCAGCTGAAGGGGGTGCTGCGCAAATGCACCGCCTTCAGTCCCGACGACCGCTATCCCACCGCTGGGGCACTGAAGGACGCCCTTGGCGGCAGGTCCCGCCGGGGGCCGGTAACGCTGGCGGCAGCGGCCTGTGCCCTGGCCCTATGCCTGGGGGTGGCCGGAGGGGCAGTCCTCCCCCGGATGCAGGCGTCCCAGCCGGTGGAATTCTCCTCCTACTGTCTGGAGCTGGCAGTGCGGGAGGAGCTGGACCGGCCCCTGGGAGAGATCACCTACGGCGATCTGGAGCAGGTGGAGCGGCTGGCTCTGCTGGGCAACGAGGTGCTGGAGGACCCCTCGTCCTATTCCTATTATATGAATGATACCACCGGTGATACCTCTCGGGGCGATGTGTCCGACCTATCCCTGCTGGCTCATATGCCCAATCTGGAGGAGGTATGGCTGTGCCGGCAGCAGATCACCGAACTGTCCCCTCTGGAGGGGCTGCCCATCACCACGCTGGTGGTGTGCGACAACCACATTGAGGACCTGTCTCCCCTCTCCTCCCTCATCGGCCTGAGCACCCTGTGGCTGGGGGGCAACACCCCCTCCGATCTGAGTCCGCTGGCGGGACTGGCCAGGCTGCGGAACCTGAATCTGGACGGGGTGGGCGGCGGCGACCAGCTCACCCCCCTGGACAGTCTGGCTCCCCTGACTGATCTGCCTCTGGTCCGCCTGTCCCTGGGCGGGCGTACGGTGTCCGACGGAGACTGGTCGGTGCTGGCTACTCTGCCCCTGCTGGAGGAGCTCTCCCTGTGGGCGCCCCCGGAGGAGGCGGTGGCCGCTCTGACAAAGCGGGAGCAGCTGCCCATCCTGAACGTGGGCCTGCTGCCCTGTGAGGATCTGTCTGTTCTGGCGGGCTGCCAGGTAGTGGACCTGCGGCTCCACGCCGGGCAGAACTCCCTGGAAGGGGCGGGCGACCTGCCCCGGCTGCGCAATCTGGGGCTGTTCAGCTCCCATGTCACCGACCTGTCCCCCCTGGCCCAGGCCGGACTGCTGGAGACCTTCTGCTTCAACGGCCCTGCCGTCCCCGACTTCTCCCCCCTGACTGACCTGCCCCGGCTCAATCTGGTGCTGGTGCCCCAGTCCATGACGGCCTCTGCCGAGATTGCCTGTCCCGGCAGGGTAAGCTCCCTGGGATAAGGGCCCCGCCCGCCGGCACAAGTGTGCATTCGCGCACACCACTTTCTTACAGTACTGTGGTATGCTGGTTTCAACCCTTGAAACCCCGCAGTTCATGAAAGGAAGTGTCTCTATGAAAAAAAGGACCCGCATGGCCGCTCTGGCCCTCACTGTGGTGCTGGGCACCGGCACCGCCGCCCTGGCCGCCGGTAATCTGGTCAGCATCGCCGTCAACCCGGGCATGAAGCTGTCCATCGACGGCGAGGCCTTTGTGCCCAAGGACGTCAACGGCAAGGAAATGGACGTGTTCGCCTACAACGGCACCACCTATGTGCCCATCCGGGCCATCAGTGAGGCCTTCGGCAAGGAAGTGGGCTACGACGCCGCCACCCAGACCGCCGTCATTCAGTCCGTAAAGCCCCCCTACGATCCCGACAAGGTAGACTATGTACTCTCCGTGGAGCCCGAGCCCTACGTCAATGACAACGGCGAGGAGGAGCTGTGGTACAACGGCGTGGGCTATGAGTTCCGCTGGTGGCTGCCCGAGGAGCAGCAGAACAGCAGCTTTACCGTCAAGCTGGTGGAGGGCCAGCTGCCTGACGGCATCACCCTGTTGGGCGACCACCTGGAGGGCGAGTGCCAGGCCGCCGGTGAAACCGACGTGACCTTTACCGTCACCCCCAGAAAGGGCGACCCCGTCACCCGCACCCTCCACTTCCGGTTCGTGGAGTCCGGCGAATTTGCGGTGGCCCCCATCATCCTGTGGGGCAAGGTAGGCGACACCGTGGACCGGGCCGGCATCAACTCCTTCTATGACGGCATCTTCTACACCGCCGACGACCTGACCGCCGACCGGGAGATCCCCGGCGCCTCCCCCCTGGGTACCCAGGCCACCCTGGACGCTCTGGCCGAGTACGGTCTGTCTCTGGACCATGAGGTCATTGAGAATGAGGACGGCTACCGCTGGGCAGACAAGTACCTGACCGGCACCTTTACCAAGGCCACCGACGGCTGGGTGAAGATCTCCATCCCGGTATACGCCACCGCCGGTACCTCCAACCCGGACTTCCCTATGGAGGAGAACTTCTGGTTCTACGACGATGAAAACGGCGATACCCGGCTGGTCCACGGCAATGTGGACGTCTACCTCAATATTATCGGCTTCTGATCCACGATTCCCATCTTTCTTTCCCTATACAGAAGGGGCCCGGCGCAATGCGCCGGGCCCCTTCTGTCTGTTTTACGGTTGGTCTGCCGGGCTTTGCGCCCCGGTCTTGCCGTAGTCCTCCATCACCTTGCGGCCCCATTTCAGGGGGTCCTCCCCCTTCTTGAGCCGCAGGGCCAGGTAGGGCTTCTCCCCGGCGGAGAAGAGCAGCCGCCCCCGGTAGTGCTCCAGGGCGCACAGGGCGCTCACCCGCTGGAGGTCAAAGCCGTCCAGATAAAATTGCAGGCCGCCCCCCTGCTGGCGGATCTGCACCACCCCATTCTCGGCGGCGGCCGCCCGCAGCAGAGCCACCGAAATCAGGTTGTTCACCGTCCGGGGCGGGTCGCCGTAGCGGTCGATGAGCTCGTCGGTGACGTCGTCGGCGTCGGCCTCGGTGCGGATGGCGGCGATCCGCCGGTACAGGTCCATCCGCTCCTCCGGGGAGGGGACGTACCGGTCGGGGATGGAGGCCGCCACACTGAGGTCGGCGGCGCACTCGGTGCGCTTGGGGATGGGCTCCCCCCGCTCCTCCAGCACCGCCTCCTCCAGCAGCCGCAGGTACATATCGTAGCCCACACTGAGCATGAAGCCGGACTGCTCCGGGCCCAGGATGTTGCCCGCGCCCCGGATCTCCAGGTCGCGCATGGCGATCTTGAAGCCGGAGCCGAACTCGGCAAACTCCCGGATGGCCCCCAGCCGCTTGGAGGCCACCTCGGTGAGCACCTTCCCCTGCCGGTAGGTCAGGTAGGCGAAGGCCCGGCGGGTGGACCGGCCCACACGGCCTCTGATCTGGTGGAGCTGGGCCAGACCCATCTTGTCAGCGTCCTCAATGATGAGGGTGTTGGCGTTGGCAATGTCGATGCCGGTCTCGATGATGGTGGTACACACCAGCACATCCACCTCGCCCTCGCTCATACGGGTCATGACCTCGTTCAATTCTTCCTGGCTCATTTTGCCATGGGCCACCGCCACCTCCACGTCCTCCCCCAGCATCTCCTTGATGCGGGCGGCGGTGCGGGTGATGGTGTCCACCCGGTTGTGGAGGTAGTACACCTGGCCGCCCCGCTCCAGCTCCCGGCGGGCGGCGTCCATCAGCACGCCCCAGTCGTGCTCCAGCACATAGGTCTGCACCGGCTGGCGGTCCATGGGGGGCTCCTCCAGGGTGGACATATCCCGGATACCCGAGAGGGCCATGTTGAGGGTACGGGGAATGGGAGTAGCCGAAAGGGTGAGCACGTCCACCTGGCGGGACAGCTCCTTGAGCCGCTCCTTGTGCTGGACGCCGAAGCGCTGCTCCTCGTCGATGACCAGCAGCCCCAGGTCCTTGAAGGTCACATCCTTCTGGAAAAGCCGGTGGGTGCCGATCAAGAGGTCGATCTGCCCCGCCGACAGCCGCCGCAGGGTCTCTTTCATCTGGGCAGCGGTGCGGAACCGGCTCACCACGTCGATCTCCACCGGGTACTTGGCAAAGCGCTGCTTGGCGGACAGGTAGTGCTGCCGGGCCAGCACGGTGGTGGGCACCAGAATGGCGGCCTGCTTGCCGTCCAGCACGCACTTCATAATGGCCCGGAAGGCCACCTCGGTCTTGCCGTAGCCCACGTCGCCGCACAGCAGCCGGTCCATGGGCCGGGCGGTCTCCATGTCCCGCTTGATCTCGGCGATGCACCGCAGCTGGTCGTCGGTCTCGGCGTACTCGAACTGCTCCTCAAACTCGTGCATCCACTCGGAGTCGGGAGAGAAGGCGAAGCCGGGCTGCCGCTGCCGCTGGGCGTACAGCTGGATCAAGCCCTTGGCCAGGTCCTTTACCGCCTTCTTGGCCTTGGACTTGGCCCGCTCCCAGTCGCCGCCTCCCAGCTTGGACAGCTTGCGCTTCTCGTTGGCGTCCTCGCCGCCGCCGATATACTTGCTCACCAGATCCAGCTGGGTGGCGGGGACGTACAGAATGTCGGTGCCGGCATAGGCGATCTTCACATAGTCCTTCTCAATGCCGTCCACCACTTTCTTGGTCATCTCCACGAACCGGCCCACGCCGTGGTGCTCGTGGACCACCAGATCCCCGGGGGACAGGTCGGCATAGGATTTCAGCTTCTGCCGGTTGGTTGCGGGCTTGCTCCGGCGCTTCTTGCCCAGGGCGGACTGGCCCTCGGTGAGTACCGCCAGCCGCCCCACCGGGTACTCCATACCGGCAGTCACGCCCCCCACGGCAATGACCGCCTTGCCGTAGCCGGGCAGCTCGTGAAGCTCGAAGTCCACGGCGGTGGTCATCTTCTGCTCCCGCAGCAGGGCCTGGAGGTTGAGGGCCCGCTGCTGGCTGCTCACCAGCACCACGGTACGGAAGCCCTCGGAGACGTAATGGGCCAGGTCGGAGACGGCGGTCTCCAGGCTGGCGCCGTAAGAGGGCAGCTGCTTGGCCAGCAGGTTGATCACCGTCCGGGGCCGCCGGGGATAGGTGGAGGCGGCGAAGGCGTCCAGGTAGCACACCGGCCACTCCTCCAGCACCTGCCACAGCTCCTCGGGGGTGCGGGCAAAGTCGGCCAGATCCCCCGCCAGCTCGCCCCGCTCCATCAGGGACTTGGCGTCCTCCCCCAGCTGCCACAGGTAGTTCTTCCCCCGCTCGGCCACCCGGCCACTCTCGCTGAAGAGTATTACCGCATCCTCCGGCAGATAGTCGGCCGCCGTGGCCATCTGGGGGTAGATCAGGCTTACATACCGGTCCATGGCCGGGAAGGAGGTACCGGCGTCCAGCCGCTCCCGGTCCTCCTCCAGGGTCTGGACCAGCTTTTCCGCCCCCTTGCGCTTGCGGGTACGGACAATCAGCTTGTCCAGGCCCTCCAGCAGCCCCGCCCAGCCGCCGGGGGTGAACTGGGGCAGCACCTCGGCGGCAGGCAGAATCTCCGCCTCGCTGATGTTCTGAATGCGGCGCTGGGTGTCCGGGTCGAAGAAGCCCATGGCGTCCACTTCGTCCCCGAAGAACTCCACACGCACCGGCTTCTGGTGGGCGGGAGAGAAGAAGTCCAGGATGCCGCCCCGCAGGGCAAACTGGCCCACACCCTCCACCTGCTGGCACCGGGCGTACCCGGCGGCGGTGAGGGTGTCGGTGAGCTCGTTCAGGTCATGGGCCTCCCCCATCCGCACCACCTGGGCCGCCTGGGTGAGCAGGGTCTTGGGGATGGTGCGCTGGAGGAGGGACTCCACCGTACACACCAGCAGGGGGCACTCCCCCGCCGCCAGGGCACGCAGGACGGACAGCCGCCGGTGCTCATACTGCCGGGACACCACCGCCGCGTTGTGGAAGGTGAACTCCCGGGCGGACAGGGTGGCCACCTTCTCCCCGGAGAGGGCGGCCAGGTCCTTCTCCATCCGCTGGGCCTCCCCCTCGTCGGCGCACACCACCACCACCGGCCGCTCCAGCTCCTGATGGAGCCCGGCGGCAAAGTGGGCCCGGTGGACCGCCGATAATCCGGAGAAGGCCACAGGGCAGGCCCCGTTGTCAATGGCCGCCGTCAGGGCACAATATTCCGGGATATCCTTCAGCGCGGACAGCAGTTGTTTCATGGTACACCTCGAAGATATAGAAAAATTTGGAAGTCATAAGCGCACCTTACCCCGGTGCAAGGGTCAGCCTCAGAGGGCCTCCCCCTCCGCCTGACGGCAGAGGGCCAGAATGCCCTCCACCGTGCGGAAGGAGTCCCTGGGCACCCGGGTGGGCTGGATCTGGATGCCCAGATCCTCCAGTCCCTCCAGCAGGTCGATCATAGCCAGGGAGTCCAGGATACCCTCCTCCAGCAGGTCGGCTCCGGGGCGGAGGGCGTCCTGAGTGCCGCAGACCTGCACCAGCAGGTCCCGGATCACATCGTCACCCATCATCATAGCATCTCCTCCAGCCGTTTCCGGTCGCATTTTCCGTTGGGGGTCAGGGGCAGCCGGTCCAACAGCCTCCACTGACTGGGAATCTGATAGGGGGGCAGCAAATCCGCCAGGGCCTGAGCCAGCGTTTCCGGCTCCAGCCCGGACCCCTCCACGAAGGCGGTCAGGCCCTTCACCTGTCCCGCCCCATCCCGCCGGGGGAGCACCGCCGCCCGCTCCACCTGGGGCAGGGCCTCCAGCGCTCCTTCGATGCGGGCAGGTTCCAGCCGGTACCCCTTGTACTTCAGCTGTAAATCCCGCCGCCCCGCCCAGTAGAGCAGTCCGTTTTCCACATAACCCAGGTCCCCTGTGGAATACTTCCCCCCAAACCGTGGTGCCACACTGGCTCCGGTGAGGACGATCTCCCCTTCCTCCAGGGAGATATCCACAGCCCCCTCCCCAACGGTGCCGATGGGCAGGGGCCCACCGCACATCTCCCGGGAAATAGGGACGGCGCACACGGCGCAGGTGGCCTCGGTGGGACCGTAAGCGTTGAGGAGGGCCACGCCGGGAAACCGCTCCAGCAGCCGCCGGGCGGCGGCGGGGGGCAATACCTCCCCGCAGGAAAAGACCGTCCGCAGCCGGGGCAGCTTGGCGGGGTCGAAGGATGGCTCCGTCAGGCAGAGGCGCAAAAAGGAGGGGGTGGCCACCAGCAAAGACAGGTCGCTTTCCTCCAATCGGCGGAACAGGGCGGCAAAGTTCTCCTTTTCCCCTGGGGTGAGGGCCACATGGGTGCCGCCCCCCAGCAGGGACAGATAGAGGTCGGCCACCGACAGGTCAAAGGACCAGGCGGCCTGACCTACCGCCGTCCCGCCCAGGACGGCGGCGATCTCCGGCAGAGCGGAGGCCCAACGAAGGAAGTGCTCCAGATTGCTCAGGCTCACCTCCACCAGCTTGGGCGTTCCGGTGCTGCCCGAGGTAAAGATCTCATAGGCGATGCGGTTGGGGTCGTCGGGGGACGGGCAGGACGATCCGGAGGAAAAGCCCTCCTCCGCTTTTTGCCGGTCCAGCAGGACCGCCCCCGCCTGCTCCAGCAGTTCCCGCTGTCCCGCCAGGGGCAACAGGGGGTCCAGAGGCAGGTAGGGCCGCCCCGCCAGCAGGCAGGCCACAAAGGCCACCGGCACCCAAACCTCACCCGGGTCCCCGATGAGGGCCACCGGGCCGGTCCCTTCCACCTTTAGCTTGGCCGCCAGCCCCTGGGCCATGGGCCACAGCTCCCCCCAGCGGACCACTTCCTCCCCCGCCATCAGGGCGGGCCGGTCCCCCAGAGATTCACTGTGGGCCTTGATTCGTTCCAGCAGCATAGCGCTCTCCTTTCAGCGCGGTAACATCTGATCCGCCGGGATGAGGGCGGGATCAAAGAGCACCTTGGAGTGGTTGTCCAGCAGCAGCTGCCGGCCCACTTCCGCCCCGGTGGCCCGGTCGCAGGCCATGCGGTAGACCTGGCTTACCCGGTAGTATTCCTCACCCTCCCGGACATAACCGCTCCCCTCCTCCCGCAGCCGGTAGCGCAGGGGGAAGGGGGCCGTCCCCCTCAGCTCGCCGCACAGATCGTCCTCGTCCAGCCACACCCGCAGCTGGACCGGCTGGTCGGTGTCGTTGCGGAAGCGGTAATCCACATGGGGATAAAAAATGGAGGTGCCGGTGCCGAAGGGCACCCGGCGGCGGTCGTCGGGAAAGAGGGCGTCCGAGTGGTGGTGCAGCTCGGTGACGGTGAGGGGGCTGTGGAGCACCAGGTAGTGGATCAGGTTGGCCAGCTGGCACAGCCCGCCCCCCACCGCCCGGCCCAGGGTCCCGCTTGCAATGGTGAGCCCGTCCTGGTAGCCCTTCCGGGCGGAGGGCTTGCCCACCAGGCGCCAGAAGGAGAAGCTCTCCCCCGGCGCCACCACCACCCCGTCGATGTGGGCGGCGGCCAGGGCCAGATTGGTCCGCTTGCTGCGCTGCAGGTCCATATCCACTCCGCTCAAACGCCGGAGCACCGGGGAGCGGTGCCCCTTGAGGAGCACGGGCAGCTCCTCCTCACACCGCCAGGTGGACCAGTGCGCCCCGGTCCGCCAATCCGCCAGGGCCTTGCGTTTCCCCTCTTTCCACAGGGAGATCCGGTAGCACACCGGACCATACTGACAAAACAGCCTGCGTCCCGCCATGGAGACCACCTCCCAAATCCGGCGCGCCCCCCTGTGAAAAAGGAGCGGGCGCGCCCGCTCCTTTTATCCTAGCATCCCCGGTTGGAATTGCAAGTTACGATTTGGCAACAGCGGCCCACAGGTTCAAAGCCGGCGCATCATGCGCCGCTCCCGGTAGGTGGTTCCGTCAAAGGTATACTGAATCTCTCCCACGGTTTGAAAGCCCAGCTTTTCGTACATCTGATAGGCCGCCGTATTTTCCAATTCCACATGAAGATAGAGCTCCTCTACCTTCCTCTCTTCTTTCATAAACTCCAGGAAACGGCGTACCGCCTCTTTGCCCAGTCCCTGTCCCTGATACTGTGCGCCGATCATAAACCGGCTCATGCACCAGCCCGGAATTTCGGGGTCATAATCAAACAGGACAAAGCCCACCATCGTGTCATCGGAATAGACGGCCCGGGTGTACAGGCCCTCTTCAAACCGGGCCTCTGCCAAAGAGCGGGCATTATCTGCCACAAAGCCGGTCTGGTCGTCTCTCACTTTCAGACAGATGCAGTCCATGTAATTTCTTTGATCAATTTTGCGAAAAGTAATCATATTTTCCTCAGCCGTTGAATTTGTTCATGGCCTTGTCGGGCCCCTCAGCAATGAGGCACTCCACCGCCTTGCCCGCCTTCTCGATGGCGGCGGTGATGGTCTTGAGGTCCTCCCCCACAAACTTGGAGAGCACCCAGTCGGCCATGTCGTAATCGGGATGGGGCTTCTCCCCCACGCCCACCTTCACCCGGGGGAACTGGTCGGTGCCCAGGTGCTGGATGATATTTTTCAGGCCGTTGTGGCCCCCGGCGGAGCCCCCCTTGCGGATACGCAGTTTGCCGATGGGCAGGGACACGTCGTCGGAGATGACCAGCACATGGTCGGCAGGGATCTTGTAAAACCGGGCGGCCTCCCCCACCGCCTCGCCGGACAGGTTCATATAGGTCACCGGCTTCATGAGCAGCACCTTGGCGCCCCCCAGCTCCACCGTGTTGGTGAGGGCGCGGTACTTCAGCTTCTGCACCGGTACCCGCTGCTCCTCGGCGATATGGTCGATGGCGAGAAAGCCCACGTTGTGCCGGGTATTTTCATATTTGTCCCCGGGATTGCCCAGGCCCACCACCAGCCACTCCACGCCGGAGGCTCGATTTTTGTTGAAAAACATAATGGCTCCTTAAACAGGCAAAGGCGGGGGCAAGCCCCCGCCCTAAATTTGTCAAACAAGTGGCCGCAGCCACTTGTTTGAATGGGATGCAGCCCGCTGCACGCAGGATCTGTCCGCCAAAGCGGACAGATCCCACACTTGCAGGCTGAGAAGTGTTTTCAGCCACGCACATGTCGCGGCTGAAAACAGATAAGATCGTTTTCGTGCCTGCGGGCACGAACTCTGCGAGGCTCTTTTACCGTGCCCTGTATCGGCGCGGTGGTTTCGTATCTAGGGTCGAACCTGCCGGGGGCAGATTCGATGCCAATCAGGCGCAAGCCACCTTTTATGGCAGACAACGTCCCCCCTGGACGGTCATTACACAAAGAGCTTGGAGACGGAAACTTCCTCGTAGATGCGCTCGATGGCCTCGGCAAACATATGGGCCACGGACAGATACTTGATCTTGTCGCAGTTCACGCCCTGCTTGGCGGGGACGGTATCCAGGAAGTACAGCTCCTTGATGACGCTCTTCTCGATGCGCTCCACAGCGGGGCCGGAGAGCACGCCGTGGCTGGCGCAGGCGATGACGTCGGTAGCGCCGCCGATCTCCACCAGGGCCTGAGCGGCGCCGCACAGGGAGCCGGCGGTATCCACCATGTCGTCAAACAGGATAACCTTCTTGCCCCGGACGTCGCCGATGATGTTCATGACCTCGGAGGAGTTGGCCTTCTGACGGCGCTTGTCCACGATAGCCAGACCCATGCCCAGCTTCTGGGCAAAGGCGCGGGCCCGGGCCACGGAGCCCACGTCGGGGGACACCACGATGACCTCGTCCTCGTGGCCGTTGAAGCGGTCGTGGAGGTAGTTGGTGAAGATGGGGTTGCCCAGCAGGTTATCCACGGGGATGTCGAAGAAGCCCTGGATCTGGTTGGCGTGCAGATCCATGGTGAGCACCCGGTCGGCGCCGGCGCGGGTGATCAGGTTGGCCACCAGCTTGGCGGAGATGGGATCGCGGGGCTTGGTCTTGCGGTCCTGACGGGCGTAGCCGAAGTAAGGCATCACGGCGGTGATCCGACCGGCGGAGGCCCGCTTCAGGGCGTCGATCATAATGAGCAGTTCCATCAGGTTGTCGTTGACGGGAGAGCTGGTGGACTGGACCACGAACACATCGGAGCCGCGGACAGTCTCGTAAATGGAGACAAAGTTTTCTCCGTCGGAGAAGGCGCCCACCTCGGCGTTGCCCAGCTCCATGCCCATCTCCTTGCAGATGGCCTCAGCCAGCTGGCGGTTGGAAGTGCCGGAAAAGATCTTAATGTCCTTACCGTGTGCGATCATCTTTCAAACATCCTCTCACAAAATTAGTGTTCTTTGTCTTTGGTTCAGATCGGAATTATTTTCTGTCCCATCAGCGGGACGGGTTCACTTTCTTCTGGACCGGCGGGCAGCCCACTGCTTCTTCACCGCCTGGCGGGGCCGGGCGATGGCCAGGGAGTCGGCGGGCACGTCGTCGGTGATGGTGGAGCCGGCGGCGGTGTAGGCGCCGTCTCCTACCCGCACGGGGGCAACCAGATTGGTGTTGCAGCCGATAAAGGCGTCGTCGCCGATGGCGGTGCGGTACTTGCCCACCCCGTCATAGTTGACGGTGACGGTGCCGCAGCCCAGGTCCACCCGGCAGCCCACGTCGGCATCTCCCACATAGGTCAGGTGGGAGATCTTGCTATCCTCTCCCACGGTGGAGTTCTTCAGTTCCACAAAGCCGCCTACCCTTACATTGGCGCCCACGTGACAGCTGGGACGGATACAGGCGAAGGGTCCGATTTTGGCGCCGGCGTCCACGGTGCTCTCGCTGAGCTGGGAGGCATTGACCGTCACGTTATCGCCCAGGGCGCAGTCCCGGATCATGGTATTGGGGCCCAGCTCACAGCCGGTCCCGATCACCGTCTCGCCCCGCAGGATGGTGCCGGGCAGGATCACCGTGCCCCTGCCCACCCGGACCCGGGGTCCGGCATAACAGGTGTTGGGGTCCATCATACGTACGCCGCTTTCCAGCAGGCGGTAGGCTCCGTAATTGCGGGCGGTCAGCTCGGCCTCCACCCGGCCCTCGGGGCCGCTCTTGAGCAGGGCGGCGCTCTGATACCAGATGCTGCGGCCGCCCAGCTTGTCGGCGTTTTCCTTCAGGGCCTCGTCCAGGCCGCTGCCGTCGGCCAGAGCCTGGGCCAGCAGGGCCGCGTCAATGCGGCACACGCCAGTATCCTTATTATCCAGAGGACCGGCGGCGCTGTCATCCACCAGCTGCCGGGCGCTCTGCCAGGAGAGGAGCACCGGCCGGGTCAGGATGAGCACCTTTCCCTCCAGCTTGCCCAGAAAGGCCATCAGCTGGTCCAGGGCGTCCTCGGTGCCGCCGGTGACGAATTCCGTTTCCACAGGGAAGCAGGCCTCCGCCTTTTCCCGGTCGTCGCTGTGGCACACCACAAAAAACTGTTGCACGCCGGCGCTCTCCAGCGCCTGGGCCAGCCACAGGGCAGCCGGATCAAAGAGCAGCTCCTCCAGCATGGGAGACACGCCGGTCCCCTCCCGGGGCAGGAACACTACCGCTCCAGTCGCGCTCATACCTGAGATCACCTCAAAAAACAATGGATTTGCCTGTTCGCCGGGCGGACAGTCCGCACCGGGGCGTATTCTAAAATCATTATAGCAAAACAGTCGGGAAAATGCACCGAAATTTTGAAAAAATCCCGTCTTTTTTTCCAACTTGGGCCCCTTGCACAAGGAAAGAGCGGTCTTTACCCTTTCTTTACCGCGTTTCCACCGAAGGCGGGCCGGGGCAGACATGCCGTCCGGTACAGGGCGGTCCGCCGCCAGATACCCAGCACCTCCGCCGTGGCGCACAGCTTGTCGGCCAGGCACACCGCCGCCGCCGTCCGGCTGCGGGGGGCCCTGGAGGCCAGAGGCCACATATGGGCCAGGATGCCGTTCTCCTCCTCCCGGCTCAAACCTCCGCACAGATCCCTGGCATTGCGCTCCGCCGCCAGAGGATGGGCAAAGCACTGTTTATAGGAGGGCAGGCTTTTAGGGTCGTACAGATACAGATCATGGAGCAGTCCCGCCCGGGCCGCCGCCCGTCCGTCCCGCCCCCACCGCCGGGCCAGGCGGAAGGCCACATAGGACACGAACAGGCTGTGCTCAAAACAGGACACCCCCGGATGATGACGGATCTCCTTCATGGCCTGCACCGGCTGGGACACCAGCAGCTCCCCCACGCAGTCCAGATAGGCCGCCCAGTGTTCTTCCCGCACAATACCATACCTCCTCTCCGGTCTTGCTCCCCCCTTATTATATCCCCCCGCACCCCGGCCCGCAACCCTATCCTGCCTCTGCTGCGCTGGTACAAACTGGCTGGCCGCCCCTCCCGCTTGCTTGCTCACTTTCCACAGTTGATTTTTAGAAATAGCGGGGGTATAATGAAACGAAGGGTTTATTAGGGGAGAAATTGAAATTATCTGGAGGTCATTCACAATGAAAGAAGTCTACGTAGTCAACTGCTGCCGTACTGCTGTCGGCTCCTTCGGGGGCAGCCTGAAGGACACTCCCGCCACCGATCTGGGCGCCGTTGTGGTCAAGGAGGCCCTGAACCGCTCCGGCCTGAAGCCTGAGCAGGTGGACGAGCTGATGTTTGGCTGTATCCTCACCGCCGCCCAGGGCCAGAACCCCGCCCGTCAGGTGGGCGTGAAGGCCGGCCTGCCCTACTCCGTGCCCGCCTACACCGTGGGTATGGTGTGCGGCTCCGGCATGAAGAGCGTCATCGAGGGCGCCCGCGCCATCCTGGCCGGCGACGCCGACGTGATCGTGGCCGGCGGCACCGAGAATATGTCCGCCGCTCCCTACGCTCTGCCCGCTGAGCGCTGGGGCGCCCGCATGGGCGACAAGAAGGTCGTGGACACCATGATCAAGGACGGCCTGTGGGACGCTTACAACAACTACCACATGGGCACCACCGCTGAGAACATCGCCGACGTGTGGGGCATCACCCGCGAGGAGATGGACGCCTTCGCCGTGTCCTCTCAGAACAAGACCGAGGCCGCCCAGGCCGCCGGCAAGTTCGCCGACGAGATCGTGCCCGTCATGATCAAGAAGAAGAAGGAAATGGTGGAGTTCAAGGTGGATGAGTTCCCCAAGGCCGGCGTCACCATGGAATCCGTGGCCAAGCTGCGCGGCGCCTTCCCCGTGGGTCCCGAGGGCGTGGAGGACGAGATCGTCCACACCTTTGAGGTCACCCAGGTCCACACCGACGACGCCAAGCAGCACGTCCAGCGGGTCACCGCCGCCAACGCCTCCGGCATCAACGACGGCGCCGCCGCCATCGTGCTGGCCTCCGGCGAGGCTGTGGAGAAGTACGGCCTGAAGCCCATGGCCAAGCTGATCGGCTGGGGCCAGGGGGGCGTGGATCCCAAGATCATGGGCGTGGGCCCCGTGCCCGCCTCCCGCAACGCCATGGCCAAGGCCGGCGTGACCATCGAGGACATCGACCTGGTGGAGGCCAACGAGGCCTTTGCCGCTCAGTCCATCGCCGTGGCCCGTGAGCTGGGCTTCGACATGGAGAAGGTCAACGTCAACGGCGGCGCCATCTCCATCGGCCACCCCGTGGGCGCTTCCGGCGCCCGCATCATCGTCACCCTGCTGCACGAGATGGCCAAGCGCGACGACGCCAAGAAGGGTCTGGCCACCCTGTGCATCGGCGGCGGCATGGGTGTCGCCACCATTTTCGAGAAGTGCTGATCCATCCGTAACTTCAAACCGGAGGGCTGTTTACCGGCCCTCCGGCTTGAAAATAATGTGATTTAAGGAGGACACTCCAATGGCCAAGTTTGTCACTGTGGAAGAGGCTGTGGCCCTCATCCCTGACGGCGCCACCATCATGGTAGGCGGCTTCATGGGCTGCGGTACCGCCCACAAGATCATCGACGCCCTGTCCAAGTCCGGCAAGGGCAACTTTACCATCATCTCCAACGACGGCTCCATGCCCGGCGGCCCTCTGGGTGAGGACTACTATGGCGTGGCCAAGCTGATCCACAACCGGCAGGTCAAGCACCTGATCGCCACCCATGTGGGTCTGAACCCCGAGGTTGCCCTGCTGATGAACGAGGGCACCATGAAGGTGGACCTGATCCCCCAGGGCTCCCTGGCCGAGATGATCCGCGCCAACGGCGCCGGCCTGGGCGGCGTGCTCACCCCCACCGGCGTGGGCACCATCGTGGAGGACAACAAGGATTTCTGCCTGGGTAAGCAGACCATCGAGGGCCGCGACTACCTGCTGATGAAGACCGTCCACGCCGACGTGGCCATCATCTGCGGCAACAAGATCGACAAGGCCGGCAACGTGTGGTACAAGGGCACCACCCGCAACTTCAACCTGCCCATGGCCACCGCCGCCGATCTGGTCATCGCCGAGGCCGACCATGTGGTGGAGATCGGCGAGATCGAGCCCGAGAACGTGCACACCTACGGCGTGTTCGTGGACTACGTTGTGGATGGAGGGAAAGCGTAATGGAAAAGTCTGAGATCAAGGGCTTTATCGCCAAGCGTGTCGCCAAGGAACTGAAGGACGGCGACGTGGTCAACCTGGGCATCGGCCTGCCCACTCTGGTCCCCCACTACCTGCCCGAGGGCGTGAAGGTGACCCTCCAGTCCGAGAACGGCATCGTGGGTACCGGCACCGTCAATGACGAGAACAAGGATCCCCTGTACGTCACCGACGCCGGCGGCGCTCCCGCCGCTGTGGCCCCCGGCGGCGCTTTCATCGACTCCTGCTCCTCCTTCGGCCTGATCCGCGGCGGCCATGTGGACGCCACCATTCTGGGCGGCCTGGAGGTGGACGAGGAGGGCTCTCTGTCCAACTGGATCATCCCCGGCAAGAAAGTGCCCGGCATGGGCGGCGCCATGGACCTGCTGGTGGGCGCCAAGCACGTCATCGTCGCCATGGAGCACACCGCCAAGGGCAATCCCAAGATCCTGAAGAAGTGCCGTCTGCCCTACACCGCCGTGCACTGCATCACCAAGATCATCACCGAGATGGCCGTGATCAACGTGACCGACAAGGGTCTGGAGCTGGTGGAGTACAACCCCGAGTTCACCGTGGAGCAGATCCAGGCTGCCACCGAGGCTACCCTGATCGTCTCCCCCGACCTGAAGCCCATGTGCTGATCGGCTTAACGCCACATACAGACGTCCCGCGGGAAACCGCGGGGCGTTTTTTATATCCCGCCCGCCGTTTGCCGCAGAGATACGCTCCGGCCCGCCCGCGCCGAAAACCGGAAGAAAAACGTCACACTTTTTTAAGGATTTCCCCCTGCCCCTGCGTGTATACTAACTGTATTAAGATGTGTCATACACTTCCAGAAAGGAGATGCCAGGATGATCCAGCTCAATTACCGGGACGCCCGGCCCATCTACGAACAGGTGAAGGATGGACTGCGGCACCTGGTTGTGACGGGGGCCCTCCAGGCCGGGGACAAACTGCCATCGGTGCGGGCATTGGCCACGTCGCTGGCCATCAACCCCAACACCATCCAGCGGGCCTACGAGTCCCTGGAGCGGGAGGGCTATCTGTATACCGTGGCGGGCAAGGGCTCCTTTGCGGCTCCCCAGGCCGACGTAAATGCCGACCGGCGGGAGCGGCTGCTGAAGGACTTTGACTCCTCTGCCGCGGAACTGCTGTTTTTGGGCATGACGGCGGGGGAGCTGGCCCGCCGTCTGGACGAGGCCGCCGCCCGCCAGGCGGTGAGAGAGGAGAGGAAACCATGATCGAAGCCAAAAACGTGGTCAAGACCTTCGACGGCTTTAAAGCCCTGGACGGTCTGACCATGACGGTGCCCCAGGGCTCCATCTACGGCCTGGTGGGTCCTAACGGCGCGGGCAAGTCCACCCTGCTGCGCCACGTCACCGGGGTGTACCGGCAGGACTCCGGCTCGGTACTGCTGGACGGCAACCCCATCTACGAAAACCCCGCCGCCAAGGCCCGCATCGCCGACATTCCCGACGAGCTGTACTACTTTCTGTCCGCCTCCACCCGGGACATGATGCGCTTTTACAGGGGCTTTTATCCCCGGTTCGACACGGCCCGGTACGAGGCGCTGAAGGACGTGTTTACCAACGTGGACGAGGGCCAGCCCATCCGCCGCCTGTCCAAGGGGATGCAGAAGCAGTCCGCCTTCTGGGTGGCTCTGTGCTGCCGGCCGGAGGTGCTGGTGCTGGACGAACCGGTGGACGGCCTGGACCCGGTGATGCGCCGCCAGGTGTGGTCCCTGCTCATGGGGGACGTGGCCGAGCAGGGTACCACCGTGCTGGTGTCCTCCCATAACCTGCGGGAGCTGGAAGACGTATGCGACCATGTGGGCATCCTCTCCCACGGCAAGGTGCTCATTGAACGCTCCCTGTCCGATTTGCAGGAGAACGTGGTGAAAATGCAGATCGTGTTTCAGGAGCGGGAGATGCCCAAGCTGCCGGAGGATCTGGAGGTGCTCCATGTGTCCCAGGTGGGCCGCATCCATACCCTCATCATCCGGGGCAATTCCACCGACGTGACCAACCGTCTGGCGGTGTACGCTCCCATTCTGATGGAAGCTCTGCCCCTTACCCTGGAGGAGATCTTTATTTATGAGTTGGGAGGTGAGGACTATGGGGTCCGGGACATCGTACTTTAATATGACCCTCTTCCGCAAAAATCTGGCCCGGTTCTGGCCCATCTGGGGTCTGTACGCCCTGATCTGGGCGGTACTGCTGCCGGTAGGGGTGCTGCTGCGCCGGGACGGCTGGGACAAGGGCCTGGCCCGGGAGTTCCCCCTGCACCTGCTGTACCACAGCGGAAACATGGCCCTGGTGCTGGCCTTCCTCTTTGGCATCCTGTGCGCCATGGCGGTGTTCTCCTACCTCTACTCCTCCCGCTCGGTGGGGATGCTCCACGCCCTGCCCATGCGGCGGGAGGGCCTGTTCCTCACCAACTATCTGTCCGGTCTGGCCTTTCTGTGGGTCCCCAATTTCGGGGTCTTCCTGCTGGCTCTGATGGCAGAGGCCCTCAACGGCAAAGTGGTGTTCAGTTCCCTGTTCACCTGGCTGGTGGTCGCCTGCCTTTTGTGCCTGTTCTTTTACTCCTTTGCCGTGTTCTGCGCCATGTTCACCGGCCATATTCTGGCCCTGCCCGCCTTCTACCTGATCCTCAATTTTCTGGCCTCGTTCCTTACCTACCTGGTGGAGGGCATTGCCCGGGAATTTCTCTTCGGCTTCACCGGCGCGGTGTGGGCGGAGGAGTGGGCCATGTGGTTCACTCCCGCCCTCAAGCTGCTGCGATGCACCGGCCTGGACTACTCCACCAGCACTGTCCGGTACTGCGGCCTGGGTCTGGTAGTCCTTTACGCCCTCATCGGCCTGCTGCTGGCGGGCATTGCCCTGGCGGTCTACTGCCGCCGCCAGCTGGAGCGGGCGGGGGACGTGATCAGCGTGGGCTGGGTGCGCCCGGTGTTCCGCTACGGCATGGCCCTGTGCTGCGCCATCACCCTGGGCGCCTTTTTCTACTCCATCTTCTACACCCTGCTGCCCCGGGGCGCCTGGACCCTGTTGGGCTGGATGCTGCTGTGGGGGGCCTTTGGCTGCTTCATCGCGGAAATGTTGTTGAAAAAGCGGTTCTGGGTGTTCAAAACCAGCTGGAAGGGCTGCGTGGTCTTTCTGGTGTGCCTGGTAGGCGCCATGGCCACCCTGGAGCTGGATCTGCTGGGCTTTGAGCACCGGGTACCCGACGCCGCTCAGGTCAAGACGGTGGAGATCAGCGGTATCAACACCGCCCCCCGCGACAGCGGCGACTATCTGGTCTTCTCCACCTCCGATCCCCAGACCATTGAGCAGATCACCACCCTCCACTCCTCCATCACCGGCCGCAAGGGCGAACTGGAGGCCGTGCAGGCCAGAGGGGTCAGCACCGAGTCCTGGATCAGCGACTCCAACGGGCTGGACCTGCAGGTGGAGACCAGTACCACCGTGCGCCTGTGGTATGAGCTGACCGACGGCACCGTGCTGGAGCGGCGGTACGAACTGCCTGTTCGGCAGGAGGATCTGGAGGACGCCTCCTCCCCCGCCGCCCGGCTGTCCCAGCTCATCAACCAGCCCCAGGTGGCCAATCAGATCTACTTCGGCTCCATCGGCCAGAAGGACCGGCTGGTGGACGCCGCTCTGGTCAACCTTTACAACCCGGAGGACAACAGCTACGGCTTTGAGTACCTGCCCGCCGATCTGCTGAATCCCCTGCTGGAGGCCATACGGGCCGATGTTGCCGAGGGCAATCTGGGCCGCCGCTATCTGCTGGAGGACCAGGAGCGGATGGACAACTGCTGCTATGCCGACCTGGAGCTCACCTTCCGGCTGGATCAGTCCGGTACCTCCGGCGGCACCGCCCCCGCCAGCGAGGCCTCCACCTATACCGTCACCATCACCCTGCAAAAGAGCGCCGTCCACACCATGGAGGTGCTCAGCAGCTACCCCCACGCCTTCCTCTCCCAGGCGGAGGTCAACATACAGTCCAACAGCTGAACCCTCCGCCGCCATCCCTTCAGGGGCGCGCCGTCCAAAACGACGGCGCGCCCCTTTCACTTTTTAAAAAGCCTCGCAGAGTTTGCGCCCGCAGGCGCAAAATAAATTCAGATCTGTTTTTTCCGGGGACATGAGCCTCGGAAAAAACACTGCTCAGCCCACAAGCGTGCGCGCTTTGCGCGTGCGACGCAGCGGGCTGCATCCTGATCCCCAAAATGGCTTTGCCATTTTGGGGACTGCCGCGCCCTTTTGTTGCCTCTCCACAAATCCGACGACCTTTTTCCCAGTGTTGTGGGATACTTTTCCTTGATTTCTCAGCGTCATGTGCTATCATGTTGGTAAGTATCTCGGTAAGGAGGCTTGTGTATGATCGACCTGACCGTCCATCGCCAGGGCCTGGAGCATAACATCCGTATTGCCCGGGAAAACGGCGTGGTGATTCCCACCTTTGAAAATATGATCCATCCCGAGACGGTACCTCAGCCCATCCGGGACCGGCTGACCCATGTGGGCCTGTGGGATGTGGACCCGGCCAACCTGTTCCGCATCACCTGGAAGAACCAGCCGGTACCCACCGGCGGTCTGTACCGCTCCGCCCCCAACTACATCGAGCTGCCCCCCGCCCTCACCGGCGTGCCCGCCCGCATCCTGTGCCTGCCGGGCAAGTGGTTCCCCACTGGCTGCCACAAGGTGGGCGCCTCCTTCGGCTGTCTGGCGCCCCGTCTGGTCACCGGCCAGTTTGACGCCGCCTCCCAGAAGGCGGTGTGGCCCTCCACCGGCAACTACTGCCGGGGCGGCGCCTTCAACTCCAAGCTGCTGGGCGTCCACGGGGTGGCCATTCTCCCCGCCGGCATGAGCCAGGAGCGGTTTGACTGGCTGGCCTCCATCGACGCCGAGGTCATCAAGACCCCCGGCTGCGAGTCCAATGTGAAGGAGATCTTCGACAAGACCAACGAGCTGAGCCGTGACCCCAACTGTATGATCTTCAACCAGTTTGCCGAGATGGGCAACCACCTGTGGCACTATAAGGTCACCGGCGCGGCGGTGGCCGAGGCCTTTGAGGACGCCAAGCGCCCCGGCGACCGGCTGGCGGGCGCCTGCTTCACCTCCGGCTCCGCCGGCACCATCGGCTGCGGCGACTACCTGAAGGAGGTCTACCCCGCCATGAAGCTGGCGGTGGGCGAGGCGGTCCAGTGCCCCACCATCCTGAACAACGGCTTCGGCGACCACCGGGTGGAGGGCATCGGCGACAAGCACGTGCCCTGGATCCACGACGTAAAGAACACCGACATGGTGGTGGCTGTGGACGACAACGACGCCATGGCCCTGCTGCGGCTGTTCAACGAACCGGCGGGCAAGGCCCAGCTCATGGACGCCGGGGTGGACCCCCAGCTGGTGGAGCAGCTGTCCCTCATGGGCATCTCGGGCATTGCCAACGTGCTGTGCTGCATCAAGCTGGCCAAGTACTACGAGCTTACCGAGCACGATGTGGTATGCACCGTCCTCACCGACTCGGCGGATATGTACCGCTCCCGTCTGGCGGAGCTGACCGGGCAGCTGGGCGAGTACGACGCCAAAGCCGCCGCCTGGGACTTTGCCCTCCACCTGATGGGCCTGAAAACCGACTGCATGGCGGAGCTGGGCTACTACGACCGCAAGCGGGTCCACAACCTGAAGTACTACACCTGGGTGGAGCAGCAGGGCAAGACCACCGACGAGCTGGACGCCCTGTGGTACGGCACCGAGTGGGCCGACGTCCACAGCCAGGCCGACGCCCTGGATGAGCTGATCCGGGCCTTCAACGAGGAGACCGGGGTGCTGAAGGGCCTGTAAAAGGAGGTTCCTCCATGAAATATGTTCTGGGCGCCAAGTGCGTCAAATGCGGCAAGGAGTACGCCGCCGTCCCCGATCTCACCATCTGCTCCTGCGGGGGCATCCTGGATATCCAGTACGACTACGCCGCCCTCCGCCGGGATCTTTCCCGGGAAAAGCTGGCCCAAAACCCGGACCGCTCCATGTGGCGGTACCGCCCCCTGCTGCCTATGGAGGAGGAGTCCGCTCCCCCACCCCTGCGGGTGGGCTGGTCCCCCCTCTATGAGGCGGACCGGCTGGGGGCAGAGCTGGGGCTGAAAAAGCTGTACATCAAGGACGACGGCCAGAATCCCACTTCCTCCCTGAAGGACCGGGCCTCCGCCCTGGCGGTGGTCAAAGCCAGAGAGGCGGGAGCGGACACCATCGCCTGCTCCTCCACCGGCAACGCCGCCTCCTCTCTGGCGGGCAATGCCGCCGCGGCGGGACTGCGCACCTACATCTTCGTGCCCAGCAGGGCCCCCAAGGGCAAGGTGGCCCAGCTGCGGATCTTTGGCTCCACCGTCATCAGCGTGGACGGCTCCTATGAGGACACCTTCGAGCTGTCCAAGGCCGCCATTGACAAGTGGGGCTGGTACAACCGCAACGCCGCCATTAACCCCTACCTGTCCGAGGGCAAAAAAACGGTGACTCTGGAGATCATGGAGCAGCTGAACTGGCAGGTACCCGACTACATCGCCCTCTCCGTGGGGGATGGCTGCACCATCGCCGGAGCCTGGAAGGGCCTTGTGGACCTGTACGAGGTGGGCCTTATTGACTGGCTGCCCAAACTCATCGCCGTCCAGGCGGAGGGCTGCTGCCCCCTGAACCGGGCCATCCAGACCGGACAGCCCTGGTCTCCCATGGCGGAAAACACCCTGGCCGACTCCATCGCCGTTGGGGTGCCCCGCAACCCGGACAAGGCTCTGAACGCCATCCGGGCCTCCCATGGCGTGGCCGTCAACGTGTCCGACGAGGAGATCCTCTCCGCCATGCCCCTGCTGGGCCGCACCCAGGGGGTGTTCGGCGAGCCGGCCGGAGTGGCCGGTACCGCCGGCGTGAAAAAGGCTCTGGAGCTGGGCCTGATCTCCCCCGACAGCACCGTGGTGAGCATCGTCACCGGCAACGGCCTCAAAGACGTACAAAACGGCATCAAGGCCGCCGGAGAGCCCATGATGGTATCCCCGGATATGGACGCGCTGCTTTCCGCCTTTGACCGGGCGGGCATCCGTCCCTGAAATCCACCAAAGAAAGGAACTTCATCCATATGAACGAACGTGCCGCCAAGGTCGGCGTCTGGGCCTACCTGCTCTTTACCGTGGCCAGCTTTGCTCTGGCCCTCTTCTATCTGCTGAACGGAGGCTTCCGTTCCAATGTCTCCCTGATCGCGCTGCCCGTATGGATGGGCTACACCGCCTTCACCACCATTAAGAGCGTGGCCGACCTCATCGGCGCCCAGAACCGTACCGCCAACTTCACCCGTATGCTGGATCGCTGGCAGGATGCCTTCGGCAAGCGGGGCTCCGCCCTTGCTCTGCTGGCCTTCATGACCATTGTCACCGGCGCCATCAAACTGGCCGTACCCTATATCCTGTTCCAGCTGGGCGTACAGTTCGCCTGACAGAAGCAGAAAGGAGCGCTTCATCATGTCTATCCTCATCCAAAACGGCACCCTGATCTGCCCGGAAGGCCCGGTACAGGCCGACCTGCGGGTGGAGGGAAACAAAATTGCCGAGATCGGTCCTGGCCTTCCCGTGGGGGACAGCCAGGTCATTGACGCCGCGGGCAAGCTGGTCTTCCCCGGCTTTATCGACACCCACACCCATTTTGAAATGAACAAGGGCACCATCAGGGAGACCGCCGACAACTGGGAGAGCGGCACCCGGGCCGCTCTGGCCGGCGGCACCACCTGCGTGCTGGACTTTGCCGAGCCGGAGCGGGGGGCCTCCCTTCAGTCCGCCCTGGACGAGTGGCACGCCCGGGCCGATGGCCACGCCAGCTGCCACTATGGCTTCCACATGACCATCAAGGACTGGGACAAACGCATCATCGCGGAGATCCCTCAGATGACCGCCCAGGGCGTCACCTCCTACAAGGTGTACCTGGCCTATGCCAATATCCGCATCTCCGACGGGGTGGCCTACGAGGTCATCAAGGCCGTGGGCAAGGAGGGCGGCGTGGTGGGCTGCCACTGTGAAAACGGCGACCTCATCGACCGGGCCATCGCCGAGCTGAAGGCCGCCGGCAAGCTGTCCCCCGCCAGCCATCCCCTGTCCCACACCGCCGCCATGGAGGCGGAGGCGGTGGACCGCTGGCTGGCTCTGGCCGAGCAGGCGGGCTACCCCGTGAACGTGGTCCACCTGTCCACCCAGCGGGGCCTGGAGGTGGCCCGTGCCGCCCGGAACCGGGGCCAGAAGGTCTATCTGGAGTCCTGCCCCCAGTACTTCACCCTCACCGAGGACAAGTACCACCTGCCCGGCTTCGAGAGCGCCAAGTATGTGTGCGCTCCCCCCGCCCGGCCCCAGTCCGACGTGGACGCCCTGTGGGAGGCCCTGGAGCACGGTGAGATCGACACCATCGGCACCGACCACTGCTCCTTCAATTTCAACCCCACCAAGATGCTGGGCAAGGACGACTTCTCCGCCATCCCCGGCGGCATCCCCGGCACCGAGCACCGCCCCCCCATCATGTACACCTGCGGCGTGAAATCCGGCCGCATCACCCCCCATCAGATGATGCTGGCCCTGGCTCAGCACCCCGCCCAGCTCTTCGGTATGTTCCCCCAGAAGGGCGCTCTGGCGGTGGGCAGCGACGCCGATATCGTAATCTTTGATCCTGATTATACCTGGCGTATTACCGCTGAGGCCCAGTATCAGCGGGTGGACTACACCCCCTACGAGGGCATGGAGATGGCGGGCCGCACCGACACGGTGCTGCTGGACGGCCAGGTGGCGGTACAGGATGGCAAGGTGGTCCGGGAGGGTCTGGGTCACTATGTGTCCCGTGGCCCCGCCCAGTTCTGGCGATGAAGCGCATCGGCGCCGTGCTGCTGGCCTCCGGTCTGGGCCGGCGGTTTGGCTCCAACAAGCTGTTGACGGCGGTAGAGGGCGTGCCCCTCTACCGCCGCGCCATGACCACCCTGGCGGGTGCGGGGCTGGACCGGCTGGCGGTGTGCTCTCCCTATCCGGAGGTACTGGCCGCCGGGGAGCAGCTGGGTTTTCTTCCCCTGTACAATCCTAATGGTGCAGAGGGTATTTCCGCCTCTATCCGCCTGGGGGTGTCCCGGATGGGGGACATGGACGGGGTGCTCTTTTCCGTATGCGACCAGCCCTTTTTGACCACAGATAGTATTATCAGACTAAAAAAGGCCTTTGAGGAATCAGAAAATGCCATCTGTGCCCTGTCCTGGGGAGGAAAACGGGGCAATCCCGTCCTCTTCCCTGCCGACCTGCTGGACGAGCTGGCCGCCCTCACCGGGGACACTGGCGGCGGCGCGGTGGTGAAGCGCCACCCGGAGCGGCTGACCCTGGTGGAGGCGTTTTCCCCGAAAGAGCTGGCCGATGTGGATCAGCCGGAGGACCTAGACTCATAACAGCAAGAGCAGGCCTCAAAGGGATTCGCTCTTGCTTTGTAACTTTTTTCCAACGCATATTTCTTTTTAAGATTTATTTCAGGTTGCCACTATTGCCCTGGTATGCTATAATCTAGACTACGAAATAAACGTATTTCGTTTATTTTGACCTCCGCCGTATTGCGGCTGAAAAAGAAAGGAAGAATGTTATGAAGAAGCGCGCATTGACTCTGCTCCTGGCTCTGGCCATGATCGTCAGCCTGGCTGCCTGCGGCGGCGGCGGTGGTCCTGCCGGCTCCTATAAGATGACCAAGATGAACGCTGCCGGCGTTGAGATGAACATTGAAGATCTGGCTGCCATGGCCGGTGTGGATATGACCGTCACCCTGGAGCTGAAGAGCGACGGCAACTTCACCCTGGACATGAGCGCTCTGGGCACCGGCAGCAACGTTTCCGGCACCTGGACCTCCAGCGGTAACACCGTGACTCTCTCCAGCGAGGGCGAGGATATTGCCGCTACCCTGAACGGCAATACGCTGGTCATGGAGCAGGACGGCCAGTCCCTTACCTTCGAGAAGCAGTAAGTCTGTTCTCTTACTTATCAAAACGCCTGTGAACCGGACTGTCCCATTTGGGGCAGTCCGGTTTTTCTTCCAGTCTCTGACCTTGCGTCTTTCCCGGGGGACATGCTATAATAATGTCTGCTGAATAAACTGAAAATCGGTTTATTCACGGGGCGGTAGCCGCGCAATTCCACAAAAATGGCTCAAAAGAGCCTCTTTTGTGGAATTCAGCCATTGCTACAACGCGTATTTTCACTGGCGCGTTGAAACGCGCCAGTGAAAGGTGCAAGGTTTTTAGCCGAAATTGTCCAAAAACCTTGCACTTAAATAAAGCCATTTGGCCTTGAAAGCCTTGCTTTTCAAGGCTTGTGGCTTTGTTCAGTACACATTATAATGAGGCCCTACAACCACCTGCCATATACGCAAGAAAGGAAGGACCTTATGAAGCTGATCCGAACCCGACTTCTTTTGCCTCTGTTGGCAGTTCTGTTTCTGACTGCGGGACTGACCGCCTGCGGCAGCGCCCCCCAGAGCGCCCCCACTGATCCCAGTGCCGACGTGGTGGGTATTTACCGCCTGCACACCATCTCCGCCGCCGGGCTGGAGCTGGACGCCGACGCGCTGAGCGAGACTATGGGCACCCAGATCTCCATCCAGCTGGAGATCAAGGCCGACGGCACCTTTGCGCTGGACACCGCCATGCCTGATCTGAACCGCCAGGAGACCATCTCCGGCGCCTGGAGCCAGAAAGACGGCGCCCTCACCTTCGCCACCGACAGCGAGGAACTGCCCGTTACCCTTGCCGACGGGCTGCTGACCCTGGAGCAAAACGGCCAGAGTTTGGTATTTGAAAAGACCTGAGCCCACGCCGCGGCAGACGGGAACCTCCCGCCTGCCGCGTTTTTTTGCAAAAACGGCAGGGGCCGGACGCCCGCTCCTGGCGTCCGGCCCCTGCCGAAGGAAAGAGGATACAATGAAATGAAAAGAAACTGTCTCTTGCGAGTATTATCATACCCAAGAGATGTTAACGAAAAAATCCTCAGGTGTTACAATTCCGTTAAATCTTTCACCCACTCTGTAAAGATCCTGTGAAGAACAGCGAAACGGGCAGCGTTGCGCTCGCTGCCCGTCTCTTATGATTGGAGGATAGAATGAAAAGAAGCTTTGTCTCTTGCAAGTGTTATCCTACCAGTGGGTTGTTAAAAAAGGTAGCTTTGTTTGTTACAATTTGATTAAATGTACAAAAAGGCCGGCTTCTTTACCTCAAATTCTGGAAGAAACTTTGCAGCAGGGCGGTACATTCCTCCTCCATCAGGCCGCCGTAGATGCGGGGATGGTGGTTGAACCGCTCTTCAAACAGATTGAGCACCGACCCGCAGCACCCCGCCTTGTCGTCCTTGGCCCCGTAGTACAGGGCGGGGATGCGGGCATTGACAATGGCCCCGGCGCACATGGGGCAGGGCTCCAGAGTGACGTACAGGGTGCAGCCCGTCAGCCGCCAGCCCCCCAATGTGCGGCAGGCCTGGTGGATGGCCTCGATCTCAGCGTGGCCCAGAGCGGTGCGGGCGGTCTCCCGCCGGTTGCGGCCCTCCCCCACCACCACGCCCTCCTTCACGATGACGCAGCCTACCGGCACCTCGCCCTCCTCCATGGCCTGACGGCCCAGCTCCAGGGCGCGGGCCATATAGTCCCGGTTCTCCATCCGCTCTCCTCCTTTTCAAATGCGTCCTTTGTGGTCATGTGTCCTTATATTTGTTATAGCATAATTCCAACGGCTATGCTATACTATTTGAAGGAAACCAAACTTTTTTGCAGGTGATCGTTTTGGTCGAAATCGTTCTCATCGCCGTCAGCCTGGCCCTGGATGCCTTTGCCGTTTCGGTGTCCAGCGGCATCTCCATCCCCGGCTTCGGCGGCAGACAGGCCGTGAAAATGGGGATCTGGTTCGGGTGCTTCCAGTTTGCCATGCCGCTGATCGGCTGGCTGCTGGGCACCAGCGTCAGCCAGTACATCGAGGCAATGGACCACTGGGTGGCCTTCACTCTGCTGGCTATCATCGGCGGCCGGATGGTGTGGGGCGCTCTGCGCCACGGCGCCGGCGAGGAGGAAGAAGCTCCCTCCGACCTGTCCGCCCGGCGGCTGTGCCTGCTGGCCATCGCCACCAGCATCGACGCCCTGGCCGTGGGCGTGTCCATGGCCTTTATGAACGTGCCGGTGCTCCTCTCCGCCGTGGTCATCGGCGTGGTGGCCTTTGTGCTGTCGGTGGCGGGCGGTCTGGCGGGCCGCCGGCTGGGGGCCCTGTTCCAGCGGCGGGCCGAACTGGTGGGCGGTCTGGTGCTGGTGGGCATCGGGATCAAAATTCTGGCGGAGCATACGATGGGAGGCTGAATCGTGGGCATTTGGGAACGTCTGAACCTGGACCCGGCGGCTCACCGTATGGTGGCCCTGGTGGGGGGCGGCGGAAAGTCGTCCACCATGTACGCCATGGCCAAACAGGCGGCGGACAGCGGGCGCAAGGCGGTGGTCACCACCACCACCCACATCCTCCCCCATCCCGGCCTGCCTCTGGCGGGGGATCTGGCCCAGCTTGCCGCCCTTCTGAAGGAGCACCGGGTGATCACTCTGGGGGCCTATGATGAGCGCGGCAAACTCACCGGCGCGGCAGACCCCGCCGCCTGTCTGGAGCTGGCCGACGTGGTACTCATCGAGGCCGACGGGGCCAAGCTGCTCCCCCTGAAGGCTCCGGCGGACCATGAGCCGGTGATCCCTCCCGCCTGCCATGCCGTCATTGCGTCGGCGGGCCTGGACAGCGTGGGCAAATCCGTGGGGGAGATCTGCCACCGGCCGGAGCGGGTGTGCGCCCTGCTGGGAGTGGAGCCCGACCACAAAATCACCCCCGCCGACGTGGCGGCCATTCTGTCCAGCCCTCTGGGCGGGCGAAAAGACGTGGGACAGGCCATGGCCTTCCGCTGTCTGCTGAACAAGGCGGACAATGACCAGCGGCGGGCCTGGGGAATGGAAATTCAGGAGCTGTTGGCCCAGCAGGGCATCCACAGCGCCATTACTTACTACAAAGAAGAGGAGCGGGGCGGACTATGCTTATTTTAGTGAAAGGCGCGGGAGATCTGGCCACCGGCACGGCGGTGCGGCTGTACCGGGCGGGCTTTCAGGTGGTCATGACCGACGTGGCCCAGCCCACGGCGGTACGGCGGACCGTGGCCTTCTCCCAGTGTATCTACGACGGTCAAACCACCGTGGAGGGCATCACCGCCCGGAAGGCGGAAAGTCGGGACCAGGTCAGGGACATTCTGGCCGCCGGAGAGATCCCGGTACTGGTGGACCCCCAGGCGGCCATTCTGACCCAGCTGCCCTTTACCGTGGTGGTGGACGCCATTCTGGCCAAGCGCAACCTGGGCACCACCATCAGCGACGCCCCCATTGTGCTGGCTCTTGGCCCCGGGTTCACCGCCGGGGTGGACTGCCACGGGGTCATTGAGACCAAGCGGGGCCACGACCTGGGCCGGCTGATCCTGGAGGGTGCCGCCATCCCCAACACCGGCGTGCCCGGCGACGTGGGGGGCTACACCACCGAGCGCATCATCCGGGCTCCCGCGGACGGGCCCTTTGAGCCGGTGGCTCAGATCGGCCAGCAGGTCAGCCTGGGGGACGTGGTGGCCCGTGTCAACGGCATTCCCGTCACCGCCCAGCTCACCGGCATCGTCCGGGGGATGCTCCCCGCCGGTATTCCGGTGACCGCCGGGATGAAGTCGGGTGACATTGATCCCCGGTGCCAGGTGCGCCACTGCTTCACCGTGTCCGACAAGGCCCGGGCCATCGGCGGCGGCGTACTGGAGGGTATTTTGTACTTTGGAAGGAGATTACACCTGTGGAACGACTGATTTTGTGCGGCGGAGGCCACGTCTCCCTGGAGCTGGCCTATGTGGCCGCCCGGCTGGAGTTCGAGGTCATCGTCATTGACGACCGGCCGGAGTTTGCCAACGAGGACCGCTTCCCCATGGCCCATCAGGTGCTGTGTATGCCCTTTGAGGAGGCCCTCAACCGGCTGGGCAGCCGGGACAGCGACTATTTTGCCATCCTCACCCGGGGCCACGCCTTTGACAAGGACTGCCTGGCCCAGGTGCTGCGGGGGCAGTACGCCTATGTGGGCATGATCGGCAGCCGAACCAAGGTGGCCGCCGTGTACAAGGCTCTGCGGGAGGAGGGCTTTTCCCAGGAAATGCTGGACGGGGTATACTCCCCCATCGGCCTGTCCATCGGGGGCCAGACCCCGGCGGAGATCGCCGTGGCCATTGCCGCCCAGCTGATCCAGGTCCGCTCTCAGCGGGGCCCCGGCGCCGTCAAGCCGCCGGAGGGGCCGGGTGTGCTGTGCACCATTGTGGAGAAGCACGGCTCCGCCCCCCGGGGTGTGGGCGCCTGGATGCTGGTGCGCCCCGACGGCAGCTGCGCCGGTACCATCGGCGGCGGCGCTGTGGAGTATGAGGCCAAAAACCACGCCCTGGCGCTGTGGCAGTCCGGGGGACAGGAGGAGGTCGTGGAGTACGACCTGTCCCACGCCGCCGCCGAGCTGGGCATGGTGTGCGGCGGCCGGGTGAAGGTCCGCTTTACGCCGAGAAAAATCTGACCGTACAGAGCCGCCGGGCATTGCCCGGCGGCTTTTTTGCGTCTGCTCCACAAAATGTCCCAAAAAATGAAACCGTTTGTACGCCAGAACCGTGTATAGGGCAGAAAGGAGGGCGGCTCACATGGACGAAGGATGGAGAGAGCCGGGCTGGCTGGCCCGGCAGTATGGTCCGGCGGTGTTTCGGCTGGCCTATGCCCGGACGGGCAGCCGGACCGACGCGGAGGACATCATGCAGGAAGTCTTTGTCTGCCTGCTGAAGGCAAAGCCGGACTTTACCGACCGGGAGCACGCCAAGGCCTGGCTGCTGCGGGTGGCGGTCAACTGCGCCAACGACTGGTTCCGGGCCCCCTGGCGGCGGCGGGAGGAGCCCCTCTCCCCCACCCTGCCCGCCTCAAACGGGCCGGAGGAGGGCGGCCTGGTGGAGGCGGTGCTGGCCCTGCCCCCCAAGTACCGGGCGGTGGTTCACCTGTATTACTATGAGGAGCTGAGCGTGGCGGAGATTGCCGCCATTTTGGGCAAAAGCCAGAGCGGCGTCAAGTCCCGGCTGTTCCGGGCCAGGGCTCTGCTGCGGGAATGGATGGAGGCGGATGAAGATGTTTCCCACGGACTATAAGCGGGAGATGGACGCTCTGGAGCCCAGCCGGGCCGCCATGGACCGGCTGGAGGCGCTGACAAAAGGAGAAGCGGAAGTGAAGCAGGTAAGACGGTTTGGACGCCGGGCGGTGGTGGCGCTGACTCTGTGCGCCGCCCTTGCGGTTTCCGCCCTGGCGGCGGGAACCGGCATCTGGCAGAGCATTTCCGCCAGGCAGGGCCCCTTTTCCCAGATCGCCCAGACCATTCATGGTGCCCTATGCACCGACCAGGGCATCGAGGTCCAGGTGCTCAGCGCCCTGGCCGACGATGTGCGGGGGCAGGTCTATTTTACCGTCCGGGACGTGACCGGCGACCGGCTGGACCGTCAGCTTACTCTGAAGGCAACGGCAGACAGCGATATCGGCGGCGAGCTGGTGGAGTACGATCCGGAAAGCCGCACCGCCCTGTTTGTGGCCCATTTAAACTATTATGACCCCCAGATTCATGGAGCTGTGGGAATCATCACAGGCCGGAAAAAGCAATGCGGCGGCACCATACGTCTGGCTCTGGACGGCATGACTACCCGAAACGGACAACTGGAGGCCTCCGCCTCCTGCGCCGGAGTGACCGATCAGCTGCTGGACAGCCTGCCCCTGTCCGACCAGGACAGGGTGGTCCTGCATATCGAGGAGAGCGGCCATACCCGGGCCATCCTGCCGGACCGGCAGGTGGTGCTGGCTCCCGGCCAGACCCCCATGGCCATGGAGGGTACGGAGGATGTGACCATCTCCTCCATGGGCTTTGCCAGCGACGGCCGCTTCCATGTCCGGGTGGCCTATGCGTCAGGGATCACCCACGACGATGTGAGCATGGGCTATTTCCTCTCCCGGATCTACCCTAAAGACGACAGCCAGGCGGGCCAGGAGAAGTACTGGCTGCCCATGGTGATCACCCAGGTGGACGGGGGCCTGGACGTAATGTTCCCCCTCATTCAGGCCGGCGAAGCCAACGAACTGGACGAAGTGTATTTTTACGGCTGCTATACCCGCCCGGGGGTGGTTATCCCGGGAACCTGGGACATCTCCTTTGAAATGACCTACCACCCCTCCACCACCCTGGCCTGGACGGGCGAGCTGGCCGGGCGGCAGGTGACCCGGGTGACGGTCTCTCCCATGACAGTCACCATGGACAGCAACGATACCGGCGGCTTCAGCTCCGACACGCTCTATGCCATCCTGAAAGACGGCACATCGGTGGCCGCCCAACCCTCTGTAGGTCAGTATGTCAACGTGGGACAAGACGTAGAGGTCATGCGTGCCTACAACACCTGGGAATTTGAGCAGCCCGTGGAGGTATCCCAGATTCACCATTTGACCCTTCTGGAGCAATCCATTCCCGTTCATTGACCCACATCTCTAAAGCCGCCGGGCGTGGCCCGGCGGCTTTTTGATGCCCTTGACATCCTCGTTTTTCCCCGCTATAATCTTCTACAGAAGAAGAACTTCTACAACAGACGAAGGAGGTGCAAACCATGAAGCAGGAGATCCGCCGCCTGCCCGACAGCGAGTTGGAGCTGATGCAGATCATCTGGGACAAGGAGCCCCCGGTGACCCGGCCGGAGATTGAGGAGGCCCTGGCCCATACCCATCCCCTGGCGCCCACCACCATCCTCACCTTCCTCACCCGGCTGTGCGACAAGGGCTTTCTCAAGCTGGAGCGTCGGGGCAAGGTAAACTACTACACACCGATTGTCACCAGAAAGGCCTATCTGGCCCAGGCCAGCCGTGGGGTGCTGGACCAGCTCTTCGGCGGCTCGGTGGCCGCCCTGGCCACCTCTCTGGTGGACGCCGGGGTGAGCCGCGAGGATTTAGAGGAACTGCGTAAGATGCTGGAGGAGGGACGGCTGTGAACCTTGTGCTTATCTGGGGCTACCGTCTGTTTGTGGCCGTCCTGCTGGCCGGCGGCATCGCCTATGCCTTCCATCGGGAGTGGAGCTACGAACAGCAGGTGGCCCTCACCGGCTGCACCAGCCGGGACAGCCGCGCACGCAGCACGGTGGTTTGGCTCACTCCCTGGTCCCTTCCCATTGTGGTAGCCGTGCTGTGGCTGATCACCCTGATCTATGCCGGTCCGGCGGTGGGGGCCGCCGTACTGACGGAGTTCTCCCTCCAGCTGATGGTGCTGCTCACCTTCTATTTCGGAGCGCTGATGCTCCTGCTTCCCCTGCTGCGGCGGAAGATCTCCGCCCGGGCCTGCGCCACCCTGTGGCTGCTGCCCGTCTTTCTCTATTACAACCTGACGGTCTGGCGGATGAGCTACCTGCCGCCCCTGGTGGTCCTGCGGGTGCCGCCCGGCGTGGTCCCCACGCTGCTGGGGCTGTGGGCGGCGGGCTTTGTGGCGGTGGTGCTGTGGCATATGGTCTCCCACTTCCGGTTCCGCCGGGCCATTTTACGGGACGCCAGGCCGGTGGAGGAGCCGGACGTGGTCAATCTGTGGTGGAAGGAACAGCGCCAGTCCCTGCTCAAGCAGCATATCAGGTTGGTCACCAGTCCCCATGTTACCTCCCCCCTGACCATCGGGCTGTTTCACTCCGCCATGTGCCTGGTGCTGCCGGAGCGGGCCTATACCCTGGACCAGTACCGGCTCATCTTCCGCCACGAGCTGCGCCACGTCCAGCGCCGGGACATAGACACCAAATGTTTTTACATCCTGTGTAAGGCCCTGTGCTGGTTCAATCCCCTGATGTGGCTGGCCGCCCGGAGGGCCTCCGCCGATCTGGAGCTGTCCTGCGACGAGATGGTGGTATACGGCGCGGATGACCAGACCCGCCGGGAATACGCCTCCCTCCTGCTGGAGTCCGCCGGGGACGACCGGGGGCTGTCCACCTGCCTGTCCTCTTCCGCCTCCAGCCTGCGCCACCGGCTGCGGGGGGTGGTCAGCCCCGGGGAGCACACCTCGGGGACCAAGCTGCTGGCCCTTATGATGGCCATCCTGGTGCTGTGCTCCGGCCTGGTGGGGGTGAGCGGCAGCTACGGCACCCTGGGAGAGGTGGCTTTGGCCTCTTACGGGCCGGACTACAAGGTGTCCTTTGTATCCATCGATGGGAGAACCCGCTACCGCGCTCAGCGGGATGTAGCCCCCCAGATCGGTGAGCCCCTGCTGGACTACCTGTCCGCCCTGCCGGTGACCAAGCTGGCCACCGGTCAGACGGTCAGTGACAGCGAGGGCAGCCACCTGAGCGCCTTTGTGGCCGCAGGGGACGCATATCTCTTTCTGAACCTCACCGACCAGCTGTGCTCCCTCCAGGACGTGAACAGCGACTCGATCTCTGCGGTGCTCTGCCGGGTGGACGGCCCGGTGGACTGGGATTACCTTGAGTCCCTGCTGGAATAATCCAAACAAAAGAGCGGCCCCGGCGCAAATGCGCCGGGGCCGCGTTTCGTTTGGATGTTACCGCTCTTCTCTAAAATAGGGCAGGCCCAAGGAGTTGGGCGGCTGCTTGTCTTTGCTGTTGCGCAGGGAGGTAAAGATCAGCACGATGACAGTGACCACATAGGGCAGGATCTTGTACAGCTCGTCAGGGATAAAGGCCAGGTGGAGCCGCTGGTACAGGATCATCAGCGCGCCGAAGAGGATGGAGCCCCAGATGGCGTTGAGGGGCCGCCACAGGCAGAAGATCACCAGGGCCACCGCCAGCCAGCCCTCGCCGGACAGGGCCTCGTGGTTCCACACGCAGCTGGCGATGGTCATAATGTACACCATGCCGCCGATGGCCGAGATGCCGCCGCCGATGACGGTGGCCAGGTACTTGTACAGGGTGACGTTGACGCCGGCGGCGTCGGCAGTGGCGGGAGACTCGCCCACTGCCCGCAGGGACAGGCCCGCCCGGCTCTTGTTGAGGAACAGGTGCATCCCCACCGTCAGCACCAGGCCCAGGTAGAGGAAGATGCTGTGGCCGAAGAGCAGGGGGCCCACCACCGGCAGCTGCTGAAGGGCCGCCGGGAAGGGGGAATTGAGAAAGACCGCCTTCAGGTCGTTGCTCACCGCCACATAGCCGCCGGAGCTTACCCGCATATACTCGCCGATGAACTGACCCGCACCGGTGCCGAAGATGGCCAGGGCCAGGCCGGTGACGTTCTGGTTGGCCCGGAGGGTGATGGTGAGGAAGGAGTAGATGAGGGCCCCAATGGCGCCCCCCAGGAAGGCAAAGAGCAGGGCCAGGATGACGGCCAGCACGCCGCTGGTGCCGCCGGCGCCCTCGAAGTAGAAGGCAGCGCCCAGGCCCATGGCTCCGCCCATGAACATCATGCCCTCCACGCCCAGGTTCAGGTTGCCCGCCTTTTCCGACAGGATCTCGCCCAGGGTGCCGTAGAGCAGGGGCACGCCGTTGAGGACGGCGGCCATGATAAGGAGCAGGACCGCGTTGCTGTTGATATCCATTACTTGGCCACCTCCTTATGGCTGCCCCGGAAGATGAGGCGGTAGTTGATGAAGAACTCACAGCCCAGCATACAGAACAGGAAGATGCCGGTGATGATGTCCGAGATGGAGGCGGGGACGGCCAGCTGAGTCTGGAGGGTGTCCGCCCCCTTGTCCAGCACCGCCAGCAGCATGGAGATGCCCACCATGGCAAAGGGATTGAGCTGCGCCAGCCAGGCCACGGTGATGGCGGTAAAGCCCACGCCTGCGGCCACGCCGGCATGGAGGGTATTGTCCGCGCCGGAGGCCACGATAAAGCCCACCAGGCCGGCAATGGCGCCGGACAGGAACATGGTGCGCATGATGATCCTGCCCACGTTCATACCGGCATACCGGGCGGTGTTCTCGCTCTCGCCGATGACGGCGATCTCGTAGCCCTGCTTGGTGTACTTCATATAGAAGAACATGGCCGCCGTCAGGATGAGGACGATGATCCAGCCGCAGTGGACCCCCAGCACCTTGGGCAGCACGGCGGCGCGGTCAAACTGAGGAATGATCTGGGAGCCGGGCCGCCCCTCCCAGGGACCGCCCTGGAGCCACTTGACCACGCCGATGATGATATAGTTCATCATCAGGGTGAACAGGGTCTCGTTGGTGCCCCACTTGGCCTTGAAGAAGGCGGGCACCAGGGCCCACAGGCCGCCGCAGATGGTACCGGCCACGGCCATGACCACCAGCAGCACGGGGGCGGGGAGCTGATCCGCCCAGAACAGGGCAAAGTAGCTGGCGCCCACAGCGCCGGCGGTGATCTGACCTTCGGCGCCGATGTTCCAAAAGCGCATCTTGAAGCAGGGCGCGATGGCCAGAGCGGTACCCAGCAGAGGCACGGCGATACGCACCGTCTGCCGGATGGCGGTGGGCTTGCCCAGAGAGCCGCTCACCATGGTGCCGAAGGCCCCGAAGGGGTTGTGGCCCATCAGCAGGAAGATAAGGGCGCTGATGAGAATGGCCGCCAGGAAGGAGGCTCCCCGGATGGCCCACACCTGGCCCTTGGGCATCCCATCCCGCTTGGCCAGGCGGATCAGGGGCGTATTGGATTCATGCACGGTCCTCTCCCTCCTTTCCCCCGCCCACACGGGTCATAAGCAGGCCCACCTGCTCCTTGGTGGCGGACGGTCCGTCCACAATGCCGGACACCTGGCCGCCGCACAGCACCAGGATCCGGTCGCACAGCTCCAGCAGCACGTCCAGGTCCTCGCCCACCAGCAGCACCGCCACTTCCTTCATCTTCTGTTCGTTGAGCAGCCGGTAGATGGTGTAGGAGGAGTTGATGTCCAGGCCCCGGACCGGGTAGGCGGTCATGAGCACCGTGGGGGCGGAGGCGATCTCCCGGCCCACCAGCACCTTCTGCACGTTGCCGCCGGACAGACGGCGCACCGGGGTAGCCACCCCGGGGGTGACGATCTCCAGCTCGTCGATGAGCTTTTCCGCCAGGGCCTTGGGGGCCTTCCGGTCCACCAGGGGGCCGGGGGTGTCCTTGTAGGTCTTGAGCATCATATTGTCCACCATGCCCATGCCGCCCACCAGGCCCATGCCCAGCCGGTCCTCGGGCACGAAGGCCAGAGAGACGCCCACCTTGCGGATCTGGCCGGGGGTCTTGCCCACCAGCTCCTCTCCCGCCTTGTCCACCGGCACATGGTTGCCGGCGATGTCGCTGTTGGGGTGGGGCGGATAGTAGAAGATATGTCCGGACTCCGCCTTCTGCAGGCCGGCGATGGCCTCCAGCAGTTCCTTCTGACCGGAGCCGGCGATACCGGCGATGCCCAGGATCTCGCCGCCGTACGCCTGGAAGGAGATGTCCTTCAGCACCGGCAGGCCCTCGCCATTGCGGCAGTTCAGGCCCTTCACCTCCAGACGGAGATCCCTGTACTTGGCCTGGGGCCGGTCGATGTTCAGGGTGACGGCATGGCCCACCATCATCTCGGTGAGCTTTTGAGGGTTGGTCTCACTGGTGTTAACGGTGCCGATGTACTTGCCCTTGCGGAGGACCGCCACCTTGTCAGACAGGGCCATCACCTCGTGGAGCTTGTGGGTGATGATGACGATGGCCTTGCCGTCGGCCTTCATGGCCCGAAGGATGTTGAAGAGCCGGTCGGTCTCCTGGGGGGTAAGGACGGCGGTGGGCTCGTCCAGAATGAGGATCTCGGCCCCCCGGTAGAGCACCTTGACGATCTCCACCGTCTGCTTTTCCGACACCGACATATCGTACACTTTCTTGTTGGGGTCGATGCCGAAGCCGTACTTGTCGCTGATGGCCTGGACCTGGGCGGCCACCGTCTTGCGGTCGTGCTCCTTCCCCTTCAGGCCCAGGGCAATGTTCTCGGCGGCGGTAAACACCTCCACCAGCTTGTAGTGCTGGTGGATCATACCGATGCCGTGGGTGAAGGCGTCCTTGGGGGAGCGGATGGTCACCGGCTTGCCGTCGGCCAGAATTTCTCCCTCGTCAGGGAGATAGATGCCGGAGAGCATATTCATCAGCGTGGTTTTACCGCTTCCGTTTTCCCCCAGCAGGGAGAGGATCTCCCCCCGATCGATGGCCAGGTCAATGCCATCGTTGGCCACCACCTTGCCGAAGCGTTTGGTGATGTGCCTGAGTTCAATTGCATGGACAGTTTCCAAGGCTGTCATCCTTCCTGTGATGAGACATGGGTGAGTGGTGCATCATTGCCTTTCCCGGGAAAAGACACAAAAGAGGGCTGCGGGGCAGCCCTCTTTTGTAAATGGATCGTGATTAACCGAAAGCGGAGTTGAGCCACTCGATGCCGTCGATCTGCACGGTAAAGTAGGGCGCAGACTGGAAGTGGGACTCATGGAAGGCCCCGTCAAACACGGCCTCCTCAGAATCGGCCACAAAGTCACCGTCGGTGTCCAGGGCCATGCAGGTGGTGAGAGGCTGACCCTTTACGGTGAAGGTGGAGGTGTCGAACACCTGCAGCTCGCCGTCATGGATGGCCTTCTCCACTTCAGCCAGCTTCTCAGCGGTGCCGGGGGCGGCGATGTCCTCATTCAGAGGAGTCATGACCACAGCGCCCTGGTCCATGCCGTGGCACCAATCCTGGTCGAAGGGCTGGTCGTTGGCCACGGCCTCGATGGCGTAGGCAAAGTACACGGACCAGTCGATGCGGGTGCCAATGAGGGAGGCGTCGGGGGCCACGGAGATCATGTCGTTGTTGTAGCCGGTGTGGAAGGCGCCGGCGTTCTGAGCGGCGGTGGCGGGGGTGGTGTTGTCGGAGTGCTGGGAGATCATGACGCAGCCGGCGTCGCACAGAGCCTTGGCGGCGTTGCCCTCCTCCGTGGCGTTGGACCAGGAGCCCACGAACTGGACCTTCATGGTCACGCTGGGGCACACGCTCTTGGCGCCCAGGTAGTAGGCGGTAAAGCCGGAGATCACCTCGGCGAAGGAGTAGGCGCCCACATAGCCGATGACGGCCTGCTCGGGGGTGATCTCGCCGTTGTCGATCATCTCCTGCATCTTCATGCCGGCCACCACGCCGGCCAGGTAGCGGCCCTCGTAGATGTTGGCGAAGGCGTTGTGGGTGTTCTCCAGGTCGTCCACGGCGGAGGCCTGGTTGGTGCAGGCGATAAACTCAATGTCGGGATAGTCGGGGGCCACCTTCAGCATATAGGGCTCAAAGCCGAAGGAGTTGTTGATGATCAGGTCGCAGCCCTCCTCAGCCAGCTCGATGTTGGCCTCCTCGCAGGAGGAATCCTCGCCGATGTTCCACTTGACCTTCCAGTCAATGGTGATGCCCTTCTCAGCCAGAGACTCAGTGACGGCCTCCTTGCCGCGGATGAAGTTGTAGGTGTAGCCCTGGTCGTTCTCGTCGCCGATGCAGATCAGGCCCACCTTGACGGTCTTGCCCTCGCCGGAGGGGGTCTCGCTGTTGCCGGAGGGAGTCCCGCCGCTGGGGGACTCGCCGCCGCCGCCGTTGCCGCCGCAGGCAGCCAGGCTCAGCATCATGGAACCGGCCAGGAGCATTGCAAGCAGTTTTCTCTTCTTCATGTCCAAATTTCCTCCTTTTAGATCCGATATGACTTCCAACTTTCCTTCAAAACAGCCTGTTCCCCGCAGGCTGGTCTGAACACACAAAAAGACACACGGGCCGTCGGGGACGCCGGCCCCTACGCCCATCTTGTAGGGGGCGGCCTCTGGACGCCCCGCAATTCCCGGCGTTGGCTCAGCAGAACTCCACGCCGTCCTCTACACTCATACTCTTAATTTTTGCCAGAGATTCCACCCGCACGCCCATGCCCCGGATCAGATCGCCGCCGGGCTGGAAGGCCTTCTCCACCGCGATACCGGCGCCCACCAGGGTGGCCCCGGCGTCCAGCACCAGCTTGATGAGGCCCTGGAGGGCGGAACCGTTGGCCAGGAAGTCGTCAATGATGAGCACCCGGTCCTCGGGCAGCAGGAACTGCTTGGCCACAATGATATCGTACACCTTGCCGTGGGTGAAGGATTCCACCTTGGAGGTGTACACGTCGCCGGCGATGTTCTTGGTCTTGTTCTTCTTGGCGAAGATCACCGGACAATCAAAAAACTGCGCGGCCACACACGCGATCCCGATCCCCGATGCCTCGATGGTCAAAATCTTGGTAACCCCGCAGTCCTTGTACAAACGCAAAAATTCCTTACCCATTTCCTGAAACAGCTTTACATCCATCTGATGATTGAGGAAGCTGTCCACCTTCAGCACGCCGCCTTCCCGAATGATGCCGTCGGTGCGGATGCGATCTTCCAGCAATTTCATATCGCCGTCTCCTTAACAAAAAATTCATATTTATTGTATCGAATTCTGCATCCCTCTGCAACTGACCATATTCTATCAAAAAACAACGCCCTCGTCACCCCTTTTTATTGATTTTGTCTGATCTATATGGGGTTTTTTCTGCCATCCTTCCGAAAGGCCCTCCGTTTTTCGTTGTACTTTGCCCGCTCCTTTGCTAAAATAAGAGGTGTCAGACCCTTGCCCCTGTTTTACCCACGATAAAGGAGGTCTTTTTTCCATGAAGCGTCGGATCTGTGCGGCGGCTCTCACCGCCGCTTTCCTGCTTTGCGCCGCTCCTCTCTCCCCCGCCGCCCGGGCCTTCTCCGACACCGGCGGCCACTGGGCCCAGGCCCACATCGACAAAGCCCGGGAGTATGGCCTGATGGAGGGCTATCCCGACGGCCGGTTCGGCATCGGGGACGAGATCACCCGGGCGGAATTTGTCACCGTTCTGTGCCGGATGTTCGGCTGGGATATGATCGCTCCATCCGCCCCCTCCTACATAGACTGCGGCACCAAGGAGTGGTATTACTCCGCGGTGGAGACCGCCCGGGCCCACGACGTGATGGACCCCAACGGCGCCTTCCGCCCCCTGGACCTGATCAGCCGGGAGGAGATGGCGGTGATGCTGGTGCGGGCCCTGGGATACGACACCCTGGCCCAGGACCTGTCCTCCCTCTCCCTCCCCTTTGACGACGTGAAAAACAACGGGGGCTATATCGCCATCGCCTACGACATCGGCATGATCAAGGGGGTGTCCGGCCCCAACGGTCAGCTCAAGTTCCTGCCCGCCCACTCGGCCACCCGGGAGGAGGCCGCCACCATGCTGGTGCGGGTGTATGAGCGCTACCTCTCCAAGGTGGACTGGCTCCACGGCTTCTATGCCTTCTCCTCCTACGCCCAGATCAACCTGACCGCCGACATGGATGCGGTCAGCCTGGGCTGGGCCCGGCTTGAGTACGGCCCGGACGGCCCCACCCTCAACTCCACCAACACAAACGGCAACGACTGGGTGAAACCCTCCGATCCCACCCCCGCCACCGACTACTTCACCAGCCACGGAGTGGACTACAACCTGTGCGTCTTTGGCTCTGCCACCGACTCGGTGACCCTGGCCGACGGCTCCACCACCTCCACCGTGGCCGCTGTGGTCAACAACTCCAACGCCCGGGCCCAGGCCATCGACGCCCTGGTGGCCGCCGCCGGGGACTACGCCGGCCTGACCATCGACTTCGAGGGGCTGAAGGGGGACACCATAAAAAAGAATTATGTCACCTTTATGCAGGAGCTGCGCTCCGCCCTGCCCGCCGGCAAGGCCCTGTATGTGTGCGTGCAGCCCGACACCTGGTACACAGGCTTTGACTACCGGGGCCTGGGTGAGGTGTGCGACAAGGTGATCCTCATGGCCCACGACTATCAGTGGACCTCCATCCCAGAGTCCTATGTGGGCACCGGCAACACCGACTCCCCCGTCACCCCCATCGCCAGCGTGTACGAGGCCCTGCGGGATATCACCGATCCAGCCGCCGGCGTCCGGGACGCGGGCAAGATCGCCCTGGCCATCTCCTTCGGTTCCGCCGGGTTCCACGTTGACCAGGACGGAAAACTCCTGGACACCACCATCTACCACCCCGGCCCCTCCACCCTGGCCGCCCGGCTGGCCCAGCCGGACACGGCGGTGACCTACAGCGACAAGTACCGCAATCCCTGCGCCGTCTACACCAATGAGGAGGGGGAGCGCTACAAGGTATGGTATGAGGACGCCCGCAGCGTGGCGGACAAGCTCCAGCTGGCCAAAATGTTCGGGATCACCGGGGTGTCCCTGTGGCGGGTAGGCACCATTCCCGCCAGCAGCGGATACGACGTGTGGAGCGCCGTCCAGGCCGCCCGATGACGGGACTCCCCCCTGACGAAAAGGAGAGATGGACATGATATCGGACAAAAAGCGATTCTGGAAGGAATTTCTGTGGATGAACATTGCCACGGTCATGATCTCCGTGGGCGTCTACTGCTTCAAATTCCCCAACAACTTCTCCATGGGGGGCGTGTCCGGCCTGTCCATCCTGCTGGGCAAGGTGCTTCCCGTCCTGTCGGCCTCCTCCTACAACACCATCATCAACGTGCTCTTTCTCATTCTGGGCTTTCTGATGCTGGACAAGAGCTTCGGGTTCCGGACGGTGTACTGCTCCCTGCTGTCGGCGGGCCTGATCCAGGTGTTTTCCTGGGTGTGGCCCCTCACCGCCCCTCTCACCGACCAGCTGATGCTGGAGCTCTTCTTCGCGGTGATCCTGCCCGCCCTGGGGGCCGCCATTTTGTTCAACATCGACGCCTCCTCCGGCGGCACCGACATTGCCGCCATGATTTTGAAGAAGTACACCGGCCTAGACGTGGGCACCGCCCTGCTCATCTCTGACGTGGCCATTGCCGCCGCCGCTCTCTTCGTCTTTGACGCCACGGCGGGCCTGTGCTCCCTGCTGGGCCTGGCCCTCAAGTCGGTGCTGGTGGACGGGGCCATCGAGTCTCTCAACCGCCGGAAGGCCTTCTTTATCATCACCTCCGACCCGGAGCACGTGTGCGACTATGTGACCCACACTCTGACCCGGGGAGCCACCCTCTGGACCGCCCAGGGGGCCTACACCCACGACGTCCACCATGTGGTGCTCACCGTTCTCTCCCGGGGCCAGGCGGTGGCTCTGCGCCGCCACCTGAAGCAGGTGGACCCCCATGCTTTCATGATCGTGGCCAACTCCAGCGAGATCTTCGGCAAGGGCTTTTTGCGGGCCTAGGAGCCGGCCAACCATAGATCCATCCATCCCATACCGGGGCGGTGTTTGTGAATTTTCAATGAACCCCGCCCCGGTTTTCTTGCCTGTGAAGAAAAAAAGGTGTACACTAGTGCTGTTTCGCCGGGACTGTCCGGCCATCACAAGGAGGAACGAGACATGAATTGGAAGAAACTCTTGTGCGCCGGACTGAGCGGCGCGCTTCTGGCAGGCGCCATGGCCGGCTGCGCCGCAGCCGATCCCAAGCCCGCCGACGACGATATCGCCTACAAGGCCACCGGCCTGAGCCGGGACACCGTGCTCTTCACCGTGGACGGCCGGGAGGTCACCGCCGACCAGTACCTGTACTGGCTGCTGACCAGCATCTCCACCGCCAAGAGCGCCGGCTACCTGGCCAATGACGAGGCCTGGGAGGAGGAGATCGAGGGCCAGCCCACCGCCGACTACCTGAAGGAGCAGGCCCTGGAGATCAGCAAGCTGTACGCCACCGTGGCCAACCATGCCGATGAGGCCGGGGTGACCGTCACCGAGGAGCAGCGGGCCGAGGCCGAGGCGCAGCTGGACCAGATGGGGGCCATGTACGAGCAGTATTACGGCCTGACCACCCAGGAGTGGCTGGACCAGCAGTGCATCAGCCGGGAGGGCTATCTGGGCCTGAACGACGCCTACTACCTGGTGTCCGGCCTCCAGAGCGCCATGAAGGAGTCCGGCGAGCTTACCCCCACCGACGAGGACATCCGGAACATGATCGACTCCGAAGGCATCTACAGCTGCAAGCACATCCTCATCGCCTTCCCCACCCATGAGGATGGTTCTCCGGCTACCGACGAGGAGAAGGCGGCCACCAAGGCGGAGGCCGACGCTCTGTACACCGAGATCACCGGCGCCGCCGACCCCGCCGCCGCCTTTGAAACGGCCATGAATGAGAAGAGCGACGACGGCCGGGACGAGACCACCGGCGAGCTGTATAAGCCCGAGGGTTACACCTTCCTGTCCACGGGCGCCATGGTGGACGGCACCGGCTCCCTGGTCTCCGAGTTCGTCACCGCCGGCACCCAGCTGGAGGTGGGCCAGATCAGCCAGCCTGTGGAGACCGACTACGGCTACCACATCCTGCTGCGGCAGGACGCCGACAACGAGACCACCCGCACCGCCTACACCGACTACGCCATGAACCAGCTGCTGGACCAGTGGACGGCGGACGCCAAGGTGGAGACCACCGACGCCTACAAGAACCTGGACCCCAAGGCCTTCTATGACTTTATGATGAACATGGTCCTGGAGTGGCAGCAGCAGAAGCAGGCGGAGGCCCAGGCTTCCGAGAGCCCCGCGGCCACTGAGAGCCCCGCTCCTGAGACCGAATCTCCCGCGGCGGAGCCCTCCGCCTCCCCCGCAGCCTGAGGCCCTTTTTCGCACCCTGCGCAGCAGCCCGGCTTTGTCCCGGCTGCTGCGTTTTTCTTTTGTTTTCAACTATTGTTATTTGATTTGAAACGATTATTTCTTGTAAAAATACTGAGTTGTGACACCCTATATCTATAGTTGGGATAACCTTTGATATGCGGGGTGGCTGCTGTGGAAAAACAGGAGAAAAAGCGGTGGCTGGGCGAAGTGGGCACACGGGTGTGGAACTGCCGGGCTCAGCTGGATATGAGCCGGGAGCAGCTGGCCGAGCGGCTGGGTATCACAGCTCAGTACGTCAGCGACATTGAACAGGGAAAAAAGTGTATGTCTATGTCTATTTTTGTAGAGATGAGTCAGGTACTGGGGGTGGGGCTGGACTTTCTGGCCCACGGCACCCTGCCGGAGGACCCGGCGGTGGACCGGCTGGAGCGCCATCTGCGCCAGACCTCTCCCCTGGACCGGGAATTGGCGGCCCATATGCTTCTGCTGGCCCTGAAGGCGGCGGAGGCCATGGGGCCGGAGGACTAAACCATGGCCGCCCACATTCGGGTGCTGGTGGCGGAGGACGATCCTGCCGCCCGGCGGCTGCTGGGAGAAGCCCTGCCCCGGCTGCCCGGACTCTCCCTGTGCGGCGTGGCCGCCGACGGGCTGGAGTGCCTGGCCCTCATGGAGCAGCTGCGGCCCGACGCGGTGCTGCTGGACCTGGTGATGCCCGGCCTGGACGGGCTGGGGGTGCTGCGGACCATGGGCCGGCGGCGGGATGGCCCTGTGGTGGTGGTCACCTCCCAAATCTCTCACCAGGGGGTGATAAAGTGCGCCCTCTCCCTGGGGGCCAGCTATTATCTGGTTAAGCCGGTGAACGTCCAGGCCCTGCCGGAGCTGCTCCAGTTCCTCTGCGGCGCGCCTCTGGAGCGTCAGGCTATGGAGCTGCTGGACTCCATGGGCGCCTCCGGCCTGGGCATGGAGGCAGCGGCACGGGCCGCCGTGGTCCTTCATCAGTGCCCCAGCGCCCTGCTGAAGGAGGCCTACGCCCCCACCATTGCCAGTCAGCACACCTGTTACGGCAGCGTGGAAAAGAACATCCGCTCCATGGTGGACAAGCTCCACGCCGCCCCTCGCCCAGCTTACATAGACCTGATGGGCGGCCTGCCGCCCCAGCGGCCCAGCAATCTGATCTTTCTCCGCCGCCTGGCCCAGGCCCTGGACCGGGAAGGCGGGTAAATGGAAAATATTTCCCATTCGACGCTGTTAGGCCTCTTTTGCGGAAAAATATGGTAATCTATAGTCAGACCAACTACTTACCACCGCGAAGGAGGCGCTTTTATGCCGCTGCTACGTCGAAAGGGCCTGTTTGAAAGCAATCGGGTCCAGTTTATGCCCATTTCCGCTATTTCCCCCAATCCGGCCCAGCCCAGAAAGGTCTTTGCCCAGGATGGGCTGGAGGAATTGGCGGCCAGCATTCAGGAGCACGGGGTGCTCCAGCCCCTGTCAGTGCGCCGGACAAGCACCGGGCTGGAGCTGGTGTCGGGAGAACGCCGTCTGCGGGCCTCCAAGCTGGCGGGGCTGACCGAAGTGCCCTGCATTATTGTCAGTGTGGACGGGCAGGAGTCCTCCCTGCTGGCCCTGGTGGAGAATTTGCAGCGCCGGGACCTGGACTTTGTGGAGGAGGCCGCCGCCCTGTCCTCTCTCATTCAGACCTACCGCCTCTCCCAGGAGGAGGCCGCCAAGCGGGTGGGCAAGTCCCAGTCCGCCGTGGCCAACAAGCTGCGGCTGCTGCGGCTCCCCCCTGCCGCCCTGTCGGTCCTGCGGGAACACGGCTGCACCGAGCGCCACGCCCGGGCCCTCCTCAAGCTGGAGGACCCCGCCGCCCAGGAGGCGGCTGCCCGCTATGTGGCGGAGGAAGGCCTGACGGTAGCCAAGACCGAGCAATATGTGGAGGAGCTCCTTCACCCCGCCCCGGACAAGCCTGCCCGAAAGAAGCCCGCCTTTATTATTAAGGATGTGCGGCTCTTCCTCAATACGGTCACCCGGGGGCTGTCCATCATGAAGAGCGCCGGGGTGAACGCCAACTGCAAACGTCAGGAGACGGCGGACTCCATCCAGCTGACCATTACCATTCCCAAATCATAGCCTTTCCCTCTCTTATCTTTTGCCGGATGTTTCACGTGAAACATCCGGTCTTTTTCTGTTTGACATTTCCAGCTTGTTTCACGTGAAACACACACTCTCTTTTTGCATAGTGCCCTCGCGCCAGCACAGCTGCGGCGACCTACGCTAAAAAATGTGCCACCGGCACATTTTCTTTACGCTGCGGCGTGAAACAGTGAAACAACCATTCTTTTTCTTTTGCTGTTGAATTGCGTCAGGCAAGGGGATATAATAGAACCTGAACCTTTACAAGAAAAAGGCAGGTGCGCTATGGCAAAAACCATCGCTATTGTAAATCAGAAGGGCGGGGTGGGCAAAACCACCACCTGCGTCAACCTGGCCGCCGCCCTGAAAAAGCTGGACCAGCGGGTACTGGTCTGCGACTTTGACCCCCAGGCCAATACCACCTCCGGCTTTGGTGTGGACAAGACCATCTCCCCCAACATCTACGATGTGCTCCTCAACGGCACCGACGTCCGCAAAGCTGTGGTATCCACTCCCTACGTGGACGTGATCCCCGCCAACAAATCCCTGGCAGGCGCCACCGTGGAGATGATCACTGCCGACCACCGGGAATATCTGCTGAAAAACGCTCTGGATGCTCTGGACGGAGACTATGACTATATCTTCATTGACTGTCCCCCCTCTCTGGAGCTGCTCACCCTCAACGCTCTGTGCGCCGCCGATTCCGTGCTGGTACCGGTGCAGTGTGAGTACTACGCCCTGGAAGGACTGAGCGATCTGCTGTCCACCATCCGCATCGTCAAGCGGTCCCTCAACCCCAGGATCGGACTGGAAGGAGTGGTCCTCACCATGTACGATGGGCGGACCAATCTGTCCATGCAGGTGGCGGAGGAGGTCAAGCGCCACTTCCCCGGTCAGGTATACGCCACGGTGATCCCCCGCAACGTCCGCCTGTCCGAGGCCCCCAGCTTTGGCAAGCCGGTGCAGGCCTATGACCCCTATTCCCGGGGGGCCGAGGCCTATGGAGCCCTGGCGGCCGAGCTGCTGGAACACAACCAATTTTCCATTACCCGGGAAGAAAGGAGCGAATGACCATGGCATTGGAACGCGGCCTGGGCAGAGGCCTGGGCGCGCTGCTGGGCGACGCCGCCCTCCAGTCCCAGGAGGGTGGTTCCCTCTCCCTCCCCATCTCCCAAGTGGAACCCGGCCTGAAGCAGCCCCGGAAGCGGTTCGACGAGGAATCCCTCCAGGATCTGGCCGACTCCATCCGCACCCACGGGGTCATTCAGCCCCTGACCGTGCGGCGGCTGGCCTCCGGCTACTATCAGATCATCGCCGGCGAGCGCCGGTGGCGGGCCGCCAAAATCGCGGGCCTCACCGAAATTCCCGCCGTCATCATCGAGGCCGACGACCGGAAGGTCATGGAGCTGGGCCTCATTGAAAACCTCCAGCGGGAGGACCTGAACCCGGTGGAAGAGGCCAACGGCTACAAAGTCCTGATGGACGAGTACGGCCTCACCCAGGAGGAGGTGGCCCAGCGGGTGGGCAAATCCCGCCCGGCAGTGGCCAACGCCCTGCGTCTTCTGGCTCTCCCCGATCCCGTCCACCAGCTGCTGGAGGAGGGCAAGCTGTCCGCCGGACACGCCCGGGCCATTCTGGCCGCCCCCACCGGCGAGCTGCAAAAGAAGCTGGCCCAGAAGGTCATTGCCGAGGACCTGTCGGTCCGGCAGACCGAAGCCCTGGCCAAGCGGCTGGCGGCCGGCGAAAAGGAGCCCCCCTCTCCCCCGCCCGGCCCCGACCTGTCCATTTACCTGCGGGCAGCGGAAAAATCCCTGGCCGCCCGGTTTGGCCGCAAGGTCAACATTATCAGCGGCAGGAAAAAGGGTAAAATAGAACTGGAATACTATAATCCGGAGGATCTGAACACGCTGCTGGACCTGCTGGAACAGCTGCCCTCCTCCAATCAGGGAGGTGCCGACCTTTGAGCAAACCCGATCCCGAGAAGCAGGAGCGCAGCCGCCTCCAGCACGAGGCCGAGCATGAAAAGCCCGCCAAGCGCAACCCAGTGCTCTTCTATCTGATGATCCTGTTCGCAGCGGCCTTCCTGCTGCTGCTCATGTCCTTCCTCATGCAGCGCCGGGCCAATCAGGAGGCCATCGACAACCTGCAGGAGACTTCTAACTCCGCCACCCAGTCCCTGCAAAATACCATTGCCCAGAATGAAGCGCTGACCAAGCAGGTGGAAGATCTGCAATCCGCTGTCTCCGACAACCAGCAGACCATCCGGGAACAGGAGGACCGCCTGGAGGCGCTGGAGCAGGAGCATGAGGCGCTGACCAAGAGCACCCAGGCCATGGACTGGTTCTGGCAGATCAACGAAGCCTATAGCCGGGGCCGCTATACCCAGGCCCGCGGCCTTATTGAGGAGATGGGCGAAGAGCTGCCCCAGTACCTGCCCAAGGAGAGCATTACCGACAACGGCCGCTTCTCCCCCTACGACCGCTATCAGGAGATCTACGAAGCCCTGTATTAAACGGGATGTAATGGCCAACTTACCGAAGACATGGCAGCCGAGCAGAAGACTCGGGCCACCTGTCACAACATTCTGTCCCGCACATTGTTTCACGTGAAACGGCAGGCGTCCAAAAGCCGCCTGCCTTCCCTTCCCTATCACACATCAGAAAGGTTGAATACACCATGCTGGATATCAAGTTTGTCCGTGAGAACCCCGAGATCGTCAAGGAAAACATCAAGAAGAAGTTCCAGGAGGAGAAGCTGCCCCTGGTGGACCAGGTCATCGCCCTGGACGCTGAGAACCGCAAGACCATCCAGGAGGCCCAGGATCTGCGTACCGCCCGCAACGCCAAGAGCAAGCAGGTGGGCGTGCTGATGGGCCAGTCCAAGAAGGACCCCTCCAAGCTGGCCGAGGCCGAGGCTCTGAAGGCCGAGGTCAAGGCAGACGCCGACCGTCTGGCCTTCCTGGAGAACCGGGAGACCGAGCTGGCTGAGGAGATCCGCAAGATCATGCTGGTCATCCCCAACATCATCGACCCCTCCGTGCCCATCGGCCCTGACGACTCCTGCAACGTGGAGGTCCAGCGCTTCGGGGAGCCCGTCACCCCCGACTATGAGATCCCCTACCATACCCAGATCATGGAGTCCTTTGACGGCATCGACATGGACGCCGCCGGTCGTGTGTCCGGCAACGGCTTCTACTATCTGATGGGTGACATCGCCCGCCTCCACGAGGCTGTGCTGGCCTACGCCCGGGACTTTATGATCGACAAGGGCTTCACCTTCTGCGTGCCCCCCTTCATGATCCACGGCAACGTGGTGGAGGGCGTTATGTCCCAGACCGAGATGGACGCCATGATGTACAAGATCGAGGGCGAGGATCTGTATCTGATCGGCACCTCCGAGCACTCCATGATCGGCAAGTTCATTGACCAGATCATCCCCGAGGAGAAGCTGCCCCAGACCCTCACCTCCTACTCCCCCTGCTTCCGCAAGGAGAAGGGCGCTCACGGCATCGAGGAGCGGGGCGTGTACCGCATCCACCAGTTTGAGAAGCAGGAGATGGTGGTTGTCTGTAAGCCCGAGGACTCCATGCACTGGTATGAGCAGATGTGGCGCTACTCCGTGGAGCTCTTCCGCTCCCTGGACATCCCCGTCCGTCAGCTGGAGTGCTGCTCCGGCGACCTGGCCGACCTGAAGGTCAAGTCCTGCGACATCGAGGCCTGGTCTCCCCGTCAGCAGAAGTACTTCGAGGTGTGCTCCTGCTCCAACCTGGGCGACGCCCAGGCCCGCCGCCTGAAGATGCGCGTCAAGGGCGAGAAGGGCACCTACCTGCCCCACACCCTGAACAACACCGTGGTGGCTCCTCCCCGTATGCTCATCGCCTTCCTGGAGAACAACCTCCAGGCCGACGGCAGCGTGAAGATCCCTGCCGTCCTGCGCCCCTACATGGGCGGCAAGGAAGTGCTGGTGCCCAAGCACTAATGAACGCAGGGGCGGCCCTTGTGGCCGCCCGCATAGAATAAAGGAGTACCAAATGTCCGCAAAAGAGAAAACCAAAGGCTTTATGGCCGAGTTCCGCAAGTTCATCGCCCGTGGCAACGTGATGGATCTGGCCGTGGGCGTCATCATCGGCGGCGCCTTCAAGTCCATCGTGGATTCCCTGACCAACGACATCCTCATGCCCTTCGTGGGCCTGTTCATCGGCGAGTCCACCTTTGCCGCCCTCACCTTCCAGGTGGGGGGCGCCACCATTGCCTTCGGCAGCTTTATCCAGGCGGTGGTCAACTTCCTCATTATGGCCTTCGTCATCTTCTGCCTGGTGAAGGGCATCAACCGTTTCCACCGCAAGAAGGAGGAGGCCGCCGAGACCGCTCCGGCAGAGCCGGTGCTCACCACCCAGGAGCAGCTGCTCACGGAGATCCGTGACCTGCTGAAGGAGCAGAACCATGACTGACCGGCCCGACAACAACACCAGCCGGGAGGAGCGGGAGCCCTACGTTCCCGCCTCCCCGGTGAAGCGCATCATGGCCTGGGTGGGCATCGTGTATATGGTGGGCTTTGTGATCCTCAACCTCTACCCCTTCTTCAATGGAGGCAAATACCTCACCGGCATCGCCCCCCTCTTCGCCTGCCCCGGCATCGCCGGTATCTTTGCCATCTCCCTCTATCTGGCCCGGCACCCGGACAGCACCTATTCCCGGAAGGTGTCCATGGCCATTCTGGCGGTACTCTGCGCCGTGGGCTTTGTGGTAAGCCTGGTGCTGGGCGTCCCTCCCCTGCTGGCCAATTTCGGTATCTGAATGGAACAAGCCCCGGGACCTTACGTCCCACCGTGAAACGGAGGTAAGCGCTATGAAACGACTGCTTTCCCTGCTTTTGACCGGCTCTCTGCTTGTAACACCCGTCCTGGCCGCCCAAACCGGCGTGGAGGACTCCTTCCCCGCTGTACGGGAACCCGCGTCCTTCGCAGACGTGGCCAGCGGCAGCTGGTATACCGACGCCGCCGGTCTGTGCTACGTCACCGGCCTGCTCAACGGCACCGGCAACGGAAACTTCTCCCCCAGCCGCTCCGTCACCATCGGCGAGGCGGCCACCCTGGCCGGGCGCATCCACCATATTCTGAACGGCGGGGACGGCACCCTGCCTGAAGCGCCCGCGGAGTGGGGTCAGATCGTCCTCACCCGGGCCGACGGCACTTCCGTCGGTCTCCAGGAAAACAGCAACACCGGCTTCTGGCTGGATGAAAAGAGTCTCCAGCTCTGTTTCAATCTGGATGAAAGCTGGAAGGCAGCCGAAGGCCAGACCGTCACCCTTACCCTCAACGGCACAAACTACACTGGCACCCTTAACTGGCAGGCGCAGAGCTGGAAGCCGCCCTTCTACTTCCAGCCTGACTTCCACAGTCAGAACTACCAGCAGTATTACGATGATCTGTGGGACGCCCTGTGGCGGCCCGCCCCCGGCAGCTGGAGCCGAAACACCGCCTACTATCTGGAGACGGTGCTCCATACCGGTCCCGACCAGATTAACGGCCTGGGCGAAACCGCCACCCGGCTGGACTTTGTGAAGCTGCTCAGCCTGGTGTCCGGCGACCTGCTGGAGCCCATCAACGACATCACCGACTTCCCTGACGCCACCGAGGAGACCAAGGATGTGGTCCTCCCCTTCTATCAGGCGGGCATCCTCACCGGCACCGACGACTACGGCACTTTCCGTGCCAACGGCACCCTGAGCCGGGCGGAGATGGCCACCATGGCGGCCCGGCTCATCCGGCCGGAGCTGCGCCAGGAGTTCACCCTTAAAACGGTGGACGACAGCCGCTATACCCTTACCGCCCTGGATCTGAAGGGCGGTAAGGCCGACGGCAGCTGGTCCACCTCCTCCCTGCTCCCCGTGACCTACGAGGACCACTGGGCCCTGTACCGTGCCGACGGCACCTGGTATACCCCGGAGAAGGGCATGGTGTTCCTGGACGCCAACGAGGACGGTCTGGTGATGATGCAGGCCGCCGACGATAGCTACGCCGTGATGGACAGCACCAAGGACTGGGCCGCCGTTCCCTTTACGCCCAACTGGTCCTGCAAGCTGCTGGGAGACGGTTTGTTTATCAGCCAGCCCTCCTACGGGGCCGATCCCGTCCTCCATGACCGGACCGGCGCCTCCATTGCCACCCTCACCGGCGGCGGCCATTGGGATGTGCTCAGCGACGGTCTGGCCCCCTGCCTGGATGAGAGCGCCCGGCTGTATGGCTTTGTGAACACCAAGGGCGACTGGGTCATCCCTGCCCAGTACATCGAGGTCAAATACTTCCGTGACGGCTACGCCGCCGTCAAGCAGGAGGGCGGCTGGGGCGTCATCGACACTACCGGCAAGCTGGTCATCCCCTGCACCCAGTCCCGACTGGAGCACCGGGGCGGCCCCTGGTTCTACAGCGACTCCGGCCAGTGGCTTACCGCCGACGGCTCCGCCGTGCCTGACGCTGCCTCTTCCTATAAGGGCCAGAACATCACCCTCACCGGAAACTACTTCCGCTGCGGCACCTACTACCTGGACCGGAACTTCCAGCCCGTCACCCCCCAGATCTTCGACTGGACCGGACCGGTGGATGAAAACGGACAGGCTTTCGTGGGTATGGACGGCGCCACCTACCGGATCACCCTGAAGTAAGGGCCGGTTTTCCACATCCCCTCCCCTCTTTGGGGAAAAGTATCTGAAAAAGGAGTCAAATCCATGGCCGACGAGAAAAACACCACCCAGACTTCCACATCCTTCCGTCTGGACGCCCAGCTGCCCCGCATTCAGCAGGGACTGGATACCCTGAGCATTCATACGCCGGGAGGCGCGGAAGCCCTGGCCCAATACGGCGCCATGCTGCTGGAGCAGAATCAGGTCATGAATCTGACCGCCATCACCGATCCCGACCAGGTGGTGGACCTCCACTTCCTGGACTGCGCCGCCCTGCTCACCATCGGCGAGGACTTCAAAGACAAGACCCTCATTGACGTGGGCACCGGCGCCGGATTCCCTGGTATGTCCCTGAAGATCCTGGAGCCCTCTCTGACGGTCACCCTGCTGGACAGTCTGGGCAAGCGGGTCAACTGGTTGGAAACTGTCTGTAAAGCTCTTTCGCTTGACAAAATCACCTGTCTCCACGCCCGTGGGGAGGAGCAGGCCCATCAGGAGGGCTTCCGGGACAGCTTTGACTTCGCCGTGTCCCGGGCGGTGGCCTCTCTGGAGGTGCTCAGCGAGCTGTGCCTGCCCTATGTAAAGGTAGGCGGCAAGTTCCTGGCCATGAAGAGCGTGGACAGCGCCGACGAGGTGGACCGGGCGGCCCGGGCCATTGCCAAGCTGGGGGGCCGTCTGCTGCCCCGAGTGGACTACGAGATCCCCGGCACCGGGGTCACCCACCGGGTAGTGGTGGTGGAGAAGGTCTCCCCCACCCCCAAGGGCTATCCCCGCCGGTGGGCCAGAATGCAGAAAACCCCCCTTTAAGGGAGATTTTGTGCATATATGACTAAGTTAAGCATTGCGTCTGACGAAATAATGTGTTATTCTAATCTTATATGTCGGGAGTGAACCTATGTCCACAGCAATCGTTATCACTTCAGGGAAGGGCGGCACAGGAAAGACCTCCCTCACCGGCGGCGTAGGCTCCTGCCTGGCCGCTCTGGGGCATCAGGTCCTGTGCATCGATATGGACATCGGACTGCGTAATCTGGACCTGAATCTGGGCCTCAGTGACCGAACCCTGATGGACTTTACCGACGTGCTCTGCGGGCGCTGTCCGCTGGAGCGGGCGGCGGTCGCCCACCCGGTGATCCAGGGTCTGAACCTGATCACCGCGCCGGTGAACCTGCCCGACGAACCCCTCAGCGAGTATGCCATGCGGGATCTGGTCCGCCAGGCCAAGCAGAAGTACGACTATATTTTGATGGACTCCCCCGCCGGACTGGGCGAGGGCTTCCAGCTGGCCTGCTGCGCCGCGGACCGGGCCATCGTGGTCTCCACCACCGATTCCTCCGCCCTGCGGGACGCACAGCGCACCGTGTCGGTGCTGCGCAAGCAGCTGCCCCAGCTCCACCTGGTGGTCAACCGGGTGCAGCCCAAGATCCTGCGGCGGCTCCACACCACCATTGACGACGCCATGGATACCGCCGGTCTGCCCCTGCTGGGTATCGTGCCGGAGGACCCCCAGGTCATCCTCAGCGCCAACCGGGGAGAGCCCCTCATCCTGTGCGCCAGCCGGGGAGCCGCCATCGCCTACTTAAACATTGCCAAGCGGCTGACGGGACAAAAGGTCCCGCTGATGAAGCTGCGAGCCTGATATCTCGAAAGGAAGAGAAGGTGTAGTATGAATATTGCGTTGATGAGCCACGATCGAAAGAAAGAGCTGATGGTGCAATTCTGTATTGCGTACTGCGGCATCCTGTCCAAGCACACGATCTGCGCCACCAACACAACAGGGCGTCTGGTGGCGGAAGCTACCGGTCTGCCCGTCCAGCTCTTCCTGTCCCATGAGCACGGCGGCAGCCAGCAGATCGGCGCCCGCATCGCCTATAACGAGATCGATATGGTGCTCTTCTTCTCCGATCCCCAGTCCAGCGATCTGGACGCGGATCTGAAGTATATCACCCGCCTGTGCGACCAGTACAACATCCCCGTGGCCACCAACGTGGCTACCGCCGAGATGCTCATCCACGGCCTGGAGCGGGGCGATCTGGACTGGCGCGATATCATCAATCCCAAGACCAAGCCCTTTACCGCGTGATATTGGAGCTTTTCCGCCCCGCTCCAGCACGCCGCCCACGGCGGCGCGGCGGCTCATGCCGCCGAAGGCCGACGGAATTCACTTCCGGCGGCCGCATTTGAAATGACTGGGGTCCCCGCACGATGGGAACCATCGGGTGGGGCGCGGGGCGATTTGGACTGGCGCGACATCATCAATCCCAAGACCAAGCCTTTTACCGCGTGATTCAGACGGGCGGCCCCTGTGGGTCGCCCGTTTTGCTTAAAAAGGAGGTAAAGATGAAACAACGTGTCATTATCCCCCTGTCCTGTCTGGCCGTGGCTGTCATTTTGCTTCTTCTCCTTTTTCAAATTCACAGCCTGCGCTCTGAGGTAGATGCGCTGCGCCAGCAGTTGGACCAAGCGGAAGCCAGCATCCAAAGCAACAGGGACCAGATCCGCCTGGCCTCAGAAAACCTGGAAGATCTGCGCAATGAGCTGGTCCCCGCGCCGGTCTCCCTGACCAGGGGCATCTGCGGTATGTCTTCCTGGCAGCACGGCTCCTACTGGCCCGACCTGCCTGACGGACAGGTGCTCATTCATCTCTATTTGATGCCAGAGGAGAATACTCCGGTATCACAGCCCGGCGATATTGCCTCCTTGGCTCTCCGACTTACCGACAGCTCCGGCGCACAGCTGGCCCTGATGGATATGACCCGGGATGAGGCCACACAGGAGGACGGCTCTTTCCACTATACCGCTGATATTACCACATATGCCCAGGGAGAGGACTATACGCTGGCCTGCTGGCCCATCCTCACCACCGATGAAGGCATGATCCTGACCAGTGAAAACCCCGCCGTATCCATTGAAATGGTGGATGGAGATCCCACCGGCAACTGCGGCAGCGTATTTTTGGTACCGGAAACGGAATAAGGATTGACTTTTCCCCCTTTTCGGGATAATATCGTAAGAGCTGAAACCGCAATGACGGAGCAAGTACCGCTCACACCGCCGCACCAGAGAAGGGTCCCCTGGCTGGAAGGACCCGCGGCAGGCGGCCGGGAGACGGCTCCACCAGCGGGCCCGGAGACGGGCGCGGTCCCCTTCCCGCAACAGAAGGCCAGAGGGCGCTTTTTGAGCGCCGAACATGGGTGGCACCACGAAAGCAGGCGCTTTCGTCCCGTGACAAGGGACGAGAGCGCCTTTTTGCGGACATCCGCCCTCACCGAGCCAAAATCTCAAATGTTACAATACAAAGGAGCATTACTATGGCCCAGATCAAACCCAGAACATTGTCCGGCTTTATGGAATTGCTGCCTGCCCGTCAGGTGCAGTTCGACCGGATGGTGGACATCCTCCGCAAAAGCTACTCCCTCTACGGCTTCACCCCCCTGGACACCCCGGCCATCGAGGCCAGCGAGGTGCTGCTGGCCAAGGGCGGCGGCGAGACCGAGAAGCAGATCTACCGCTTCACCAAAGGCGACAGCGACCTGTCCCTCCGCTTTGACCTGACCGTGCCGCTGGCCAAGTATGTGGCCCTCCACCAGAACGAGCTCACCTTCCCCTTCCGCCGGTTCCAGATCGGCAAGGTGTACCGGGGCGAGCGCGCCCAGCGGGGACGGTTCCGGGAGTTCTACCAGGCTGATATCGACGTCATCGGCGACGGCAAGCTGGACATCACCAATGAGGCCGAGATCCCCGCCATCATCTATAAAACTTTTACGGCCCTGGGCCTGCGCCGCTTCCAGATCCGGGTGAACAACCGGAAGATTCTCACTGGCTTTTACGCCATGCTGGGCCTTACAGAGAAGTCGGCGGACATTATGCGCACTGTGGACAAGCTGGACAAAATTGGCCCCGAGAAGGTGCGCCAGCTGCTCCTCCAGGAGAACGGCCTGAGCGAGGAGCAGGCCCTGGCCGTACTGCATTTTATTACCATTACCGGCGATACCGCCCGAAAGCTCCAGGTGCTGGAGCTGGAGCGGGGAAAAAATCAGATCTTTGACCAGGGTCTGGATGAGCTAACCACCGTGGTAAAGTACCTCTCCGCCTTCGGCGTGCCTGAGGACCACTTTGCCGTGGACTTGACCATCGCCCGGGGCCTCGATTACTACACCGGCACCGTGTACGAGACCACCATGCTGGATCACCCGGAGATTGGCTCCATCTGCTCCGGCGGGCGGTACGACAACCTGGCGGAGTATTACACCAGCAAACAGCTCCCCGGCGTGGGCATCTCCATCGGCCTGACCCGCCTTTTCTATGTGCTGGAGGAGCAGGGGTATCTGAACGACCAAATGGTCACCTCCCCCGCCGACGTGCTGGTGCTGCCCATGACGGAGGACCTCTCCCCCGCCATCGCCCTGGCCACGGCACTGCGAAAGGAGGGCATCCGCACTCAGCTGTACACCGAGAACAAAAAGTTCAAGCAGAAGCTGTCCTACGCCGACAAGCTGTCCATCCCCTACGCCGCCTTTCTGGGTGAGGACGAGATCGCGCAGGGCAAGGTGACTGTGAAGGACCTGACCACCGGTGAGCAGCAGACCGTGACTCCCGCTGAGGCGGTGGCTCTGGCCCAGGCCGGTCTGACCGCCCGGTCCGCCGGCGCTCCCATCCGGGACAAGGACTGAATGGAACTTTCCCCCTTCCCCATCGTCTATAGGGAAAAGACCTTCCCCCCTGAGGGGGGAAGGTGGCCCGTAGGGCCGGATGAGGGGATCTGCCCCTTTTGGATCTAATTAGGAGGAATGTTCCATGAAAAAGCTTGCCGCTCTGATTCTGTCCGCCGCCCTGCTGGTGGGCTCCGCCGCCGCCATCGCCCCCGAGGAGGCCTTCCCCAAGGTCAACGACTACCCCGGCTTCATTGATGTGGAGGCCGGTTCCTGGTACGAAGATCCCGCCCGCATCTGCGCCGAGGTGGGACTGATGCAGGGCACGGGCCACGCCTTTGCCCCCTTCCAGATCCTCACCGTGGGCGAGGTGGCCACCATCGCCGCCCGCATGAACGAGGCCATCACCGGAGACCCTATCCCCATGGCCACTCCCAAGCCCGGCGAGACCCTGCCCTGGTACTTCTCCTATGTGAAGTATCTGGAGGATCTGGGTATTGACGTGCCCGACCCCACCAAGCAGGCCACCCGTCAGGAGTTTGTGTCCATTCTGGCCGCTGTGGTGCCTGAGGAGATGCTCTCCCCCATCAACACCATCACCACCCTGCCCGACACCAAGGATGAGGCGGTGCTGCGCTTCTACAACGCGGGCATCCTCACCGGCGTGGACAACTGGGGCACCTTTGCTGCCAATAACAGCCTGACCCGTGCGGAGACCGCCGCCATGGTGGCCCGTGTGGCCCGCACCGACCTGCGCCAGACCTTCACCCCTGCCGACTACACCCCCTTCACCGCCGCCGGTCTCAAGCCCTCTGACGTGCTCTTTACCAACGGCACCACCGCCGGGGCCTACCTGCCCTATGTGCAGAGCCTCATCGACGGCCTGGAGGCCGACTGCGCCGCCCAGGGCATGGAGTTCAACTGGTTCAACACCGTGGACGGGGTCACCTTCCTGGACTACGTGAAGAACACCGCCCTCACCCACTTCGGCGTCACCGCCAAGGAGGGCACCGAAGCGTACAAGAACTTCGACGTGCAGGTGTACTACAGCAAGGTCATCGACCTGCGCAGCTGACCTTCCCCCCGCTGGGGGGAAGGTGGCCCGGAGGGCCGGATGAGGGGGAGTAGGCAAGCAGGGCCCCCTCATCAGTCAGCCTGCGGCTGACAGCTTCCCCCCACTGGGGGGAAGCTATTATCGTCCGGCCCTTCTTTTGTGTCCCATTTGTATTTTTACTATTATATATTACAATCTGGAGTTGATTTCACATGGCTAATGTCAAAACCGCCTACCGCACCCACACCTGTGGGGAGCTCCGCATGGAGCAGGTAGGCCAGACCGTCACCCTGGCGGGCTTCCTGGAGAACTTCCGTGAGGTGGGCGCCAGCCTGGGTTTCGCCGTCCTGCGGGACTTCTACGGCACCACCCAGGTGGTGGCCGAGACCGAGGAGATGGTCAAGACCATCAAGGCCCTGAACAAGGAGTCCACCATCGCCGTCACCGGCGTGGTGCGGGAGCGTGACTCCAAGAACCCCAAGCTGCCCACCGGCGACATTGAGGTGGTGCCCGAGAAGATCGAGGTGCTGGGCCGCTGCCGCCACAACGAGCTGCCCTTCCAGGTCAGCCGCAGCCGTGAGGCCGACGAGACCCAGCGTCTGAAGTACCGCTACCTGGATCTCCGCAACCCCACCGTCAAGAACAACATCATCCTCCGCTCCCAGGTGGTAGCCGCCCTGCGGCAGGCCATGACCGCCCAGGGCTTTATGGAGATCACCACCCCCATTCTGACCGCCTCCTCCCCCGAGGGCGCCCGTGACTACCTGGTGCCCAGCCGGAAGCATCCCGGCAAGTTCTACGCCCTGCCTCAGGCTCCCCAGCAGTTCAAGCAGCTGCTGATGGCCTCCGGCTTCGACAAGTACTTCCAGATCGCCCCCTGCTTCCGGGACGAGGACGCCCGCGGCGACCGCTCCCCCGGCGAGTTCTACCAGCTGGACATGGAGATGGCCTTTGCCGGTCAGGAGGACGTGTTCGCCGTTCTGGAGCAGGTGCTCCCCCCCATCTTCGCCCAGTACGGCACCTACAATGTGGCCTCTGAGGCCCCCTTCCGCCGCATCTCCTATCTGGAGGCCATGGACAAGTACGGCTCCGACAAGCCCGACCTGCGGATCGACCTGACCGTCACCGACGCCACCGAGGTGCTGGCAAACTGCGGCTTCGGTCCCTTCGAGGGCAACACCGTCAAGGCCATCGTGGTGTCCGGCTTTGAGGGCACCCGCAAGCAGATCGACGGCATCTGCAACGAGGTGGAGGTCCAGTCCGGCAACAAGGCCTACTGGTTCCGCTACGATGAGAAGGGCGAGATCGTGGGTGGCATCGCCAAGTTCGTCCAGCCCATCAAGGACGCCGTGGTGTCCGCCCTGGGCCTGGAGCCCGGCTGCTTCGTGGGCCTCACCGCCGGCAAGCTGCTGACCGCTCAGAAGACCGCCGGCGTGCTCCGCTCCAAGCTGGGTAACTTCTGCCCCAACCACATGGATAAGGAGCGCTACGAGTTCTGCTGGATCGTGGACTTCCCCATGTACGAGATCGGCGAGGAGTCCGGCGAGCTGGAGTTCTGCCACAACCCCTTCTCCATGCCCAACGGCGGCCTGGAGATCCTGAAGAAGGCCGCTGCCGGGGAGGTGGACCCCCTCAGCATCACCGCCTTCCAGTACGACCTGGTGTGCAACGGCGTGGAGCTGTCCTCCGGCGCGGTGCGGAACCACGACCCCGAGATCATGATCGAGGCCTTCCAGCTGGTGCGGCTGGGCGAGGAGGACGTGAAGGCCAAGTTCCCCGCCATGTACAACGCCTTTACCTACGGCGCGCCCCCTCACGCTGGTATCGCCCCCGGCGTGGACCGCATGGTCATGCTGCTGGCCGGCGAGGACTCCATCCGTGAGATCATCCCCTTCCCCATGAACAAGAACGCCCAGGACCTGATGATGGGCGCTCCCTCTTTCGTCACCGACGCCCAGCTCAACGAGCTGAACATCGTGTGCACCAAGCACGAGGACGAGGAATAAACCCAAACAGAACGGCCCCCATCGGAAAAACCGATGGGGGCCGTTTTCTTGCCTGTAGGGGCGGCCTTTATGGTCGCCCGCCGCTTGCTCACCCCTTTGGGGGTTCCGCATTGGTGGGAAGGATCAGTTCAAATATCCGCTCTGCCTTGGGCGGCTGGCCGCCCGCCGCCTTCCAGCCCGCCGCAAAGGCCAGGCGCACCATGGAAAATAAGTAGTTTTCCGCCTCATCATATTCGTGCCGGTCCAGGAAGTTGGAAAAGGCCTCTTCAAATCCGTTTGTATACATCTCTATCACCACCACTATTTTACACGATAAAACACTATAAGTCAAAATGAAATCGTAAATCATAGTATCATCCAAGATAGAGGTGGTACTGTGAAACCCTTAAAGAAAAGTGTCAGCATCACATTAGATCAGCCTGTTATTGAAAAAATACAAAAGCTGGCCGAGGCGCAGGACCGCTCCCTGTCCAGCTATATCAATCTGGTGCTCCGGGCCCATCTGGAGGCCCTGGAACACAAGCCCGATTAAACGTTCACGCCCGTGGGGGCGGGCAGATCTGCCCGCCCCCACGGGCGGCTTTTTTGTGCCGGCGGTCTGCACAGAACGGGCTGTGGGGGACACCGGCCACTATGGAAAACCGATTGTCAAAAATGCCGCCGCACCCGGCCGGGCCGGTCCAGGGTATAGCCCCCCAGCTGTTCCAGCCGTTCCCGGAAGGCCGGGCTTTGCAGCACCTCCAGCAAAGCCCGTACCACCGGGGTATCCCAGGCGTCGTCGGGGATGAGCAGGTCGTACTGCTCCACGCACACCGGCAGAAAGTCCAGGTCATACAGCCGGGCGGCGGACAGGATGCCCATGCCCGCGTCGGCGGTACCGGAAGCGATCTGGGCGGCCACCGAGGTGTGGGTCAGCTCCTCCCGGTCGTAGCCGTACACGGCGGCAGGGTGGATGCCCTCCTTCCGGCACAGGTAGTCGGCCAGAATGCGGGTGCCGGAGCCCTTCTGCCGGTTGACGTACCGCAGGCCGCGCTTGGCGATGTCCCCAAAGCCCTTCAGCCCCAGTGGATTGCCCTTGGCCACCATCAGCCCCTGGGCGCGGCCCACGCACTCCACCTGATACACGCCCCCGTTAGGAAAATACTGTTCCAGATAGGCGGTGTTGTAGCTGCCGTCGGCCTCGTCCAGCAGGTGGCACCCCGCCCCGTGGGCCTCTCCCCGGCGGAGGGCCATAATGCCTCCCATGGAGCCCACGTGGGTGGAGCTCATGTACAAGTCAGGGTGGGTCTGGTGGAGCAGGTCGGCCGCCTCGTCCAGCAGGGGGTCGTGGCTGCCCATCATCACCAGGGTGCGCTCCAGCTCCTCCCGGGGCCGCAGGAGCGAAATGGTCACCGTCTCCCCCGCCTCAATGCCCTCCTTGCCCTGGGGAATGTCCAGGATGCCGTCGGCCTTCATAAAGGAGGACACCACCCCGGCTCCCCGGTCCAGAGGGGAGGCCACCAGCTTGTCCCCCACCTGGCCCAGCCGCACCCGGACAAACTCCCGGTATTTCAGCCCCGACACCACCCGCCGGGCCAGCACCGCCTCCGCCTGTTCCCGGGCGGGGGCCTTTTTGCCGGTGCAGTGTTCAATGAGGGGACGGAGCAGGTGCTCCAGCACCAGAATCCCGCTGACCGGGTAGCCGGGCACCCCCAGCACGGGCACCGGGCCGCTCCGGCCCAGAATGGCGGGCTTGCCGGGGCGGATGGCCAGTCCGTGGCACAGCACCTCCCCCACCGTGCCCATGACGGCGGCGGAGTAGTCCTCCCGGCCCGCCGACGACCCGGCATTGAGCACCACCAGGTCACACTCCTCGATAGCCTTCGTGAGGGCGGCGGTGAGGGCTTCCGGATTGTCCTTCACGATGGGGTAGGTCTTGGCCTGACCCCCCCACTCGCCGATCATGGTGGAGAAGATGGAGGAGTTGAACTCCAGCACATCCCCCGGCTGGGGGTGATCGGTGGGGGGCACCACCTCGTCCCCGGTGGGGATAATCCCCACCACCGGGCGGGTGAACACCTCCACCGTCAGCACGCCCCCGGCGAGCATGGCCCCGATGGCGGCGGGGGTGATGGAGGTATGGGCGGGGAGGAGCATCTCCCCGGCGCACACATCCTCCCCGATCTGCCGGATGTGCTGCCAGGGGGCGGCGGCCTCATGGAGGATGGCCCTCTCCCCCTCCCACAGCACGTCCTCGATCATCACCACGGCGTCCTTCCCCTCCGGCAGGGGGTCGCCGGTATCCACCACGGTGAACTGATCGGGCTCCAGGGTCACGGGCGTGGTCTCGGTGGCCCCGAAGGTGTCCGCCGCCGCCACGGCGATGCCGTCCATGGCGCAGGCGGGATAGTGGGGGGCGCACAGGGTGGCGTAGACCGCCCGGGCAGTCACCCGGCCCGCCGATTGCGCCGCCGGCACCGTCTCGGTTTTGGGTTGAAAGCCCCCCTCCGCCAGCCAGGCGGGGTAGCGCTCCTCCGCCTGCTCCAGGGGGAGCTTGGTCAGATAGGTAAAGGGCATAAAAACGCCTCCTGATACAAAACTACCCGAAGAGGGACACCTCCACCGTCTCCCCCGCCGGGATACCCTCCCGGTCCCGGGGGACGCAGAAGAAGCCGTCCGCTCCCGCCAGGGTGGTGATCAGCCCCGACTTGCCCCAGATGGGACTGGCCCACAGCCCGTCGGGCTTCTCCTCCAGAGTGACGCCGGTATACTGGGCCCTGCCGTGGTTGGCGGGGACGGTCTGGGCCAGCCGGGCGGACACCCTCCGCTCCGCCCAGGTCCGCCCCTCCAGCCGGGCCAGCAGGGGGATAAGAAAGAGCTTTGCGGTGAACAGGGCGGCCGCCGGGTGGCCGGGCAGGCCCAGGATGGGCTTGCCCCCCGCCCTGCCCAGCAGGGTGGGCTTGCCCGGTTTCATGGCCACCCCGTGGCACAGCACCTCTCCCAGAGAGGCCATTACCCGGCAGGCGGCGTCCTTCTCCCCCACCGAGCTGCCTCCCGACAGCACCACGCAGTCACAGCGCTCCAGAGCCCCCTCCACCGCCTCTCTCAGCAGTTCCTCCCGGTCCGGGACAATGCCCAGCGCCACCGGCCCCGCCCCCGCCTGGGCCAGCAGAGCGGCCACCAGAGGGCCGTTCACGTCCCGCACCTGTCCGGGGCCGGGGTCCTGCTCCGGGGGCGCCAGCTCGTCCCCTGTGGAGATGATCCCCACCCGCAGTCTGGGGACTACCGGTACCTGAGTCACCCCCAGGGCCGCCAAAGCCCCCACGTCCTGGGGCTCCAGCCTGCGGCCCTGATGCAGCACCAGGTCCCCCGGCTTCACATCGTCCCCCTTGAAGATCAGGTTAGCCCCCGGGGGAACGCTCTTCACAATGCCGATCTCCCCGCCGCCGTAGTCCTCGGTGTGCTCTACCATCTGGACGGCGTCCGCCCCCACCGGCAGGGCCCCGCCGGTGGGGATGGGGGCGCACTGACCGGGGCCGATGGCAAAGGTGGGCTCCCTCCCCATCTCCACCGTCCCCGCACAGGTGAGCAGGGCGGGGACGGTCTCGCTGCACCCGAAGGTGTCCGCCCCCCGCAGGGCGTAGCCGTCCACGGTGGAGCGGTCAAACCCGGGGACAAATTGGGCGGCCCGGATATCCTGGGCCAGCACCCGGCCCAGGGCCTTGTACAGCCCCACCTTTTCCGGGGGTCGGTCCAGAGGGGCAAAGGCATTCCCGATCAGCGTTAAAAGTTCCTCAGGGGTCATGACGGTGAGCATGGTCCTCCTCCTTTCCCGGCGGCCACAATCCGGATCTCAGCCTTTCTTAATTTCTATTATATGGCTTTTTTGGGGGGATTGCAACGGACCGGAGGAATGCAAAAACCCCGGCGCATCTGCGATGCGCCGGGGTAGAATGCGGTGGAAAATAACTCAGCCCAGGTAGGCCAGGGGGTTGACGGCGGTGCCGTTGATCTGCACCTCAAAGTGGCAGTGGTTGCCGGTGGACCGGCCGGTGGAGCCCACACGGGCAATGGGCTGGCCCTGGTACACCTTGTCGCCGGTGGAGACCAGCAGGCTGGAGCAGTGGGCGTACAGGGTGCGCTTGCCGTTGCCGTGGTCCACCACCACATACTTGCCATAGCTCCAATAGCTGCCGGTGCCGGTGCCCGACCACACCACGGTGCCGCCGTCGGCAGCCTTGATGGTGGTACCGTAGGAGGTGGCGATATCCAAGCCGCTGTGGTAGCTGTAGGAGCCAAAGATGGAGCGGTAGCCAAAGCTGGAGGTGATGTTGCCGTACACCGGCCAGATAAAGGTGCCGGTGGGCAGCCAGGAGGGCCGCACCTTGGTGCCCACCGCGATGACCTTGTTGGTGGCCTCACGGGTGACCTCAGTGGAGAGCACCGTGCGCTCCTGCTCCACGCCGTTGAGGTAGGCCACGTCGGCGGTGACTACCTGCTCGCCGGGCACGCCGGCGTCCAGCACCTTGGACTGGCCCTGGTACATGGAGTCGTCCTCCACTTCCACCACGGGGCAGGGGATCGCCTCGGTATAGGTCACGTGGTCCACCGTCTTGACGGACAGGAAGGGGATCTCCTCCTTCACGTTGACGATCTGACCGATGTAAATGCGGCTGCTGTCCACGTCGGGGTTGAGGGCCTCCAGCTCGGACAGAGTCATATCGTTGGCCATGGCGATGTCCACAAAGGTGTCGCCCTTCTGCACCTCATAGGTGGTCTGGCCGTTCTGATTGGCAGTGAGAGCCGCCATCATGGCGTCGGCGTCCTGGTTGACGTCGGAGGCGGTGTACTCGTGGGTGATGTACACGCCGGAGGTAAACTCGGCGGAGATGGTATTCTCATTGATATAGGGGGCCTTCACCTGGTCCAGAACGATATCCAGGGTCTCACGGTCCTGGGCAGCGCCGATGAACTGGCCGTTGACGGTAAGCACATAGTTCTTCATCACGTCGCCGATCTGATCGAAGAGATAGGTCTCAAACTCAGCGGCGGGAGTGATGTTCTCCTGCTCAGCCAGGGCAAAGGAGTAGGTAATGTCGCCCTCCATCGTATAGTCGTGGCCCAGGATCCTGGTGGCCCGGGCCTCCACCCGATCCACCGCGTCCTCAAAGACCTGAGGAGAAGTGACGGTGCCCAGGGCCACGCCGTTCATCTCCACCACATAGGCGGGGGTGTAAACGGAGGTGACCACAGCGGCCACGCCCACAACGGCAGCCACAGCCAGGAAGTGGAACGGGCTGACAATGCGGCGGCCGCCGGCAGTGGCGGCGTCGGCCCAGTGCTGGAACCGCTTGGCGCCAATGCGGATGGCGTCGCCGGCGGCCTGGGCCTTGGACCGCAGCCGGGCGGTCAGACTCTCAGTCTCCCGTTCCTGCGGAATATGAAGGATCTCGTCCATGGGGGGATTCCCCTCCTATATCATGAAATATCAATGCGTCTGTATCTGGTCTGTATCCAATTGGTAACAGCCGGAAACGAAAAGGTTACAAATGGTTACAGTCGTAATGATACACGCATCTGATCCAAAAGTCAAGGCTTTCCGGGAAAAGCCCACAGTTTCTCCCCTTACGGAGAAAGAAATTTTCACACCACGATATCTGGTGGACAGGATAAAAAAGGAATCTCCCTACCCCCAAGACCGGCTGTTTGGGGTCCGCCGCCTTCTAAAATTTTTCGTCACATCGCCGGAGAAAGCGGGCGGCCATAAAGGCCGCCCCTACAAAGGACAATAAAAGACCGGAGCGCCCCTGAGAGCGCTCCGGTTTTTCATTCAGTCGTCAATTAGGCCAGGGCCGCGGTGATGATGGCCATGGAGTAGACCTCTTGGGCGTTGCAGCCCCGGGACAGGTCGTTGATGGGGGCGTTCAGGCCCAGCAGCACGGGGCCGTAGGCGTCGAAGCCGCCCAGGCGCTGGGCGATCTTGTAGCCGATGTTGCCGGCGTTGATGTTGGGGAAAATAAAGGTGTTGGCATAGCCGGCCACAGGGGAGCCGGGGCACTTCAGCTGGCCCACCTTGGGAGACACGGCGGCGTCAAACTGCAGCTCGCCGTCCACGGCGAAGTCGGGGTTGGTGGCAACCACCTTCTCGTAAGCGTGACGCATCTTGTCCACGGTCTCGCCCTTGCCGGAGCCCTTGGTGGAGTAGCTCAGCATGGCCACCTTGGGGTCGATGCCGAAGGTACGGGCGCAGTGGGCCACCTCGGTGGTGATCTCCACCAGCTCGTCCTCGGTGGGATCGATGTTGATGGCGCAGTCGCCCATGGCCAGCACGGTGTTCTCGCCCACGCCCTCACGGACCAGAATGAAGCAGGAGGACACGATCTTGTTGCCGGGCTTGGTCTTGATCAGCTGCAGAGCGGGACGGACGGTATCGGCGGTGGAGTAGGTGGCGCCGCCCAGCAGGCAGTCGGCCACGCCCACCTTCACCAGCATGGTGCCGAAGTAGTTGCCCTTCTGCAGGGCGGCACGGCACTCATCGGCGGTCATCTTGCCCTTGCGCAGCTCCACCATGGTGTCCACCAGCTGATCCATCTCGGGATAGGTCTTGGGGTCAATGATCTCGGCGCCCCGAATGTTATAGCCGGCCTCCTCAGCGGCGGCCTTGACCTCCGCCTCGTTGCCGATGAGCACGGGAGTCAGGAAGGTACCGGCCAGCAGACGGGCGCTGGCCTCCAGGATGCGGGGGTCGGTGCCCTCGGTAAATACGATGCGCTTGGGGCTCTTTTTCAAGGTGTCGATCAGGGTCTGGAACATATGAATAGCCATGGGAATCTCCTCCATTTCAAAGATCCGTACTTGTGCCAAATACTTGGCGGTATAGCTATTATACACCCGCTTTGATTACAATCTCAAGGACCCGCACAAAAAATATTGTGGAAAAATCCGCTTTACTTTTGGTATTTTTGCAATTATACTATACACACTGTTTTTTAGGAGAGGTGTGCTATGACTTCTGATTTTTCCCGCTGTCTGTCTCTGCTGCGGCAGGAGAAGGGGGCGTCTCAGCGGGCGGTGGCCAAGGACCTGGGCATCAGCCAGGCGCTGCTGTCCCACTACGAAAACGGCGTCCGGGAGCCCGGCCTGGCCTTTGTCATCAAGGCCTGCAACTATTACAATGTGTCCGCCGACTTCCTGCTGGGCCGGACTCTGAGCCGGGACGGCACCACCATCGCCGCCGAGGAGCTGTATGACTACTCCACCGAAAAGGACAACGTGCTCCACGGCTCCATCCTGGCCACCCTGAACAAGAAGCTGCTGGTCAACTCCACCGGCGTGCTTTTCGACCTGCTGGGCAAGACCGGCAAGAAGGAAGCCATCAATGCCGCCGCCGACTATCTGGGCACTGCCATTTACAATCTGTTCCGCCACCTCTACCGGGCGGACGGCACCCAGAACGAGGACTTCTTCTCCGTCCCCGCCCGGCAATTTACCGCCGGAGTACCCTTTGCCGATATGATCTGCGCCGAGGCCGACTACACCGAGGCCCTGGCCGCCCACGTCAAGGACAAGGGCAGCTTCCCTCCCATGAACAACGACGCCCTGATGGAACACTATCCCGGCCTGTACCAGTCCCTGCTCCAGATCATCCACAACACCGGCGAGCGCATCAACCGCCGGGTGGAGGCCCGCCGCAACGAGCGGTAAGTCGTTCCCCCATATGATTGAATTTGCTCGGGGCAAATGAATTGCCCCTGCGCCAAGGTTTTGCTGCGCAAAACGCTTGTACGCGCCATTCGGCGCGCCCCGCTCAGCGGGGCCCCGGGTGGACTTTCCTGCGGAGGTATGTTAAATGACCGACCAATCCAAGATTCGTAATTTCTCTATCATTGCACACATTGACCACGGCAAGTCCACCCTGTCCGACCGGCTCATCGAGCAGTGCAACGCCGTTACCGCCCGTGAAATGGAGTCCCAGCTGCTGGACAACATGGACCTGGAGCGGGAGCGCGGCATTACCATCAAGGCCCGGGCCGTCCGGCTGAGCTATCAGGCCCAGGACGGCGAGACCTACGAACTCAACCTCATCGACACCCCCGGCCATGTGGACTTCAACTACGAGGTGTCCCGGTCCCTGGCCGCCTGCGAGGGCGCCATTCTGGTGGTGGACGCCGCCCAGGGTATCGAGGCCCAGACCCTGGCCAACACCTTCCTGGCCATGGAGCACGACCTGGAGATCCTGCCGGTGGTCAACAAGATCGACCTGCCCGCCGCCGACCCCCAGCGGGTGAAGGACGAGATCGAGAACGTCATCGGCATCCCCGCCCAGGACGCCCCCGAGATCTCCGCCAAGGTGGGCATCAACATCCCCGCCGTGCTGGAGGACATCGTCAAGAATGTCCCCGCCCCCAAGGGGGACCCCAACGCCCCCCTGAAGGCCCTCATCTTTGACAGCCAGTACGACGCCTACCGGGGCGTCATCGTCTACTTCCGCGTCATGGAAGGCACCATCAAGACCGGCATGAACGTAAAGCTGATGGCCTCCGGCGCCACCTATCAGGTGCTGGAGTGCGGCCACCTGCTCCCCCTGGGCATGGAGCCCTGCAACGAGCTCATCGCCGGCGAGGTGGGCTACTTCACCGCCTCCATCAAGAACGTGAAGGACACCCAGGTGGGCGACACCATCACCGGCGCCGACTCCCCCGCTGCTGAACCCCTGCCCGGCTACCGCCCCGCCCGGGCCATGGTGTACTGCGGCATCTACACCGAGGACGGCTCCAAGTACCCCGATCTGCGGGACGCTCTGGAGAAGCTCCAGCTCAACGACGCCTCCCTGTCCTTTGAGCCGGAATCCTCCGCCGCCCTGGGCTTCGGCTTCCGCTGCGGCTTTTTGGGGATGCTCCACATGGAGATCATCCAGGAGCGGCTGGAGCGGGAGTTTGACCTGGATCTGATCACCACCCTGCCCTCCGTCATTTACCGCATCACCAAGACCGACGGCAGCGTGGTTATGGTGGATAACCCCCACAACTACCCCGATCCCGCCCACATTGAGATGGCGGAGGAGCCCTACGCCAAGGTATCCATCGTCTCTCCCCCCGACTATGTAGGCAATATCATGCCCATGTGCCAGGAGCGCCGGGGCGAGTACAAGGATATGCAGTATCTGGACACCAACCTGGTGGAGCTCCACTACTCCATGCCTCTGGGCGAGATCATCTACGATTTCTTTGACACCCTGAAGGCCCGCACCAAGGGCTACGCCTCTCTGGACTACGAGATGGACCGTTACGAGCCCTCCGAGCTGGTGAAGGTGGATATGTTGCTCAACGGCGATCAGGTGGACGCCCTTTCCTTTATTGCCCACAAGGACAAGGCCTATCCCCGGGCCCGCAAGCTGTGTGAAAAGCTGCGTGAGAACATCCCCCGTCAGCTTTTCGAGATCCCGGTCCAGGCGGCCATCGGGGGCAAGGTCATTGCCCGGGAAACCGTGAAGGCCATGCGGAAGGACGTGCTGGCCAAGTGCTACGGCGGCGACATCACCCGAAAGAAGAAGCTGCTGGAGAAGCAGAAAGAGGGCAAAAAGAAGATGCGGAGCCTTGGTACGGTACAGATCCCGACAGAGGCTTTCATGGCCGTGCTTAAATTGGACGAAGAATGATAAAAAGACCTGCCGCGTGATTGCGGCAGGTCTTTTTTACGGGCGAACACAAGGGTCGCCCCTACCAGGTTCCGTTTTTTCGTAGGGGCCCATGCCCACATGGGCCCGCCCCCTCAGCTCAAAAACAGCTCCACATCCTCCACCGTCAGCCCGGTCTGGAGGGCCAGGTTGATGCCGAACCCCACCACCTTGGCCAGGTCGGTGACCCGGGCGTCGATGTCCCTGGGGGTGACCATCAGCCCCTCCCCCGCCCCCTGGAGGGCCTGGGGGTCCAGATGAGCCTGGCCCGCCTCGGCCAGCAGGTCGGCGGCCAGGGTGGCCCCGTCCACCACCGTGGGCACCCCCACGGCGATGACGGGCACCCCCAGGCTGGCCCGGTCCAGGGCCGCCCGGGCGTTGCCCACCCCGGAGCCGGGGGTGATGCCGGTATCGGCCAGCTGGACGGTGGTACACACCCGGCTCAGGCTGCGGGAGGCCAGAGCGTCCACCGCAATGACGCAGGCGGGGCGGATCTTTTCGGTCACCGCACGCACCAGCTCCCCGCTCTCCACGCCGGTGGTGCCCAGCACTCCCGCCGCCAGAGCGGCCACCGGCCGGAAAGAGCCGAAGTGCTCCGGCACCTGCTCCACCAGATGGCGGGTGACCATGGTGTGGTCGGCGGCGGCGGGGCCGATGTTGTCCGGGGTGATGGCCCGGTTGCCCAGCCCCACCACCAGGGCGGGAGCCCCCTCCGGCAGCTTGAGCAGGGCGGACAGCTCCGCCGCCACCGCCCGGGCCGCCCGGCCGAAGGCATCCTCCTCCCGGCGGACCAGAGCCGACAGGTCCACCGTCACATAGGTGCCCACCGGCTTGCCGATGGCCTTTGCCCCCCGGTCGTCCAGCACTTTGACCGTGGTCACCGGGTAACCCTCCCGGGTGGATTCCTCCTGAGTCACGCCGGGCAGCTCCCCGGTATTGCCCCCCTCCCGCCACAGCTGAGCGGCCTCCAGCGCCAAATCCGTCCTTCTTTGTTCCATATACGTCCTCCTGTACACCCCAAGATATGGTGTTTTGTATGCTGCTTGCCTCTATTTTTTGCGGAGAGCGGCCCCATATACAAAAAAAGTGAAAAAACCTAAAAAAAACTGTTGCAATTTCTCTTGCTTCCTGCTAGAATGTAAAAATGCACAGGCAAACTATGTGTATTTACTATCGTCATCGGAGGAGGTGTTTGGTTTGCCGAATATTAAATCTGCCAAGAAGCGTGTCCTGGTGAACGAGACCAAGGCCATGCAGAACAAGGCCGCGAAGTCCGCTCTCAAGACCGACATCAAGAAGTTTGAGGCTGCGCTGGCTGAAGGCAACCGCAGCGAGGCCGAGGGCGCTTACAAGGTGGCCGTTAAGGCGGTCGACAAGGCCGTGGTTCATGGTCTGCTGCACCGGAACAACGCTGCGCACAAGAAGAGCGCCATGACCATCAAGCTGAACAAGCTGGCCTAATTGTGGTCAACATGAAACCGCCTGCCATGCAGGCGGTTTTTTGCTGCCCAAATGGGACCGGCTGATCTCTCCCCTTGCATTATCTTCCATTTTATGGTATATTCAGAAGGAACCTGTGTCCGGGAGGTGGGCCTATGCCCAAAGAGCTGCTGAAAAAGAAGCCGGTGAAATTTGTACTGGAGATGGTGGACATTTATTTCTCCAAGCACATCTCCCGCTCGGCGGCGGAGCTGGCCTACTTTCTCATCCTCTCCTTTTTCCCCCTGCTCATCTGCATCAATGCTTTTATCAGTCTGCTGCCGGTGGATCTGGAGGAGATTTTGGCTGCGGCCTCCCCCCTGCTGCCCAGGGCGGCCCGGGATATCCTGATGGAGTATGTGGGCTATATCACCACCAATCAGTCTCCCGGCCTGCTCATTGCAGGGGTTTTCATGACGGTGTTCTTTGCCTCGGCGGCCTTCCGGGCCCTGATGAACATTATGGAGGAGATCTATGGCCGCAAGGGCTACCGGGGCCTGCGGCAGGTGATCGCCAGCGTGCTCTTTGCCCTGCTGCTGCTGGTCACCATCTTCCTCTCCCTGGTGGTGCTCCTCACCGGCGGCTGGCTCTTCCAGGCGGCGGAACGGCTGCTCCATCTGGATACCAACTCCCTGCCCTGGGACTGGCAGTGGATGCGCTTTCTGCTTCTCTTTCTGCTGGTGTTCCTGTTTGTACTGCTGGTATACCGGGTGGCCGCCCCCCAGGGCAAACCACGCCCGCCGGTGATGACCGGGGCTTTTCTGACCGCGGTGGTGCTCTCCGTCTTTTCCATCCTGTTTTCCTGGTTCATTGGCCTGTCCTCCCGGTACTCCCTGGTGTACGGGTCCCTGGCCTCCATCATCATCATGCTGGTGTGGCTCTATCTGTGCGGCAATATCCTCATCATCGGCAACATCTTCAACTGCGTGTGGTATAAGCACAAAAAGCTGAAGCTGCTGAAAGATCTGAAAAAAGAAGAGAAATAAAAAAGTACGCTGCTGATGCAGCGTGCTTTTTCATCCATTATTTTGCTTCCAGATCTCTGCCAGCCCCAGGAAGGTCAGGTGAGGCTCCCATGCGGTGGAGATGGAGAGCAGAGGGCGTACCAGCGTGCTGTTGCCGCCGGTGAGCACCACCGTCAGGGGCCCCAGCACCTCCTCCAGCCGCCTGACAATGCCCTCAATGGCCCCGGCAGCCCCGTACAGGGCGCCGTACTTCATGCAGGACACAGTGTCCGTCCCCAGCAGCCCCTCCGGCGTGGACAGGGTGATAGGGGGCAGCTGGGCGGCCCGGGCGGACAGAGCCTCCAGGCCCAGAGCCAGGCCGGGCAGGATCATGCCGCCCCGGAAAAGGCCGCCCTTGTCTACCACCGACAGGGTGGTAGCGGTGCCCATGTCAAAGACAGCCACCGGAGGGGTATACCGGGCCAGAGCGGCCACACAGTCCACCACCCGGTCCATGCCCAGGTTGGCGGTGTCGTAGCCGCTGAGATCCAGACCGGTGTGGGTGGTTTTATCCACCACCAGGACGGGCTTTCCGGTGATGGCTTTCAGACCCTCCCCCACCGGGCCGGTGAGGGCGGGCACCACCGAGGAGAGAACGGCTCCCTTGGCCTCCACCCCCTCCAGCAGCTCTTTGAGGGCGGCGGTCCAGTCCAGGGCCAGGTCGCTGGGCAGCTTTTTCACAAAGGCCACCTGATCTCCCCGCAGGCCCGCGATGGCAACGGTGGTGTTGCCGATGTCAACCGTGAGCAGCATCTCAGGCAGGCTGCTCCACAGCGGTGGGGGCCTTTTTCTCCAGCTTGAGGGCACGCACCATGGGCACGCACACCGCGGGGGTGATGACGGCAGCCACCATGGCCTCAGGCACGCCGTTGGCGGCCACGATGCCCAGGATGAAGCCCAGTACCGCGTCGGCGGGGATGCCCTGGGCGGCGGCATAGGCCTCGGTAAAGATGACGCCGATGGAGCCCATCACCAGGGCGGTGTTGGTGAGAGCGCCCACGATGCCGGCGATCACCATGCCCCCGGTCTGGATACCGGCGTTGGACTTGCGGAAGAGGGTCTTAATGAGGGTGTAAACCAGCCAGGGGGTGACGCCCACCAGGATACGGGGCACAAAGCAGATGAACAGAGCCCAGGGGCTGCCCCGGTCCAGGCCGGGCACGGGAATGAAGGGGGAAAACACAAAGGAGGAAAGACCGGGCACCAGCGTATTTTTGATCAGGCTGGACAGACCGAACATTCCTCCCAGGAACGCGCCCTTCTTGGGCCCCAGCAGAATGGAACCGATGATGACCGGCACATGGAGAATGGTGGCCTTGATCACAGGCAGGTCGATAAGACCCAGGGGGGTAAAGGTGAGCAAAAAGATAATGCCGGTAAACATAGCCAGAATGGCCATGCCCTGCACCTGCTTGCTCCGCTGAGACCGGGTGAGCGCTTTTTTCATATTCAATTACCTCCAGCTGCCGTTCCTTTCTCAGGATACAGCGCATATTTTGGGTGACTGACCACCGATGGGCTGGGACCTGCCGTCTCACAGAGTACAGCGGCCCCGGACGGGGACAGCCGGAGATATTATAGCGGTTTTATCCCCAAAATGCAATGGCAATGTGGAAAACTTCCTTCGTGTCTGCTATAATTGAGGGACACATTACGGCGGCGGAAGGCCGTCCCTACAGATCATAAGGAGCTTCTTGCTATGCAGTTAAAAGGAAAAACCGTGCTGCTGGGGGTCACCGGCGGCATTGCCTGCTACAAATCCGCCAACCTGGCCTCCGCCCTGGTGAAGCAGGGGGCCAACGTCCAGGTGCTTATGACCAAAAATGCCACCGAGTTCATCGGCCCCCACACCTTTGAGTCCCTCACCGGCAACCGGGTGAGCGTGGATACCTTCGACCGCAACTATCAGTTCCAGGTGGAGCACATTGCCCTGGCCGACCAGGCCGACCTGGTGCTGGTGGCTCCCGCCACCGCCAACGTGCTGGCCAAGCTGGCCCACGGCCTGGCCGATGATATGCTCACCACCACCATTCTGGCCTGCAACTGCCCCAAGATCGCCGCCCCCGCCATGAACACCAAAATGTACGAGAACCCCGTCACCCAGGACAACCTGGACATTTTGAGAAAATACGGCTGGGAGATCGTGGAGCCCGCCAGCGGCCGTCTGGCCTGCGGGGCCGTGGGCAAGGGCAAGATGCCCGAGCCGGAGGACCTGCTGGAGACCGTCCTCCACGCCCTGAGCCACGAGAAGGACATGACCGGCCTCAAGGTGCTGGTCACCGCCGGTCCCACCCGGGAGGCCCTGGACCCGGTGCGCTATCTCACCAACCACTCCACCAGCAAGATGGGCTACGCCATCGCCAAAGCCGCCGCCGCCCGTGGGGCCCAGGTCACCCTGGTGTCCGGGCCGGTGAACCTGAAAAAGCCCCCCTACATGGAGGTGGTGGACATCCTGTCCGCTCAGGATATGTTTGACGCGGTGACCAGCCGTGCCCCCGACCAGGATATCATCATCAAGGCTGCCGCCGTGGCCGACTACCGCCCCGCTTCCGTGGCGGAGGACAAGATCAAGAAGAGCGGCACCGACGCCGATCTCTCCCTCCCCCTGGCCCGCACCAGCGATATTCTGGCCTGGCTGGGGGAGCACCGGGTGCCCGGTCAGTTCCTGTGCGGCTTCTCCATGGAGACCAGGGACATGGTGTCCAACTCCAAAAAGAAGCTGGAGAAAAAGCACATCGACCTCATTGCCGCCAACAACCTGAAGCAGGAAGGCGCCGGCTTTGGGGTGGACACCAACGTGCTCACCCTCATCGCCGCCGACGGGGCCAAAGAGCTGCCCCTCATGAGCAAGGAGGAGGCCGCCCACGCCCTGCTGGACGAAATTATGGACCGCCGGTGAGCTTTCGCCCCTTTTTGCCTTGACGGTAGGGGGAAAAAATGATAGAATAGCCCGCGATAAGGCAGTGATCGGGAAGAGTACCCCCATGTTTCCGCACCAGAGAGGAGCCGGACGGTGCAAGGCTCCGGCGGAGGTGGAGGGAAGGCGCCCGTGAGCCGCGGGGAGGCAATGCCCCGCCGGTCCCCCGCCGTTACCGGAAACGAAGCGCGTACCAGCCAGGTACGAATTCAGGTGGAACCACGGACATTTTGTTCGCCCTGAGCCGAAGAACGGCTCAGGGCGTTTTTTATGCTCTGGGCCAAGGAGAGCTTCCCCCCTCTGGGGGGAAGCTGGCAGCCAAAGGCTGACTGATGAGGGGTTCCCTCTATCCCGCGCCCCCTCATCCGGCCCTGCGGGCCATCTTCCCCCTGAGGGGGAAGGTAACCACAAACAAAAGGAGTTTGATTGTACCATGAAAAACACCGAAAAGACCATGGAGCAGATCGTCACCCTGTGTAAGGGCCGGGGCTTCATCTTCTCCGGCTCCGAGATCTACGGCGGTCTGGCCAACACCTGGGACTACGGCCCCCTGGGTGTGGAGCTGAAGAACAACGTCAAGAAGGCCTGGTGGAAGAAGTTTGTCCAGGAGAACCCCTACAACGTGGGTCTGGACGCCGCCATCCTCATGAACCCCCAGACCTGGGTGGCCTCCGGCCATCTGGGCGGCTTCTCCGATCCTCTGATGGACTGTAAGGAGTGTAAGGAGCGTTTCCGCGCCGACAAGCTCATCGAGGACTGGTGCGCTGAGAACAGCGTGGAGCTGCCCAAGCCCATCGACGCCTTCTCCCAGGAGGAGATGAAGAACTTCATCGAGGAGAACAACATCCCCTGCCCCACCTGCGGCAAGCACAACTTCACCGACATCCGTCAGTTCAACCTGATGTTCAAGACCTTCCAGGGCGTCACCGAGGATGCCAAGAACACCGTGTACCTGCGGCCTGAGACCGCCCAGGGCATCTTCGTCAACTTCCAGAACATCCAGCGCACCACCCGCAAGAAGCTGCCCTTCGGCGTGTGCCAGGTGGGCAAGTCCTTCCGCAACGAGATCACCCCCGGCAACTTCACCTTCCGTACCCGTGAGTTCGAGCAGATGGAGCTGGAGTTTTTCTGCAAGCCGGGCACCGACATGGAGTGGTTCCAGTACTGGCGCTCCTTCTGCAAGGAGTGGCTGCTGAGCCTGGGTATGCAGGAGGATCACCTGCGGCTGCGTGACCACAGCCCCGAGGAGCTGTGCTTCTACTCCAAGGGCACCACCGACTTCGAGTTTCTCTTCCCCTTTGGCTGGGGCGAGCTGTGGGGTGTGGCCGACCGTACCGACTACGACCTGACCCAGCACCAGAACGTCTCCGGCAAGGACATGACCTACTTCGACCAGGAGACCGGCGAGCACTATGTCCCCTATGTGGTGGAGCCCTCCCTGGGCGCCGACCGCGTGACCCTGGCCTTCCTGGTGGACGCCTTCGATCAGGAGGTGGTTGGCCAGGACAAGAAGGGCAACGACGACATCCGCACCGTGCTGCGCCTCCACCCCGCTCTGGCTCCCTTCAAGTGCGCCGTGCTGCCCCTGAGCAAGAAGGAAGTGCTGGCTGGCCCCGCCCAGCAGCTGCGTGACGAGCTGGCCCGCGACTTCATGGTGGACTACGACGACGCCGGCTCCATCGGCAAGCGCTACCGCCGCCAGGACGAGATCGGCACCCCCTTCTGCATCACCCTGGACTTCCAGACCGTGGGCGACGAGAACACCCCCGCCGACCACTGCGTCACCATCCGTGAGCGCGACTCCATGGAGCAGGTGCGTATTCCCATGTCTGAGGTTAAGAATTATATCGCTGAGCGTATCAAGTTCTGATCTCTTTCCAAACTATGACGCACCTGCTCCATTCCGCCGGTCACGGCGTCACAAGCGTTTTGGCCCTGGGCCAAAACCTTGGTGCGGACGAATTCACTTCGGCCGCACAGAATCCAATCCGGGACCCCAAAAAATCTTATTTTTTGGGGTCGCAGGTGCGAATTTCCATGTCCGAGGTTAAGAATTATATCGCTGAGCGCGTAAAGTTCTGACTTTCATCAAAAAAATCCCTGTTGCTAACGCAACAGGGATTTTTTCTTGCCTTTTATGCCTTCATGGCCTCCCGGGCGAAGTCGGCGGCCTGGTCCAGGTCGCTCTGGTCCGGGTGGGTCAGGGCCAGGTCAAAGGCCTGGATCATGGATTTCAGCTTGGCGTTGTCCGGGTCAGCCTTGAGCTGGGCTTCATACCGGTCCTTCACCGTCTGGGGCATCTTGCCGGTGCAGAAGAAGGTGCTCACCACCTGGTTCCCCTTGGGCACCTCCGCCTTAAAGCGGTCGGCCAGGGAGGCGAAGTACAGCTCGGAGATACCGAAACCGGCGGTGCCGAAGATGGCTACCCGCTTGCCGTACAAGCTATGTAAAAATTCCTGCATAGCAGGAGTGAGGGTACCCTTGTCGGTCCAGGACCCGGCAAAAACCAGCTCTGCCTGGTCCACGTTCTGGGGCGGCGGGCCAAAGGCCACGATGTCGTGGCCCTCACAGGCCTCCCGGATGGCCTGGGCCACCTGGGCGGTGTTGCCGGTCTGGCTGTCGAATACAATGGCGATTTTCATAGGTCCTCCTTTGGACGGCGGGCGCATACCGCGCCCCTACTTGTACTTCCGGCTCTCCGCTACTGCTAATTCATCACAACGGTTATTAAACGGGTTATCGGCGTGGCCCTTGACCCAGTGGAGATGGACGGTGTGGTAGTCGCACAGGTCCAGCAGGGTGGCCCATAGATCCGGGTTAAGGGCGGGCTTTTTATCTCCCTTCACCCAGCCTCTGGCCTTCCAGCCCCGGGCCCAGCCCTTCTCCAGGGCGTCAATGACGTACTTGGAGTCGGAGTAGAGCTCCACGATGCAGGGCTCTTTCAGGGCCTTCAGGGCGGTGATGACGCCGGTGAGCTCCATACGGTTGTTGGTGGTGTGGGCCTCCCCGCCGGAGAGTTCCTTTTTGAATGCTCCGTACTGCAAAATGGCCCCCCACCCGCCGGGGCCCGGATTGCCCGAGCAGGCCCCGTCGGTGTAAATGGTAACTGTTTTCATAGATCTCCTTCCAAACCTTCCCCCCTGTGGGGGGAAGGTGCCCCCGTAGGGGGCGGATGAGGGGGGTCCTGCATTGAACTTCCAGCCCAATGGTAGTACAAACACCCTCAAATCGCTGCAAAATATCCAAATTACTAAACCGTAATATGGTAATGCCGTAGGTCTGCTTTAAAAATTCTGTGCGGATTTTGTCCTCTTCCTGTCCCGTCTTTTCAAAATGCTGGGAGCCATCCAGCTCTATGGCCAGCTTTGCAGCAGCACAGTAAAAATCCACAATATAGGGACCAAATACCACTTGTCGCCGGAATTGAATGGGAAAGGTGCGTAAAAACTGATACCATAGCTTATTTTCTTCTTTGGTAGCATTTTTCCTCAGACTTTGGGCGTTTTTTCTCATCCATAGACGCATGAGATACTCCCCCTCATCCGGCCCTGCGGACCACCTTCCCCCCTCAGGGGGAAGGATAAGCGGAACAGAGCTACCCCCACACTGGGGGGAAGCTGGCGAGCGCAGCGAGACTGATGAGGGGGACCTTCTCTCGTGCATCCCCTCATCCGGCCCTGCGGGCCACCTTCCCCCCTCGGGGGGGAAGGTTAAGCGGTATATAACTCTTACAGCTCCTTCAAAATCTCCTGCCGCTTCTGCTCATATTCCTCTTTGGTGATGAGCCGCCGGTCATAGAGGGACTGGAGCTGCTCCAGCCGCTGCTCCGGGGTGCCCTTGGGGTCGTCCACCGACGCCCCCTCCTCCTCGATGTGGATCTCGGGGCCGATATACTTCTTGCCGAAGGCAGAATAGAAGTTGGTACCGGCGATGACAGCGGCAAGGATGGTCCAAAAGATGCCGAAGATGAGGCCAAAGCCCCCCACCATGGCAAACTGGGGAATGACGACAAACAGGCCGATGAGCACAAAGACGCAGCCCACCACGCCCCCCGCCACCGAGCCGGGCTTACTGGGACGGTAAGTGACCCTTTTTCTGGACATGGCTTATTCCTCCCCTTCGGTGGCGCCGGTGTCCTCCTCTTCTTCCTCGTGGTCGGTACGGGCGAAGGAGATGACCTTTACGCCCTCCTCCAGGTTCATGATCTTAACGCCCTGGGCGGTGCGGCCGTAGGTGGAGATGCCGGACACCGCCATACGGATGATGACGCCGGCATCGTTGATGACCAGCACGTCGTCGTTGTCGTTGACCACCTTGACCCCCACCACGGGGCCGGTCTTTTCAGTGACGTTGTAGCCCTTCAGGCCGTAGCCGCCTCGCTTCTGGGGACCATCGGCCCGGATATACTCGTCCATCTCGGTGCGCTTGCCGTAGCCGTTCTCGGTGATCATCAGCACCTGATGGTCGTACTTGGCCCGGGCGGCGCCTACCACGAAGTCGCCCTCCCGCAGGCTGATGCCCCGGACGCCGCAGGCATCGCGGCCCATGCAGCGCACGTCGGTCTCCTTGAAGCAGATGGCCATACCATCGTGGGTGACAATGAGGATGGCCTGCTCCCCGTCGGTCTCCCGGACGGTGATAAGCTCGTCTCCCTCCTCCAGGGTGATGGCCCGGATACCCGCCTTGCGGGCGGTGTGGATCGAGGAGAGCTGGATGCGCTTCACGGTACCGGTCCGGGTGACCATCACCAGATACCGGTCCTCGGGGAACTCCCTGAGGTGGATCATGGCGGTGACCTTCTCGTCCTGCTCGATGGGCAGCACGTTCACCAGGTTGGTGCCCTTGGCGGTGCGGCCCGCCTCGGGGATTTGGTAGCCCTTCTTCCGGTGGACCCGGCCCTTATTGGTGAAGAAGAGGATATAGTCGTGGGTGGAGGCGGTAAACACCGTATCCACATAGTCCTCCTCCTTGGTGGCCATGGCAGTGATGCCCTTGCCGCCCCGGCGCTGGGCCCGGTAGGTAGAGGCGGGGGTGCGCTTGATGTAGCCCCCGGCGGTGAGGGTAAACACGCACTCCTCCTCCTCGATGAGGTCCTCGATGTCGATCTCGTCCTCCACATCCTGGATCTCGGTGACGCGGTCGTCGCCGTACTTGTCCCGGATGGCAGTGAGCTCGTCCTTCAGCACGCCCCGGATCTTCTCCTCGCTGGAGAGCAGCTCGTTGAAGTAGGCAATGCGCTCCTCCAGCTCCTTGTACTCGGCCTCCAGCTTCTCCCGGTCCAGGCCCTGGAGGGCTTTCAGGCGCATATCCAGGATGGCCTGGGCCTGCACATCGTCCAGGCCGAACCGGTTCATCAGGTTCTCCCTGGCGTTGTCGTAACTGGAGCGGATGATGCGGATGACCTCGTCGATGTTGTCCTGAGCAATGAGCAGACCCTCCAGCAGGTGGGCCCGCTCCTGGGCCTTCTTCAGGTCGTACTTGGTGCGGCGGACGATGATCTCCTCCTGGAAGGCGATGTACTCGTCCAGGATGTGCCGCAGGGACAGGATTCTGGGCTGGGACTGGTCGTCCACCAGGGCCAGCATATTGATGGCGAAGGTGGTTTGCAGCTGGGTCTGGGCAAACAGGCGGTTGAGCACCACCTGGGGGTTGGCGTCCCGCTTGAGCTCAATGACTACCCGCATACCGTTGCGGTCGGACTCGTCCCGGATGTCGGAGATGCCCTCCAGACGCTTGTCCTCCACCTGGTCGGCCATGTTCTTGATGAGCTGGCGCTTGTTGACCTGGTAGGGGATCTCGGTGACGATGATGCGGGTACGGTTCTGGCCGAACTCCTCAAACTCGGTGCGAGCCCGGACGCACACCCGGCCACGGCCGGTGGCGTAGGCGGCACGGATGCCGGAGCGGCCCATGATGATACCCTTGGTGGGGAAATCGGGGCCCTTCACGTGCTCCATCAGGTCGGCCAGGGTGGCCTCCGGATTGTCCAGCACGCAGATGGCGGCGTTGATGACCTCCCGCAGGTTATGGGGCGGGATGTTGGTGGCCATACCCACGGCGATACCCGCGGAGCCGTTGACCAGCAGGTTGGGGAACCGGGAAGGGAGCACACGGGGCTCCTTGCGGGACTCGTCAAAGTTGGGGTCCCAGTTTACCGTGTCCTTCTCAATGTCCCGGAGCATCTCGTCGGAGATCTTGGACATCCGGGCCTCGGTGTAACGGTAGGCGGCCGGGGGGTCGCCATCGATGGAACCGAAGTTGCCGTGGCCGTCCACCAGGGGATAGCGCATGGAGAAATCCTGGGCCAGACGGACCAGGGCGTCGTATACGGACTGGTCGCCGTGGGGGTGGTAGCGGCCCAGCACATCGCCCACGCAGGTGGCGGATTTCTTAAAGGGCTTGTCAGCGGTCAGGTTGTCCTCATACAGGGCGTACAGGATGCGCCGGTGGACGGGCTTCAGGCCGTCCCGCACGTCGGGCAGGGCGCGGCCCTTGATGACGCTCATGGCGTACTCGATATAGGACTGTTCCATCTCATGCACCAGGGGCGCGGTAACGATGGTCTGGTCCGGGTACCGGATCTCCTCCGGATCGTACTGTGGCTTTTTGCTCATGCTGTTGCCTCTCAATCTTCATGATAGGGAATCTGTTCCGTACAAGCTTCCCCCCTGTGGGGGGAAGCTGTCAGCCGCAGGCTGACTGATGAGGGGTTCTTTCCATCGTGGGCCCCCTCATCCGGCCCTGCGGGCCACCTTCCCCCCTGTGGGGGGAAGGTAATATGGAATACAATCCCTTAATAGTCCAAATTCACCGCGTACTTGGCGTTGCGCTCGATGAACTCCTTCCGGGGCTCCACCTTCTCGCCCATGAGGACGGTGAAGGTCTGGTCGGCCAAAACGGCGTCGTCCAGCTCGATGCGCTTGAGGGTGCGCCGCTCCGGGTCCATGGTGGTCTCCCACAGCTCATGGGGGTTCATCTCGCCCAGGCCCTTATACCGGGAGATATCCACCTTGGCGTTGGGGTTGTCGCCCCGCAGCTCGGCGGACACCTGGTCCCGCTCCTCGTCGGAGAAGGCCACCCGGGTGGTCTTGCCCCGGGTCAGCTTGTACAGCGGAGGCACGGCGGCATAGACGTAGCCGTGCTCGATGAGGGGCCGCATAAAGCGGAAGAAGAAGGTCAGCAGCAGGGTGCGGATGTGGGAGCCGTCCACGTCGGCATCGGCCATGATGATGATCTTGTGGTAGCGCAGCTTCTCCAGGTCGAAGTCGTCCCCGATGCCGGCGCCCAGGGCGGTGATAACGGGGGTCAGCTTGTCGTTGCCGTACACCTTGTCGGCCCGGGCCTTCTCCACGTTGAGCATCTTGCCCCACAGGGGGAGGATGGCCTGGAACCGGCTGTCCCGGCCCTGGGTGGCCGAGCCGCCTGCGGAGTCGCCCTCCACGATGTACAGCTCGGTGAGCTCAGGGTTGACCTCGTTGCAGTCCCGCAGCTTGTCGGGCATGGCGGCGCCGCCCAGGGCGGTCTTGCGGCGGATGGACTCTCTGGCCTTGCGGGCGGCCTCACGGGCCCGGTTGGCCATGAGGGCTTTCTCCAGAATGGCCTTGCCCACGGCGGGGTTCTCCTCCAGGTACTCGGACAGCTTCTCGGTGACGATGTTGTTCACCAGAGTACGGATGGAGGCGTTGCCCAGCTTGGCCTTGGTCTGGCCCTCAAACTGGGCCTCGGTAAGCTTGACGGAGATGACGCAGGCGATGCCCTCACGGCAGTCCTCGCCGGACACCTTGTCCTCGTCCTTGAGGATCTTCATTTTTTTGCCGTAGTTGTTGAGCACAGTGGTGAGGGCCCGCTTAAAGCCCTCCTCATGCATACCGCCCTCGGGGGTGTGGACGTTGTTGGCGAAGGAGACGATGGTCTCGTTGTAGCCGTCGTTGTACTGGAAGGCCACCTCCGCCATGGAGTCCTCTCTCTGCCCCGCCACATAGATCACGTCGGGGTGGATGGGGTCCTTGGAGCGGTTGATGTAGGACACGAACTCCCGGATGCCGCCGGCGTAGTGCATGGTGTCGCTCTGCTCCCTGCCGGGGCGGTTGTCGATGGTGTGGATCTTCAGGCCGGCGTTGAGGAAGGCCTCCTCCCGCATCCGGGTGTGGAGGGTCTCGTAGTTGTACTCGGTGACCTCAAACATCTCGGGATCAGGTTTGAACACCACCTCGGTGCCGTGGCGGTCGGTGTCGCCCACCACCTGCATGGGCTGGGTCACCTTGCCCCGGGAGAACTTCATCTCGTAGATCTTGCCCTCCTTGTGGACCCGGACCTCCAGCCACTCGGACAGGGCGTTGACCACGCTGGCGCCCACGCCGTGGAGGCCGCCGGACACCTTGTAGCCGCCGCCGCCGAACTTGCCGCCGGCGTGGAGGATGGTGAACACCACCTCCAGGGCGGGCAGGCCGGTCTGGGGCTGGATGTCCACGGGGATACCGCGGCCGTTGTCCACTACCGTGATGATGTCGCCCTCTCCGATGGAGACGGTGATCTCATCACAGTAGCCCGCCAGGGCTTCGTCGATGGAGTTGTCCACGATCTCGTACACCAGGTGATGCAGGCCGGACTCGCTGGTGGAGCCGATATACATACCGGGGCGCTTGCGGACGGCCTCCAGACCCTCCAGCACCTGGATCTCGGAGCCGCCGTATTCATGCTCCACCTGGGTGGTGTTCAGTTCCAATTCTAACTCGTCAGACATAATAACCTCCGCTAGATTCACCATAGGTTGGGTATGGCTCTGTGAGAGCGGCCATACCCTCAATTTTTTATTCAAAACTGTTGTTCTCCGCCCGGCGCAGCAGGGTGGCGGCGGAGAGCTGGCACAGGTAGACCACCGGCAGCCCCTCCCGCCGGGCGCACAGCACAAAAGAGCGGGGCAGATCGTCGGACACGTTGACCAGCCGCCCCTCCTTCTCGGCCCGCTCCAGAAAAGACCGGGTCAGGTGGGAGGAGGAGGTGTTGTCCAGATCGAAGAGGCCCACCACATCTCCAAAGGGTACCACCACGCTCTGACCGATGTGCAGATACATCTACTTGCCCTCCTTCTTGTCCCGGACGATTTTGGGCCGCCACAGCCAGCGGTACAGCTTCCAGCCCAGAAAGAGCCCTACAAAAAAGCCCAGGGCGGGCAGGCCGGGAATGAAGAGCAGCTGGGTCACCGGGGAGGTATCCGCCTCCCACAGGTTGAGCCGGTGGACCACAATGGCGGCCGTTACCAGAACGGCAGCCGCCGGTGGGATCAGCTTCCACAGCCTGCTTCCCTTCCGGGTGAACTGGCACACCAGAAATTCCAGCAGGAAGCCCCCCACCAGGGGGACCAGGGCAAGGATCAAAAGTATCATAGTGTTCTCCTGAATCTGATCTGTATCATGGGCCGGTTTGTCATCCCACCAGTACGCCGTTGTGAATGTGGAAGGTCTTGCCCTCCCCCAGCCGGTCCAGGCTCATTTCTTCACAACAAGTGATAAACCCCCACAAAAGGCCCGCCTTTTGTGGGGACCCCATATTTTCACATCCTCGGGGCAAATGAATTGCCCCTGCGGCAAGATTTGTCCTTCGGACAAATGCTTGTACGGCGCAAGCGCCGAACCAGGTGTTCATCACACCAAAGTTCCATTGTGAATATGGAAGGTCCGCCCTTCTCCCAATCGGTCCAGGCTCATTTCCTCGCAGCAGGTGATGAACACCTGGCCCCCGTTGATGCGTTTGAGGACAAATTCCTGCCGTTTATGGTCCAGCTCGGACAGTACGTCGTCCAGCAGCAGCACCGGCCACTCCCCTGTCTCCTGGAAGAAAATTTCCCGGGAAGCCAGCTTGAGGGACAATGCCGCCGTCCTGGTCTGGCCCTGGGAGGCGAAGGTTTTGGCGCTCACCCCGTCCAGTTCCACGATCAAGTCGTCCTTATGGGGCCCCGACAGGCACTGCCGGGCCTCCAGCTCCGCCTTCCGGTGGGAATCCTGATGTTTCAGCAGCTGCTCCAGCAGGGTGCGGGTGGGGGCCAGGGGATCTTCAATGGTGCTTACCGTCTGGTAGCCCAGCCCCAGCTCCTCCCGTCCCCCGGAGAAATCCCGATGGATGGGGGGCGTCACCTCCTGGAGCCGCTTGATGAAGTAGGCCCGGTAGTGGATGAGCATGGCCCCGGTCTGAGCCATGCGCAGATTGAACTCGTCCAGGGTGTCCAGCAGCGAGGGATGCTCCTCCCAGTCCCGCAAAATCCGGGTCTTATGTTCGTAAAGACGCCGGTATTCCGCCAGCGCCTCGGCATATCTGGGCCGCAGCTGGCAGATGCAGTCGTCCAGAAACCGGCGGCGCACCGCGGCCCCCTCCCGGATGAGCCACAGATCCTCCGGGCAGAACAGCACCGTGTTGAGCACCCCCGCCAGCTCCCCGGCGGTTTTTAATTTCACGCCGTTGGAAAAGAGCTGCCGCCGCACTCCCCGGCCCAGCTTGGCCTCCAGGGTGAAGTCCCGCCCCCGGGAAAAGACCTCCGCCTTTACAAAGGCGTGGTCCACCCCCATCTGGATCAGCTCCCGGTCGTACCGGGCCCGGTGGGAGGAGGCGGTGGACAGGTAGGCGATGCCCTCCAGCAGGTTGGTCTTGCCCTGGGCATTCTCCCCCCAAATCACATTGACGTTGGGAGAAAAGCTGCCCTCAAAGTGGAGATAATTGCGAAAAAAGTCCAGGCAGACCGACTTTACGATCATAAAACTTCCACGCGCAGGTCGTCCAGGGTGACCACGTCGCCGGGGCGCAGCTTCTTGCCCCGCATGGTGCACACCTCGCCGTTGACCTGGACCTCTCCGTCCTGAATGCGCTCCTTGGCCTCCCCGCCGGTCTCCACCAGACCCTCAAATTTCAGCAGGGATTCCAATTTGATAAATTCCGTTGTGATTTTGGACTGAATGGTCTTCATACTTCCGAATTTCTCCCTTCTTCGTGCAGGGATCGCAGCAGTTCCCACAGTTCAGGCAGGGCCTTTTTCAGGGCCACCGGCCGGGCCTTGGCCCGGTCATAGAAGAAGTGGCCGGAGGCGCCCTCCGCCCGCAGCTCCCCGGTGTCGGCGTTGACCATCCTGTAGGACAGCTGCATTTTGGCGGGAGACAGGGACTCCACCGCCATATGGATGGCTACCGTCTCCCCGAACCGGGTCATGGAGCGGTACTTACAGCTGACGTCGGTGACGGCAAAGTCGATGCCCGCATCCACCGCATGGTGGTAGCTCCAGCCGATCTGGTCCATAAAGTCGGTACGGGCCTCCTCCATCCAAAGGATATAATTTCCATGGTGGACGATGCTCATGCCGTCGGTCTCATAAAATTGAACCTTGTGCAGGTAAGGATGCAGTTCCAAGGTGTTTTTCCTTTCTTTCAGAACCTCTGTGCCCAATTTATTCCCCGGCCTTCAGGCGGACGGGCAGTACCATATACAGGAAATTTTCCTCCCCCTCGGTGGGCAGGATGACGCAGGGGGACACGCTGGTGGACAGCTCCAGCCGCACCTTGTCCGCGGGGGCGGCTTTCAGGGCATCCATTAGGTACTTGTTGTTGAAGCCGATCTCCAGACCCTTGCCGTCGCCGGTGACGGGGCACTGGTCATAGGCGTCGCCGATGGCGGTTTTGGTGGAAATCTTCATCAAACCGTCCTCAAACACGCACCGCAGGGGACATTTCAGCTTCTCGGTGATGATGAGGGAGACGCGCTCGATGGAGGAGAGCAGCGCCCGGGTCTCGCCCTCCAGGCAGATGTCGTTGCTGCGGGGGATGGCCTGGCGGTAGGCCAAAAACTCACCCTCCAGCCGGCGGGTCACCAGCATGGTGGAGCCGGCCTTGAACATGACGTGCCGGGCGCCCTGAGTCACCGACACCGGCTCGTCGCAGTCGGTGCAGATTTTTTCCACCTCGGACAGGGCGGAACCGGGGACAACAAAGGAGAATTCCGGGGCGCCGTCCTTTTTGTCAATGGCCTCGTGGCGGAGGGCCAGCCGGAAGCCGTCCACCGACACCACGGTGAGGCCGTTTTCGTCGGCCTCAAAGAGGGAGCCGGTGTGGACCGGGCGGCTCTCGTTGTCGCTGACGGCGAAAATGGTCTGGGAGATCATGGCTTTCAGCTTGGACTGGGACAGGGTGAGGGAGTTCTGATATTCCACCGTGGGCAGCTCGGGGAATTCCTCGGGATCGGTGCCCAGAATGTTGAACTCGCTGGGTCCACAGGTGATGTGGACCATATAGTTGTCGGTCTGGAAGGTGACGATGTCGTCAGGCAGCTTCCGAATGATCTCGCCGAAGAGCCGGGCGGCCAGCACCAGGGTGCCGGTCTCGCTGATGTCGGCAGGGACAATGGTGCGGATGCCGGTGTCCAGATTGTAGCCGGTGAGCCGCAGCTCCTGTCCGGCCTCCAGCAGGATGCCTTCCAGAGCAGGAATGGAGCTCTTGGGGGAAACGGCACGGGAGGCGGTGGAGATGGCGGATTGCAGCAGTGCTTTTTCGCAGGAAAATTTCATATTTGTTCGGTCCTCCGTTTCGTGGGGAGAGAAGGGGCTCCCCGGGATCTCTCGCGCTCCTCCGGAGAGAGGAGGGATATAGTTCGTAATAGTAAGTCGTAGGGGAAAACATTGTGGAAAAGTGGCGAAACTCCTTGAGGCCCATGGTTTGGCTCGTCCACAGGGGGTGTGGACAAAAAAGAGGGGGTTTCCACAGGGGAAAAAGAGCAAAAAAGTTTTCCACATTCCCTTTTCCACATCTCCCCGAAAGAGGGTGGAAATGTGGAAAGCGGTCTGGAAACCGAATTACCAGTCGAAATCCAGTTTCATTCATATTTATGCAGGAGTATTCATAGGCAATTCAGGCTTATTCATACCGGGCGTTGATGTTGGCGTTGATGTCCTTGATAACTTCTGCAATTTCGGGGCTCTGCTTGGTCAATTTCTCGATGCGGTCAATGGAGTGCATGACGGTGGTGTGGTCCCGGTTGTCAAATTCCTTGCCGATCTCCTTCAGAGACAGGTTGGTCATGCGGCGGATCTGGTACATGGCGATCTGCCGGGCCAGCGCGGTGTCCTTGGTGCGGCCCTGGCCCCGGAGGGCCTCCTCGTCGATGTTGTAGAACTTGCTGACCTCGTCGATGATGATCTCCGGCGAGGGGAGGAACTCCGCCTTGTCCTTGAACATATCCCGGACGGCCCGGGTGACGGTGTCCACGTCCACGCTCTCCCCCATCAGCTCCTGGAAGGCCAGGATCTTGTTGACGGTGCCCTCGATCTGCCGCACATTGGAGGTGATGTTCTCGGCGATATATTGGAGGACGGGATCGGGCAGGTTCATGCCCCGGCGGATGGCCTTGGTTTTGATGATGGCCACGCGGGTTTCGTAGTCGGGGGGCTGGATGTCCACGGGCAGGCCCCACTCGAACCGGGTACGCAGCCGGTCGTCCAGCCGCAGCATCTCTTTTGGGGGGCGGTCAGCGGTGAACACGATCTGGCGTTTGGCCTCGTACAGGGTGTTGAAGGTGTGGAACATTTCCTCCTGGGTGGACTCACGGCCGGCAATGAACTGCACGTCGTCCATGAGGAACACGTCGGCGGAGCGGTACTTTTCCCGGAACTCCGGGTTGCGGCCCTCCCGGATGGCCTGGATCAGCTCGTTGGTAAAGGAGTCACCCTTGATATAAACGATGCGGTAATCGGGGTGGGCCTGATGGATCTTGTGGGCGATGGCGTAGAGCAGGTGGGTCTTGCCCAGGCCGGACTCGCCGTAGATGAACAGGGGGTTGTAGGTCTGGGCGGGCTGCTCGGCCACCGCCAGGGCGGCGGCATGGGCAAACTTGTTGGAGGCGCCCACCACAAAGCGCTCGAAGGTGTATTCCTCGGTGCCCGGGAGGAATACGTCGTCCACCTTCTTCTTGCCGTAGCCCTCCAGCTCCCCCTCCCCCAGCACCACCACCTCAAAGTCGGAGGAGAACAGCTCATGCAGGGCCTTCTGGATGTTGGGGATGTAGCGGGAGTTGATGATATCCCGCTTGAAGTTGGTGGGGGTGTGGAGCACGAACCGGTTGGACTCCAGCGCCACGGGGGTGGCGTCGTCAAACCAGGTGTTGATGGCGGTGGCTGTCATCTCCCCCTCCATCAGAGAGAGGACCTTGGCCCAGAGATCGGCCGGTAGATTCACGGAAAGACCACCTCTTTTGTAGAATAGATGGCCGCTGTGGGCGCAGCAAAACAAGACCTTGAAAGCCTGGGCTTTCAAGACCTGGGTCGTGGATGCTGCCGCCAGCGGCGGGAGTACAGATAATTTAACGCATACCATTATAATGCGTACGGAACAAAGCCGAAATCCTTGGTTTTCAAGGTTTTCGGCTTTGTTCTAGTGCAAGAATTTTGGACAATAGTTCCCAAAATCCTTGCACCTTTCATTGGAACGCAGGACGTTCCAATGAAAATACGCATTGTAACAATGTCTGAATTCCATAAAACGGCCTCCCTGAGCCGTTTTATGGAATTGCGCGGCTGCTGCCGCGCAAATAAACTGATTTGCAGTTTATTCAGTAGACATTATTATAGCAAATCACCCTGTGGAAAGCAACGATACAATTATAAAAAGAAACTACTTTTCCACACAAGTTTCCACACAGTCTGACGGTGGCCAGAACAGCCGCCCCTATCCAGAGCCTCAAAAAGAATGGGGCAGAAGGGCTTATGCGTGGGGGTGCGCTCAACAGGGGCCACAAGATATGGTATTTCTCCCGTGGACCCGGAAAAAAACCAAAAAAGAAACCAAATTAGTGGTTGACAGCCCATTTTGAAATAGGCTATAATACCATGTGCATCATGTAAACTGCTATGGTGTAAAGCAGTTTTGTTTGACGACCGCAGCCGAAAGGCTGTTGTGGTGGGCGGGGCAACCCGCTTGATTTTTGTACAGGAGGTGTCCCAACATGGTTCGTACCTATCAGCCCAAGAAGCGCCAGCGCTCCAAGGAGCACGGGTTCCGTAAGCGTATGCGTACCGCCAACGGCCGCAAGGTCCTGGCTCGCCGCCGCGCGAAGGGCCGCGCCCGTCTGACCCACTGATGGGTCCGCAAATGGAATAGGGCATTTCATAGGGGCGGGGGAGCTTTTCCCACCGCCCCTGCGCAGCATACGGAAGTTTGGACCGGGAAAGGAGGACCGCCGTGGAGCACACCGTATCCCTTAAGCAAAATCATGTGTTCCGCCGCCTTTACAGCAAGGGCAAAAGAGCGGTCAATCCCTGTCTTGCGCTCTATTGCAGGAAGAACAACTCCCCCCGCAGCCGTCTGGGCATCACCGTGGGGGTGAAGGTGGGCAAGGCGGTGATCCGCAACCGCACCCGCCGCCGCATCAAGGAGGCCTACCGCATCCATGAGGACCGCTTTCTGCCGGGGTATGACCTGGTGGTGGTGGCCCGGGTGAGGGCCGGCCACAGCCGGTATCGGGAGGTGGAGCGCAGTCTCCTCTCTCTGGCGGACAAGCTGGGTCTGCTCCGAAAGGAGGAGTCCTGAGTTGAAGCGCCTTCTGCTCTGGCTCATCCGGTTCTACCGCAAGCATATCTCTCCTGCCCGTCCCCCCTGCTGCCGTTTTATCCCTACCTGCTCCCAGTATGCGCTGGAGGCGGTGGAGAAATACGGTGCGCTTAAGGGGGGCTTTTTGGCCATTCGCCGTATTCTGAAATGTCAGCCCTTCCATAAGCAGGAATCCATCGAGTACGACCCCGTGCCGTAACGGCAAGACAATGTAACTTGGAGGCGCACAAATGGAAATTATCCTCTCCCCCTTTGCATGGCTGCTGAAGGCTTTTTACAGCTTCTGCGGCAGCTATGGACTGGCTCTGATCTTCTTTGCCCTGGTGGTCAAAGTGGTGCTCTTCCCCCTCTCTCTGAAGGGAAAGCGCAGCATGATCCAGATGAACATCCTGCAGGGCCAGATGCAGAAGCTGCAGAAGCAGTACGGCAAGGACCGGCAGCGCTATAATCTGGAGGTCCAGAAGCTGTATGAGAAGGAGAAGGTCAACCCCATGGGCGGCTGCCTGTGGTCCTTTATTCCTCTGATCATTCTGATGATCCTCTATCCCATCATCCGTGAGCCCATCCACTATATGATGGGCATCAACGACGCCAATTCCCTCAACGCCATTGCCCAGGCTGTGGACTGGAGCACCCAGGCCGTAAACATGGGCTGGATCAAGGAAGCCGCCGACACCTTTACCAACAGCGCTTATAACCAGCTGTATCTGGCTTCCCTTATCAATGAGAACAACCTGGCTGCCGTGCAGCAGGCGGTGACCGCCGCCGGTGGTGTGGGCGCCAACGTGTTTTCCATCAACTTCAGCCTGTTTGGTCTGGTGGACCTGTCCCAGATCCCTCAGCTGCAGTTCTGGACCATTACCGGTGGTCTGGGTCTGTTCCTGCTGCCCGTGATCTCCGCTGTGTCCGGCGTGTTCTTCTCCTTTATCTCCATGAAGACCAACGCCATCAACAAGCAGAGCGCTCAGGCGGCCAACAACGGTACCGCCAAGACCATGCTCATCATCTCCCCCCTGATCTCCCTGTGGATCGGCTTTACGCTGCCCGCCGCCCTGTGTATGTACTGGATCGCCAACAACCTGCTGAGCATGATCCAGGAGTTTTTGTGCAGCCGCATCCTGAAGAAGGACTACGAGGAGGCCGCCCGCAGGCAGGCCGAGCGTGAGCTGCAGGAGAAGGAAGAGGAGAAGGAGGAGCGCCGCCGCAAGGCCGAGGAGCGCGCCCGCCGCATCGAGGAAGAGAAGCTCAATAAGGGCAAGAAGAAAAAGGCCGAGAAGAAGCACGAGGACGAGGAGAAGATTCCCGGCGTCGTGAAGGAGTACAGCCGTGTGGGTCTGCGTCAGTATGCCCGCGGCCGTGCCTATGATCCCTACCGCTACAGCGAGGACGGCCCCACCTGCTATCCCGGCGAGGAGCCTGTTTTCGGCAAAAAGCCGGAGCAGGTCGTTCCCGCTGAGGAGGAGTCCGTGCAGGAGACTGCCGCAGTGGAGGAGGCCCCCGCTCTGGAGGCCGCCCCCCAGGTTGACGCCTCTGCCGCTGATGTCCCTGCCGCCGGTGACGGCGAAACCAAGGAATAACGGCGCCTGCCGTGGATTCATAAGGAGAGATACCCAAAATGTTGAAATGGATCGAGAGCACCGGCAAAAGCGAGGAGGCCGCCATCGAGGCCGCCCTGCAAAAGCTGGGCATGGATCGGGACGAGGTATCTGTGGAGGTCCTGGAGCGGGCCAAGTCCGGCTTCCTGGGGATCGGCAGCTGTCCCGCCAAAGTGAAAGTGACCTACGAGGCTCCCGATGAGCCCGAGACCCCCGCCCCTGTGGAGAAGGTCCCCGCCGCCCCCGTCATGGAGCCTGTCAGGGAGGAGAAGCCCGCCCCCGTGGTGGAGGCTGAGGCTCCCGCGGCTGAGAGCGCCGCCGTCCCCGCCGAAGGGGAGAAGGCCCAGCAGATCGACGCCTTCCTCACCGGCCTGCTGTCCCACATGGGGGCCCAGGCCAAGCCGGAGATCAAAATGGACGAGAACGGCACCTATCAGGTGGAGCTGGTGGGCCAGGACCTGGGCGGCCTCATCGGCCGCCGGGGCGAGACCCTGGACGCCATCCAGCAGCTCACCGGCTACGCGGTCAACCACGGCCAGTCCAAGCGTGTCCGCATCCACGTGGACGCCGAGGGCTACCGGGCTAAGCGGGAGGAGTCCCTCATCCGTCTGGCCCACAAGGTGGCCGGCAAGGTGGTCAAGTACCGCCGCAACGTGACCCTGGAGCCCATGAACGCCTATGAGCGCCATGTGATCCACACCGCCCTGCAGGACACCCCCGATGTGACCACCTACTCCATCGGCACCGAGCCCAACCGCCGGACCGTGGTGGCCTACAGCCGGGGCGAGCACCGGTAATAAAATTTGACGAAAAAGACCCTGCGGGTCTTTCCCGTCAGGGGGCTGCATGAGGAATGAGGTTCGATTTCTGGCGAAATTGTCACCCCATTCCTCATGAGAAGAGTCCTTTCCAAGGCTCATGTCCCCGGAAAGGACGGATTTTGATTTGATTCCACCGCCTGCGGGCGGTGGAACTCTGCGAGGCTGCAAAAAGACCCTGAGCCTGTGGCTCAGGGTCTTTTTGCGTTTGCAGGGGCAACCTTTATGGTCGCCCGAGGACCTTCCCCCCACAGGGGGAAGGTGGCCCAAAGGGCCGGATGAGGGGTGCTGTGTCAATGCAGCAGAATCCTACGGGGCAGGCGTCTCCGAAAGATTCTCAATGACCCGCACCACCTTGCAGGGATTGCCCACCGCCACCACGTTGGAGGGGATGTCATGGACCACTACGCTGCCCGCGCCAATGACTGCTCCGCTGCCGATGGTGACGCCGGGCAGCACCGTCACGTTGCCGCCGATCCACACATTGTCTCCCACGGTAATGGGCCTGGCAAACTCCAACCCGCTGTTGCGGGTGGGGGCGTCCAGGGGATGGCCTGCGGTGTAGAACCCGCAGTTGGGGGCAATGAATACGTTGTCCCCAAAGACCACCGGGGCGCAGTCCAGCACCACCAGGTTGTAGTTGGCGTAAAAGTGTTCCCCCACCGTGATGTTGGAGCCGTAGTCGCACTTAAACCCGTGGTTGATGGTGAGGTGCTCCCCGGTCTTGCCCAGCAGCTCCTTCAGCAGGGCAAGCCGGGCCTCTCCCTCCGTGGGGGAGAGCTGATCCAGCTGGTGGCACAGCTGAGCAGCCCGGGTCCGCATATCCTGCAATTCCGGTACCTCGGCATTGTACAGCTCACCGGCGATCATTTTTTCAAATTCCGTGCTCATCGTTTTCTCTCCTCCTCTGTGCTACAGATTTTCATTGTGTTTTTTCCGAAAATAAGGTAAGATACCTTTCAGATTTTCCTGACAGAAAGGTGGATGCGGCTGTGTCGTTTGATCGTCTGCTGTGGCTCTTCTTCTGCTACGGCCTGCTGGGCTGGGTACTGGAGACCGCCTATGCCGCCCTGCGGCAGAAGAAGTATGTGGACCGCAGCGTACTTTTCGGTCCCCTGTGCCTCTCTTACGGCCTGACAGGGGCTATACTGACCTGGGGCCTGAGCGAGCTGCGGGGCAGCTGGTTTTTCCTCTTCCTGGGCTGCGCCGTGGGCGCCACCCTGGTGGAGTGGGTGGCCGGTCACCTGCTGGAGCGGGCCACCCATACCCGCTGGTGGGACTACAGCAACAGCCGCTTCCATCTGGACGGCTACATCTGCCTCAAGGTTTCAGTGGTGTGGGGCCTGCTGGGTCTGGCGGCGGTGGAGTGGGTCAGCCCTCTGCTTCTGTCTCTGTACCGGCTGCTGCCGCCCCTACTGGCCTTTATCCTGGTGTGGGTACTGGTAGGCCTGCTGGCAGTGGACAGCGTGGGCACCATCCTTACCCTGATGGGCATCCGCGGGACCCTGCCCCGGGTGGAGGCGGTGAACAGCCGTCTGGCCGCCCTGTCCATCCGCATGGGGGAGTGGATCCTCCGCCGCACCGAGGGCCGCATCCAGCGGACCTATCCCCAGGCCAGCTTCGTCCGCCGGAAGGAGAAGGACAAAGGCAACCCCTTTGCCCGGGGCAACAGCTTTTACAGCATCATGCTCCTCTTTCTGGTGGGAGGCCTGTGCGGCGATTTGGCCGAAATGGTCTTCTGCCGGCTGCGGATGGGCTGGTGGATGAGCCGGAGCAGCGTGGTGTGGGGCCCCTTCAGCATCGTGTGGGGGCTGGCCCTGGCGGCCGCCACCCTGCTGTTTTACCGCTACCGGGACCGGTCGGCCAGCTTCTTCTTTGTGGCGGGTACCCTGCTGGGAGGCCTGTATGAGTACCTGTGCAGCGTGTTTACCCAGCTGGTGTTCGGCACGGTGTCCTGGGACTACAGCGCCATCCCCTTCAACCTGGGCGGGCGCATCAACCTGCTCTACTGCTTCTTCTGGGGCTTTGCCGCCATGGCCTGGTTCAAGGGCCTCTTCCCCGTCCTGTCCAGGCTGATGGCCAGGATCCCCAAACGACCGGGAAAGATCATAGTCTGGCTGCTGCTGCTCTTTATGGCAGTGAACATCGGGGTGAGCTCCCTGGCCCTGGCCCGCTACAGCGGCCGGGCCGCCGGACAGCCGGCCCGGCAGGCCTGGGAGGTCTGGATGGATGAGCACTATGGCGACGAGGTCATGGAGCGGATCTATCCCTATGCGCAGATGACAGATTAAACAATAAAACGGGCGGCCTTTTGGCCGCCCGTCCTGTTTTATTGGGGATTGGGATTCTGGGGCTTGTCCCCACGGGGACGGCGGTGGTACCGGCGGCGGGGCCGCTTCTTCTCGCCGGAAGGAGCGCCCTGCTGCTGTCCTTCGCCAGCAGGCTTCTCCTGGGCCTTGGGTCTGCTCTCAGGCCGGGGCTTACCCTCTCCCTTGGGCGGGCGGCTCTGGGCCTTCTGGGGAGTCGGCTTGGCCTCCTCCTTCTTGCTCTGGGCCTGGGGCTGCTGCTCACTGCCGCTCTTCCGGCGGCGGCTGCGGCTCCGGCGGGACTCCTGAGCGGGAGCGCTCTCTTCCTCAACAGTAGCGCTCAGCCCGGCCAGGGTAGCGTTGACGCTGCTGGTCAGGGTGCGGGGCTCCTCCACGGGAGTCACTTTCCGCAGCTTGGAGAGCTCCTGGGCGGGGGGCTCCACATAGTCCTCCGGCCGTTTGCCCTTGCCGTTGCGGATCACCCGCAGCTCGCAGTTGTGGAAGCACTTGGGGGTCTCCGGCTGGTTGTCCAGCCGTACCTTCACCGTCTCCTTCAGCAGATCCACCTGGCACACGTTGCCCGCCCCCTCAGGGGTCTCCACAAAGGACTCGTTCTTGGGCATCCGGCGGACCGCGTCCTCATAGGCCTCCTGCTCGTACTTCAGGCAGCACATGAGCCGCCCGCAGGTGCCGGAGATCTTGGTGGGGTTGAGGGACAGATTCTGGGTCTTGGCCATCTTGATGGATACCGGCTGGAACTCGTCCAGGAAGGAGGCGCAGCACAGAGGCCGGCCGCAGATCCCCAGGCCGCCCAGCATCTTGGCCTCGTCCCGGACGCCGATCTGCCGCAGCTCGATGCGGGCGTGGAACACGCTGGCCAGATCCTTCACCAGGGCACGGAAGTCCACCCGGCCCTCGCTGGTGAAGAAGAAGAGGATCTTGTTGCCCTCGAAGTTGTACTCCACCTCCACCAGCTTCATATCCAGAGCGTGGGCGGCGATCTTCTCCTGGCAGATGGCAAAGGCCTTTTTCTCCTTCTCGTGGTTCTTCTGCACCGTCTCCAGGTCCTTGTCGGTGGCGATACGCACCATGGGGCGGAGGGGCTGCACCACCTCTTCATCCTCCACCATGGTGTTGCCCTGGGCACACTCGCCGTACTCCAGGCCCCGGGAGGTCTCAATGATGACCCCCTGACCGGGCGCGACCTGCTGTCCCTGGGGATCGAAATAATATTGCTTGCCTCCGCTTTTGAAGCGGACGCCGATGATCTCGGTCATACTCCTAACTCCTAACTCAAAATAAGCCTGGCCAGTCCGGCCCCCAGCCAGCCGGCCATATGGCCGGGGCCCACATAGAAGCCGCAGGCGGTGCGCAGCTGTTCCGTCAGGGCGGCGGCCCCGGTCAGAGCCTTGGGGGACAGGGCCTTGGCCCCCTGTTCTGCCAGCGTCCGGCGGCGGGGGTCGCTCTCATGGAGGGCCCCGGCGGCACACACCAGGCAGTCCCGCACCAGCAGCAAAAACTCATCCAGCAGGGCGTTGAGGGAATCCCGGTCCCACTTGTCCCGCTCCAGTCCGGCGCAGAACTCCAGCAGGGCCAGCTCGTCCTTGGCGCAGAAGCGCTCCAGCAGGGCTGCCGCACCCTCCAGGGCCTTGCCGTCGGCGGCTTTGCCCTCCAGCTGGTCCACTGCCCGGCCCAGAATGCCCTCGCACCGGGCGGCGGCGTTGGCGATCTCCGCCGGGGAGCGGTCGGGGTACCGGGCGGTGAGAAATCCCTCCGCCTCCTGCACCGTCACCGGGGAGAGGGCCAGCACCTCGCACCGGGAGCGCACCGTGGACAGCAGGGCGGCGGCGTTGTCGGGGAGCAGCAGGAAGGCGGCGTAGGCCGGTCCCTCCTCCAGCAGCTTGAGCAGCGCGTTCTGGCTGGGGTCCTTCATGTTCTGGGCCCCCTCCAGGATGTACACCTTCCGGGGCGCCTCGTTGGGCTTGATGTAGGCGTCGTTGCGGATGGCCCGGATGCGGGCCACGTTCAGCTCGTCCCCCTCCCCTCCGGCGTGGATCACGTCGGGGTGGATGTGGCCCAGGGCCTTTTTACAGCCGGAACAGGCCATGCAGGGGACCTCTCCGCCGCCGGTACACACCAGGGCAGCGGAGAGCAGGCCGGCCAGGGTGCGCTTACCCGACCCCGCCGGCCCGCTGATGATATAGGCGTGAGACAGCCCCCGCCGGGCGGTCTCCAAAGAGAGCTGCCGCTTCAGGGAGGCATTGCCCGCCAATAAGGACAGGTCCATCTTATACCCGCTCGAACCGCTCGATGTCCACCACAAAGATGGTGGCGCCGCCTACCACGACCTCCACGGGCATACTGGGATAGTAGCCGTAGCTCATCTCGGTGGTGGTGGGGATCATCTGCTTGCGGGAGTGGGAGTGCTCCTTGATGATGTCGATGACAGTCTGCACCTTCTCCTCATCCACGCCGATGAGGATGGTCACGTTGCCCGCCATGAGAAAGCCGCCGGTGGTGGCCAGCTTGGTGGACGAAAAGCCCTTTTTGGTCAGGGCCTGGGTGACCGTGTTGGCGTCGTCATGATTGATGATAGCCAGAACCAGTTTCATGGGTATCCCTCCTGCTCAAAGATGCCGGAAGTCCGGCGCTGAGGCCGCTTTTTACAGGACGGCCACAGAAACATCTTCCAGTGTATTATAACCTATTTGTTTCAAATATGCGATACTTTTTTTGTCCAAGCGCTCCCCCGGCGCGATGACGGGAATCCCTGGGGGATAAGGGGCCACCTGGCAGGCGGCAACCTGTCCCTCCGCCTGTTCCAGGGGGAGGCTTTTCCGGGGTGCAAAAAGGGCCTGCCGGGGGGTAAGCACCATCTCCGGCGGCTGGGGTGGGGCGGGATAACCGGGACATGGCCCTAGCTCCACTTCCTGAAGCGCTCCCTCCAGCCTTGCAAAGTCCTCAGGGCCGTCGGCACAGGTGGGGATGAACACCACATGGCCCCCGTCGGCCATCTCGGGCCATACGTTGCGTGCCTCCAGTGCCTCCTGGGCGGCGTAGCCGTGGGGGGCGCACAGGGCCAGCCGGGTGGGGTCCAGAGGAGCGTCCTTTTCCGTAAGGGCGGGGAAGGTATTCCGCAGCCGGGCCACTTCCTCCGCCGTTTTGCGGTAGGCATCCGCCCCTCCCTCCAGCATATGGGCCCGGCACAGATCCAGTGCGGCCATCATGGCGTAGGAGGGGCTGGAAGAGCCGTAGATGCTGGCCGCCCGCCGCAGGTCGGCGTGGGAGAAGGTACCATTTGAGAACAACAGAGCGGTCTGCCCCGGGGCGGGCAAAGTCTTGTGGGCGGACACCACCAACAGATCGGCGGCGGACAGCCCATAGTCCCCCAAAAAGGGCAGATGAGCCCCGTGGGCCCCGTCCACCACCAGCACGCCCCCGTGGCGGTGGATGACCTCTGCCAGAGCGGGCAGATCCGACAGTACGCCGTAATAAGTAGGAGAGGTGATGCACAGGGCCTTGATCTCCGGGTGGGCCGTCAGTTGTTCTTCCACCCTTTCCGGGGAAACCGGCCCGGTCACCCCCGCCTGGTCCAGCCAGGGCCGGTCCAGGTACACCGGCTTTAAGTCCAGCAGGGCCAGAGCATTGTAGGCCGAGCGGTGGCTCCCCCGGTCCAGCAGTACCCTGTCCCCCGGCCGGCAGGCCAGGGTGAGGGCGGTCAGCACCCCCTGGGTGGAGCCGCCGGTGAGGAAGAGGCAGTTGTCCATGTGGAAGGCCTCCGCCCACAGTTCCTCGGCCTCCCCGATGGCCCCGCCCTCGTCAAACAGGTTGCCGGTGGGAGGCAGCTCGGTAAAGTCGATGGCGGCCAGGTGGTCCAGCCCCGGCAGGGGCTTGCCCTTGTGGCCGGGCATGTGCATCCGCAGGGGATTTTGAGCCGCAAAGGCGGTCAGGGCGTCATACAGCGGCGTATTTTCCACAGGGTTTCCCTCCTTTGTGGAGAAAAGTAAGGTATGGCTTATCTGCCGGGCTCCCCTCATCAGTCTCGCTGCGCTCGACAGCTTCCCCCCAGTGGGGGGAAGCTCCATACAAACCTTCCCCCCTCAGGGGGGAAGGTGGCCCGCAGGGCCGGATGAGGGGGTGCGCGTCAGGAATACCCGGCCTTATAGAGCTCCCTCAATCCAGGCCGAACCGGCCACGATGTCCCCCAGGTAGAACACCGCCAGCTGTCCTGGCGTGGGGGCACGAGCGGGGTCCTTCATCTCAATCCGTACCCCGTTTTCGTGGGGATAGACGATGCCCTCCGCCTGGGTGCGGGAGTGGCGCAGGCGGACGGTGACCTCCAGAGGCTCCGTCAGCCCCTCCACCCCGATCCAGTTGGGGGAAGAGCCAAACACGGTGAACTTGCCCAGGTCGGAGCCGTCGGACAGCACCACCTCATTGGTGGCCGGCCGCAGGGCGGTGACGAAGTAGCGGTGAGGCCCAGAGACCCCCAGCCCTCTCCCCTGGCCCAGGGTGTAGTGGTGGACCCCCTTGTGGCGGCCCAGCACCTTGCCCTCTTTGTCCACAAAGTTGCCCTCCGGTGTGGAAAACCCACGGCGGTCCAGCCAGGCGGCGTAGTCCCCGTCGGGGATAAAGCAGATCTCCATGGAGTCCGGCTTGTCGGCCACGGGAATACCAAAGTTGTGAGCCAGCTGCCGAACTTCCGTCTTTTCGTAATTTCCAAGGGGGAAAATCACTCTCTGTAATTGCTCTCTGGTCAATCGGGCCAGCATATAGGACTGATCGTTGGCGGGTCTCCCCTTTTTCAGCACCCCGTTTTCCACATTGGCGTAGTGCCCTGTGGAAACATAGCGGGCCCCGATTTTATCGGCCAGCCGGAACAGGGCGGGGAATTTCACCGTGGGGTTGCACAGGGCGCAGGGCAGGGGCGTACGGCCGCTCTGATAGGCGGCGGCGAAAGGAGCGCACACCTGCTCCTCCAGATCGGCCCGGATGTCGGCCACTTCAAAGGGGATGGACAGACGCTCCGCCACGGCGGCGGCGTCAGCCGCCCCGGTGCCCCCCAGACCGATGTCCAGATAGAGGCCGGTGACGGCAAAGCCCCCCTCCTTCAGCAGGCTGGCCGATACGGCGGAGTCCACCCCGCCGGACAGGCCCAAAACGATTTTTTCCTTCATAGGTTCTCCTTTTTTGTTACGGGCCGTCGGGGACGCCGGCCCCTACGTAGGGGGCGGCCTCCTGGACGCCCCGCCCACACCTTATTTCTCCAGGGCCACCATCAGCACGGCGATATCCGCCGGGCTGACGCCGGAAATGCGGCTGGCCTGGCCCAGATTCAGAGGCCGGATCTGGTCCAGCTTCTGCCGGGCCTCCAGCCGCAGACCCTCCATGGACAGGTAGTCCAGATCGGCAGGCAGGGGCCTGTCCTCCATCTTCCGCTGCTCGGCCACCTGCCGCAGCTGCCGGTCGATGTACCCCTGATATTTCACCGAGATTTCCACCGCCTCAGTCACTTCTGTGGATAACTCCGGGCGGCCCGGGTCCACGGCTGCCAGACTGTTATAAGTATTCTCCGGCCGGCGCAGCAGGTCCACCAGGCGGCCCTCCGCCGTGCCGGTGTGGGTGAGCCGTTTGATCTCCCGATCCACGGCGGCGTACTTCTCCTCCACCGCCGCCATGCGAGCATCGCTCACCAGCCCGATGGCGTGGCCGATGGGACACAGCCGCCGGTCGGCGTTGTCCTGCCGGTGAAGCAGCCGGTACTCGGTGCGGGAGGTCATCATCCGGTAGGGCTCCTCGGTGCCCTTGGTCACCAGATCGTCGATGAGCACCCCGATGTACCCCTGGTCCCGCCGCAGGATGAGGGGGGCCCTCCCCAACAGCTTCAGCGCGGCGTTCACACCCGCCACAAAGCCCTGAACGGCGGCCTCCTCATAGCCGGAGGAGCCGTTGAACTGGCCCGCGCCGTAGAGGCCCTTCACTTTCTTGTGCTCCAGAGTGGGCAGCAGCTCGGTGGGGTCCACGCAGTCGTACTCGATGGCGTAGGCGGGCCGGGTCATTTCGGCCTGTTCCAAACCGGGGATGGTGTGGAGCATCCGGATCTGCACGTCCTCGGGCAGCGAGGAGGAGAAGCCCTGAAGGTACAATTCTTCCGTGTTCAGCCCCATGGGCTCCAGAAAGAGCTGGTGCCGCTCCTTGTCGGGGAATCGCTCTACCTTGGTCTCAATGGAGGGACAGTACCGGGGGCCAACGCCCTCGATGGTGCCGTCGTACAGAGGGGAGCGGTCCAGATTGGCCCGGATGATGTTGTGAGTCTGCTGGTTGGTGTAGGTCAGCCAGCAGATGGCCTGATTTTCCGGGGGCGTTTTGGTTTCAAAGGAGAAGGGCAGGACCTGCTCGTCCCCCGGCTGGACCTCCAGCTGGGAAAAGTCCACGCTGCGGGCGTGGATGCGGGGAGGCGTGCCCGTCTTGAACCGGCGGAGGGTGATCCCCAGCCCTTTCAGACTATCTGTGAGGGGGAGAGCCGCGGCCAGGCCGTCGGGGCCGGAATCCCTCGTCACCTCGCCGATGATGGTGCGGCCCCCCAGGAAGGTGCCCGAGGCCACCACCACCGCCCGGACCTTGTATTCCGCGCCGTACACGGTGCGGACCCCGCACACTTGGCCGTTTTCCGTTAAAATGTCGGTGACCTCCGCCTGCTTGACCCACAGGTTGTCCTGGTTTTCCAGAGTGTGCTTCATGACCTCCTGGTACCGGCGGCGGTCGGCCTGGGCCCGAAGGGACCACACTGCCGGGCCTTTGCCCCGGTTGAGCAGCCGGTACTGGATGCAGGCCTGGTCGGCGGCTCTGGCCATCTCCCCTCCCAGGGCGTCCAGCTCCCGGACCAGGTGGCCCTTGCCGGTGCCGCCGATGGCCGGGTTGCAGGGCATATTGCCCACCGCGTCCAGATTGACGGTAAAGCATAGGGTACGGAGGCCCAGCCGGGCGGCGGCCAAAGCGGCCTCAATGCCCGCGTGGCCAGCACCAATCACAGCAATATCAAAGGTTCCAGCGTCGTAAGTCGTCATAGTACAAGTCCTTCATTGGCAGAATCATTTACAGGGTGCGGTCCCCCTCATCCGGCCCTTTGGGGCACCTTCCCCCCTGTGGGGGGAAGGTCAAAAGGAGGACCATTTCTGTTGGAGCTTCCCCCCTCAGGGGGGAAGCTGTCGAGCGCAGCGAGACTGATGAGGGGGCATCCCGTGTGATTACGCCCCATATACGATGGTCACCGCCTGGTGACAGTTGGCCACCTCCACCACCCGGTGATCTCCCCCGTACTCCCCGTCCAGGGTCCAGGCCAGGTCCTGATCGCTGATGATGCGCACCTTGTTGGCGCGGAAGCAGGTCACCAGCCCGTGGTCATCGCTCTCCGCATTGGTGAGGGCCTTCAAAATCCGCTGGAGCTGGAGCAGGGTCTTGGGCTGGCGCACCAGCATCACCTCAAACAGGCCGTCGTCCAGGGCGATGGGCCGGTCAGGATTGGCATGAATGCCGGCGATGGAGTGGGAATTGGAAACAAACCCCAGGCAGTAGCTGCCCAGTTCCACCTTTCCGTCGTGCTCCACCGTCATGGAGTAGGGCTTGATGGACCCCAGCCGGGAGAGGACCCCCATCAGGTAGGCCATATGCCCGAAGATGTGCTTGAACTGCTGGGGGGTGTTGTAGGACAGGTCGGTAAAGGCCCCGAAGGCGGCCACATAGAGGAAATCCTGGTCGTTGAACTTCCCCACGTCCACCGGCCTGGGCTTTCCTGCCGCCGCAACGACGGCCAGCTCCTCCAGGGTGCGGGGCAGCTCCAGGTTCTTTGCAAAGTCGTTGGTGGAGCCTGCCGGAATGTACCCCACCGTGGGCCGCCCCTCCGGGGGCAGCTCCATCAGGCCGGATACCACCTCGTGGAGGGTGCCGTCGCCGCCGGAGCATACGATGCGGTCAAACTCTCCCGCCCGGTCCCGGGCCACCGCCGTGGCGTCCCCCTCGCCCCGGGTGGGATGGACGGTCACGTCCCACTGTGCCGTCAGCTCGTCCAGAATGGGGGCCAGACGTCCCCGCAGGGTGCCCTTGCCTGCATATAGATTGTAGATAAACAGCAGCTTTTTCATTTCGTTCGCTCCAAAACCGGACGCCGGTGGGTCCCGACATAACATTGTTCCATATTATATACCGTCCCGGTGGGAAAACACAACTCTTTTGCAGAGAAACCGCCTGCTTTCCTTCAAAAACAGGAAAATGCCCGGCCCCACTTGCTTTTCTGCGCTAAAGTGTGTAAAATATGGTTTCGATCTCAGCGCAAAGGAAGTGTACGCTATGGACCGCAAAGCCCTGTCCGCCGCCTTTCCGGTGACGGTTCCGGTGCTGATGGGCTATCTGGCCATCGGCATGGCCTTCGGCTTCATGCTCCAGGCCGTGGGCTACAACTTTATCTGGGCCTTTTTCATGTCTCTCACCATCTATGCCGGATCGGGCCAGTACCTGGGGGTGACCCTGCTGGCCACTGCCGCCTCCCTGGGCACGGTGGCCCTCATGACCCTGCTCATCAATTTCCGCCACCTGGTATATGGCCTGTCCATGCTGGAGAAGTTCCGGGGCATGGGCTGGCGGAAATTTTATATGATCTTTTCCCTCACCGACGAGACCTACGCCCTGCTCTCCTCCGTCCAGGCTCCGGTGGGGGTGAGTCCCAGGAATTTTTATTTTGCCATTGCCCTGCTGGATCAGAGCTACTGGATCATCGGCTCGGTGATCGGCGGAGTGGCCGGAGCCCTCATCCCGGTGGATACCAAGGGCATCGACTTTGCCATGACCGCCCTCTTTGTGGTCATTGCCGTGGATCAGTGGAAGGCCTACCGCAAGCACCTGCCCGCCCTGCTTGGGTTTGGGGTGACCATCGTATTTCTCATCATTCTGGGCCAGCTCTTCGGCCAGCAGCAGATGCTCATTGTCTCTCTGGGGGTCATCGTGTTGCTGCTGCTCATCCTGCGGGACAAGCTGGAGGAAAAGGAGGAAACATCATGCTGACCACTGCCGGAGCCATTGCCGCCATCGCGGTCATGGCCGTCGTCACCTTTCTCACCCGGGCCCTCCCCTTCCTGCTCTTTGACCGGGGGAGCGCGCCGCCCAAATTGATCCTCTACCTGGGCCGGGTGCTGCCCCCTGCCGTCATCGCCATGCTCATCATCTACTGCCTGAAGGACATCTCCTTTGCCCAGGCGGGAGGCTGGGTCCCCCAGCTTATTTCGGTGGCGGTGGTGGTGGTCCTCCACCTGTGGAAGCACAACAACCTGCTGAGCATCTTCGGCGGCACCATCCTGTACATGGTACTGGTACAGGTCGTCTTTGTTTAACAAAATAAATAAGAAAAAAAGACGCCGCTATGCGGCGCCTTTTTTATTTTCCAACCGGATTGCCTTTTGATTGGCAATCCGATACAATGAACATACCATATCCCAAAAGACAGGAGGGCATAATATGAAGCAGATATTGCGTCAAGTCTGTATTGCTGCCGTTGGCCTTTTGCTTGTTTTAATTCTGGCCATAGCGTTCTTTATGAAATTATTCCATCCTGCGATACCGCTGAATGATCTTTTGGAATTGCCTTCTGACAGCGATATTGAAGTAATGTTCTTTTTCTCGGCCTGTGAAATGGGCACCAATTCAAATTATCATCCTTATACCACTTCAGATGATAGCGTTGAATCTGCGCTAAAACAGCTGATATTGGATACCACGGTGAAACATGGTGGTTCCACCGATATTATGCCCGTTGACGATACCTATGAGATGGCCTTTTTTACCGCTGCAACAGATTTTACAGGAAGAGAACATTACAGCTTTTATATGGATCCTTTTTATATTTATTTCAATGGGCAATTCTATTCATATGACAACGACCAAATATATGAGTTTGTAAAAGAAAAAGCAATGCAGCCGTACGAACCATCTGAAGATTTGGAGAAGTCCACATGAAACCTAGTTGATAAGAACAGCAGCCGGGGCGCCGCACAGCGGCGCCCCGGCTATTTACCTAAGAAAAGAGTTTTGCACATTATCCACATGGTTTTCCACATAGGTTAATGAAGCAGGGCCTGGTACTCCTCTGCCTTGCCTACCCGGCCCACGGCGGACAGGGAGGCGTTGGACAGGTCCATCAGCTCCTCCGCCAGAACGCGCACATCCTCCCGGGTGACGGCGTCGTAGGCGGCGATGATCTCCTCCTCGTCCAGCACCCGGCCTACCAGCATCTCCCCCCGGCCCAGGCTGCTCATGTGGGCCTGGGTGGATTCCATTCCCATGAGTACGTTGGCCTTGGACTGCTCTCTGGCCCGGTCCAGCTCCTCCTGGGTGACGCCGTGTTCGTTAAAGTCCCGGATGACGGACAGAATGGTGTCCAGAGCCTGACGCTCGGTCTCCTTGCCCAGGGCGGTGTAGATGCCGAAGTACCCCGCGTCGTCGTGGCAGGTGCCGTAGGAGTAGACGGAGTAGCACAGCCCCTTCTGCTCCCGCACCTGCTGGAACAGCCGGGAGGACATCCCGCCGCCCAGAATGGAGGACAGCAGCTGGAGGGTAAACCGCCGGGGATCGGAGAAGGACAGCCCCGGGAAGGCCAGAGTCAGGTGGTTCTGCTCAATAGCCTTCTTCTTGACCACAATGCCGCTGCGGTAGGCGGCGGGCTTGCTGATGATGGGTTTGCGGGGTTCCAGCACCGAGAACCGGGCGGCCAGATCGTCCACGTCGGCCTGGGTGAACCGGCCCGACAGGGCCACCACGATGGACTCCGGGCCGTAGTGGCTGTCCTTGTACTGCCGCAGCCAGGTCCCGTCCATCTGTTCCAGCGTGGCTTTTTTGCCCAAAATGGGCCGGGCCAGAGGGGAACCCTGAAAGACCACCCCGGCCAGCCGTTCGGCGCACAGGTCCTCGGGGTTGTCCTCGTACATTCCGATCTCCTCCAAAATGACGCCTCGTTCGGTCTCCACGTCGCTGTCGTCAAATTTGGAGTGGAAGAACATATCACATAAAATATCGGTGGCTCTGGGCAGATGGGTGTCCAGCACCCGGGCGTGGAAGCAGGTGCACTCCTTGGTGGTAAAGGCGTTGACCTGTCCGCCGATGGCGTCCATCTCCTCCGCCAGTTGGCCGGCGGTGCGGGTGGACGTGCCCTTGAAGAGCATATGCTCGATAAAGTGGGCGGCGCCCCCCTCCCCCGGCTTTTCGTGGCGGGAGCCGGTGCCTACCCAGATGCCCAGGCAGGCCGAGCGCACGCCGGGCACCTGCTCGGTGAGAATACGCACCCCATTGGGGAGCGTGATTTTTTCATACTTCAAGCAAAAGGACCTCACATTCATTTGTGTGGGGATCATCCCCGGAGGGCGATCAGGAGCAGTACCACCCCGGTGATCGCCAGGACAAGGGCCAGGTATCCGATGACTTTCATTTTCATGCCATGCCGCTCCTCTCCTCAGATTGCCCTGACCGATATTATATCATACCTGAAATCGGTTGTCAGCTGAAAAACAAAACACCCGGGGAGCGGCAAAAAAATTCTGTGAAAAAGGCGGCTTTACGGCGGGCGGAGAAACGGGTATACTGAAAAGCAGAGACAAGCCCGCGAGGCGGAAAGGAAGTTGGAAGTATGAATCAGGAAGCGCTGAAGGTGCTGGAGGAGCGGAGGAGCTGCCGGGCCTACAAGCCTGAGCAGATCACCGAGGAGGAGCTGCAGGCGGTGCTGAAGGCGGGGACCTACGCCCCCACCGGCATGGGCAGACAGTCTCCCATCATCGTTGCCGTGCAGGACAAGGAGACCATCGCCGCTTTGAGCAAGCAGAACGCCGCCATTATGGGCAAGCCGGATATGGACCCCTTCTACGGGGCCCCCACCGTGCTCATCGTGCTGGCGGACAAGAACATTCCCACTTGGTTCTATGACGGCTGCTGCGTCATGGACAACCTGCTCAACGCCGCCGAGGCGGTGGGGCTGGGCTCCTGCTGGATCCACCGGGCCAAGGAGGCGTTTGAGTCCGCCGAGGGCAAGGCACTGCTGGCCAAGTGGGGCATCGAGGGGGACTACGAGGGCATCGGCCACTGCATCCTGGGCTACCGGGCCGGCGAGAAGCCCGCCGCCCCCGCCCGCAAGGACAACTACATCTATTATGTGCGGTAAGAGCCGTAAATAAGCAAAAAGCGCGCCGAAAGGCGCGCTTTTTGTGTTTGGCAGCAAAGATTGCCGGTCAGTCCAGCTTCAGATCTCCCTCTTTGATCCAGCCGATCCTGCGGAAGAACAGGCCGAACAGCCAGGTGAGAACGGCGGGGAGCACAAAGCAGATTAGGATCATGCCCGTCCAGTCCATGGCGGTGATGGCGGCCTTGGCCCCGGTGGCCACGTCGTTGACCCAGCCGGTGTACACCCCGATGGGGCCCACCATGCCGCAGGTGCCCATGCCGGAGGCCACGCCGGAGGCAGGGTCGTTCATCTGGAACCCAAAGACACAGGTGGCCAAAGGCCCGGTAATGGCGGAGGTGAGGATGGCAGGCAGCCAGATTTTCGGGTTTTTCACGATGTTGCCCATCTGGAGCATGGAGGTGCCCAGACCCTGGCTCACCAGGCCGCCCCAGCGGTTCTCCCGGAAGGAGAGCACGGCGAAGCCCACCATGTTGGCGCAGCAGCCCGCCACCGCGGCCCCGCCCGCCAGCCCGGTGAGGCCGATGGCGGCGCAGATGGCCGCCGACGAGATGGGCAGGGTAAGGGCGATACCGATGACCACCGATACCAGAATGCCCATCCAGAAGGGCTGGAGGACGGTGGCCCACTTGACGAAGTCACCCAGAGCGGAGGCCGCCGTACCGATGGCGGGGGCCCACAGGGCGGACAGTCCCACACCGGAGAGAATGGTCACCAGAGGGGTAACCAGCAGGTCGATCTTGGTCTCCTTGCTGACCACCTTGCCCAGCTCGGCGGCGATGACGGCGATAAAGAGCACCGCCAGAGGTCCGCCTGCTCCCTTGCCGCCGTCCAGGGTGGTGGAGCCCAGGGCGTTGGCGGCATAGCCCACCGTGGCCAGGGAAAAGAGCACCAGGGGGGGCGACTGGAGGGCGTAGCCAATGGCCACTGCCATGGCAGCGCCGCTCATGGCCGAGCAGTACCCCCCCACCTCCACCAGGAAGGCCAGCCCCAGCTGCTTGCCCAGGGTGTCCAGAATGGTGCCGATGAGCAGGGAGCAGAACAGGCCCTGAGCCATGGCCCCCAGGGCGTCCACGCCGTACCGCTTGGCGGAAATCACAATGTTTTTCTTCTTGAGAAATGCCGAAATCTGTCCCATAACCAGTTCCTCTGTCAAAAAGTCATTACAGGTGTCATGACACCTTAATGCACTATTATAATGCGTATTGAACAAAGCCTTGGCTTTGTTCAGGTGCAAAGTTTTTGGACAAAATACTTCAAAAACCTTGCACCTTCCGCTGATGCGTTGAGACGCACCAGCGGAAATACGCATTGTAACAATGGCTGAATTCCATAAAAGCGGCTTTCTTGAGCCGTTTTTATGGAATTGCGCGGCTACCGCCGCGCAAATAAACCGATTTGCGGTTTATTCAATAGACATTATTATAACGAGAGAGGAAATTTTGTCAAGGAAAAGATGCCGGGTTTCGTGGAATGTGGTAAAATAGGGCAGAAAAGCAATTATAAAACCTTCCCCCCTCAGGGGGGAAGGTGGCCCAGAGGGCCGGATGAGGGGGCCCCCTCATCAGTCTCGCTGCGCTCGATAGCTTCCCCCCTCAGGGGGGAAGCTATATAGAAAGGATGAGCTCTGTGACAGTATCCCATCGTCTTGGTCCCCGGGCGGATATTACCGCCGGGGTGATTACTACCTTCCGCACCCTGTCCCGCCACCCCCACCCCTCTCACCACGAGGAGGCAGTGGGTCAGGACTACATGGAGTTTCTCCGGGGCCTGGGCCTCTCCCCCGTCCGGGATGAGGCGGGCAACGTGATGGCGGACTGCCCCGCCACCCCGGGCCGGGAGGGCGAGCCTCTGCTTATCCTCCAGGGCCATATGGACATGGTGTGTGCCGTCTCTCCCGGCAGCGGCTTTGATCCCCTCACCGATCCGGTGACCATTCTGGAGCAGGACGGCTATCTGTGTACCGACCGCCATTCCTCTCTGGGGGCGGACAATAACCTGGGCAATGCCGCCGCCCTGTGGGTGGTACAGCAGGGGGTGAGTCACGGTCCCCTGCGTTTCCTCTTTACCGTAGGCGAAGAGATGGGCCTGGAGGGGGCCAAGGTGGTGGACCCGGCCTGGCTGGCAGGGGCGGCCTGGCTGCTGAACACCGACGGCTTCCATCTGGGGAGAGCCATCGTGGGCTCCGCCGGAGGGCGGCGGGAGTGCTGGACCCGTGCTCTGGATACCTGCCCGGCACCCGATGGCGAGGCCTGGCGCATCTCCATCACCGGCGGCGCCGGCGGCCACTCTGGCGACGACATCCACCTGGGCCGCATCAACCCCATCAAAGTGCTGGCGGCCTGGCTGAAGGATCGGCCCGGCCTGGCGGTGGCCGACTTTGCCGGCGGCTCCGCCTTCAACGCCATTCCCGCGGCGGCCGAGGTTGTGGTGGTGGGCCAAAAGCCAGATTTGAAAGGGCTGGAGGAGGCCATTCTCCTCTTCCGGGCCACCGATCCCAACCTGAAGCTGGACCTGTCCCCTGCCTCCCGGCCCGAGACGGTGTGGACGGCAGATTTCCGCCGGGAAGTGCTGGACCTGCTCACCGCCCTGCGCCACGGGGTGTACGCCATGGACCCCCAGTTCCCCGGCGTGGTGGGGGCCTCGGTCAACCTGGGCGTGGCCCGGCGGGAGGAAAATACCTTCGCCGTCCGCCTCTTCCTCCGGGCTGCCCGGCAGGAGGACGAGGGAGCCATGGCGGCGGACAACCGCCGGTTGGCGGAACAGGCCGGCTTCTCCCTCACCGTCACCGGCTATCCCGGCTGGCCGGGAGATAAAAACAACCCCCTTGCCCAGGTGCTGGACCGGGTGTACCGGGCCCAGACCGGGCGGGGGCTGGAAATCAATATGGTCCATGTGGGGCTGGAGCCCTCGGTGTTCCGGGCGAAGGCGCCGGGGCTGGTAATGGCCTCCACGGGGCCGGATATTCTGGACGCACACTCGGTGGACGAGCGGGCGCCCCTGGCAGGGCTGGCGGATTACGCCCTGCTGCTGGCGGGACTGCTGGAGGAGACCCTCAACTGAGCAGCTCCTTGTACAGGGCGGGAGCATCGGCCTTGCCCACGTGCTCGGCCACCGACAGCACCTCCACTTTCACGGTGCGCTCGCCGAAGCGCAGCTCCAGCACGTCGCCTACCTTCACGTCATAGCTGGCCTTCACCGGCCGGCCGTTGGCGGTGACCCGCTGGTTGTCGCAGGCCTCGTTGGCCACCGTCCGGCGCTTAATGAGCCGGGAGACCTTGAGCCATTTATCCAGGCGCATATGAAGTCCTCCTTGTTCTATCAAAAAAATCATATTACAAAAATGCCCGTCCTTCCGGACGGGCATCAGTCTGTGAAAAGATCTCCCCCAAGGGAAGCCTCGCAGAGTTCCGTCGCCCGCAGGCGACGGAATCAAATCAGAATTAGTCCTTTCCCAGGACATATCCTGGGAAAGGACTCTTCTCATGACGGATGGGGTGACTATTTCACAAGAAATCGAGCCCCATCCGTCATGCAGCCCTTTGCCGGAAAAGACCCGCGGTCTTTTCCGGCAGTCTCATGCCCGTCCTTCCGGACGGGCAATTTTTATCAGGTCAGATTACTGAGCCACGACGTCCTTCAGGGCCTTGCCGGGCTTGAACACGGGCACCTTGGAGGCGGGGATCTTAATGCTCTCCTTGGTCTTGGGGTTGCGGCCGGTGCGCTCGGCACGGCACTTCACCTCAAAGGCGCCAAAGCCCACCAGCTGGACCTTATCGCCCTCGGCCAGGCACTGGGAAATGACCTCGATGGCGGCGTTGATGGCGGTCTCGGTATCCTTCTTGGACAGGCCGGCCTTCTCGGCGGCCGCATTGATCAGTTCAGCCTTGTTCATGTTGCTGCTTTCCTCCTGTTTTGCTCTGTTGTACTTGTTATTTACTTAAGGCGTCTGCCTTTAAGTTTCCTTGGCGTGCTCCCATAGCTTGTCCAGTTCTTCCAGAGTCATGCCCTCCATGGACTGATTCTGGGCGGCGGCCTGCTCCTCCACCTTGGCGAAGCGGCCGATGAACTTGTCGGTGGCCTGGCCCAGAGCCTCCTCCGGGTCTACCTTCAGAAAGCGGGAGACGTTGACGGCGGAGAAGAGCAGGTCCCCCAGCTCCTCCTCCACGTTGGTGCCCTCGGCCACGGCGGTTTTCAGCTCCTCCAGCTCCTCGGACAGCTTGTCCAGGGCGCCGGAGATATCCGGCCAGTCGAAGCCCGCCTTTTTGGCCTTTTTCTGCACCTTCTCGGCACGCCACAGGGCGGGCAGAGAGCGGGCCACGGCGTCCAGGGCGTCGGTGTTGGTGGCCTGGCCCTTTTCCCTGCGCTTGAGCTCCTCCCAGTTGGTGAGCACCTCGCCGGTGCCCGACACGCTCACGTCCCCAAACACATGGGGGTGGCGGTAAATGAGCTTTTTGCACACGCCGTCGGCCACATCGTCCAGATCGAACCGGCCGGCCTCCTGTTCCATACGGGCGTGGAAGAGCACCTGGAGCAGCACGTCCCCCAGTTCCTCCTTCAGGTGATCGGGGTTTTGCTCGTCAATGGCCTCCACGGCCTCATAGGCCTCCTCCAGGAAGTTGCGGCGGATGGACTCATGGGTCTGTTCCGCGTCCCAGGGGCAGCCGCCGGGGGCGCGGAGGATGCGTACGATCTCCTCCAGGTCCCGGACGTCATAGGAATCCTTATACTGAAAATCTACCATATTTCAAGGCCTCCTGCAACCTCTTTTTCCAAAAAACTCAGCGGATGCGCAAGAGTTTCGCGATCTTATCGCCCTTGGGCATCATTTCCAGGTCCTCCCTGGACAGCACCTTCAGCACCACGATGAGGATGACGTACACCACCACGCCGGCCAGGATGCCGCCGCCGGTGGCAATGGCGTTCATCAGGAAGGAGCCGGAGAAGAACCGGGCCAGCAGACCCTGGCAGCCCCAGGCCGCCGCCGCCATAAGGAGGGAGGCGATAAGGGGCTTGACAAAGACGGGGATGAGCCGGGGGGGATGGGGCACCATCCGTTTGATGACGATGAGGTTGAGCACCGACACCACCACAAAGCAGGTCAGGGTGCCGATGGGGGCGCCGTAGATCATGAACTTGGGGTTGCCCACCAGGGTGTAGCTGACGATAACCTTGGCCACGCCGCCGATCACCATGGTGATGATGGGCAGGTTGATGATGCCGTTGGCCTGGAGGATGGCGGAGGCCACCACCTGGATGCACACAAAGAGGGAGGCGATGCCCAGGATGGACAGCAGGGGTCCGGCGATGGTCTCATCCACGTTGCCCACGGTGAGCAGCTGGATGATGGGGGTACCCAGGGCGAACAGGCCGAAGCCGCAGGGCAGGGCGATGAGGGCGGACACCCGCATGGCGGACTCGGTGGTGCGGTGGGCGCCCAGGCCGTCCCGCCGGGCGATGCAGGCGGACACGGCGGGCACGATGCAGGCGGTAAAGGGAACCATGAGGTTGAAGGGCAGGTTGTAGATGCTCATGGTCTTGCCGTAGATACCGTACAGTCCCCGGGCGGAGTCCAGCACCGGGTTGAGCTGGGTGTCCGGATTGGTGAGCACCTCCGCCTGGAAGGCGGCCAGGTTGTCCTGGAAGATGGCCACGGCCTTGGGGAAGATGTCCAGCACGCTGTTGGAGATGCCGGTGAGGCCGTCCTGAATGGCGGTGAACACGGTTTGCAGCTGGCTCTGCACCAGGTTGGTGTCAATGAGGTTGACGATGGACAGGGTGCAGGAGCTGAGGGTGATGGGAATGGCCAGCTTGAGCAGGTGGGAGAGGATGCTTCTGCTGCTGTCGGGCACGTCGCTGGAGGGGGTCCGATCCCGCCGGTTGGTGCGGATGTGGTTAAAGACCAGATAGCACACCGACAGAATGGAGCCGATGGACACGCCCAGCAGAGCGCCGGAGGCGGACAGCCGGCTCTTCAGGTCCTGGTCGGGGATGGCGGAGTTGAGGATGAGGAAGGCCAGGGCCAGGCCCAGGAACATCTTGGACAGGGCCTCAATGACCTGGGAGACGCCGGTGGGCACCATGTTCATGTGGCCCTGGGCGTAGCCCCGGAAGGCGGAGCAGATGCAGGTACACAGCACCGCCGGAGACAGGGCCAGCACGGCAAAGACGGCCTTCTTGTTCTGCAGCACATATTTGGCCACAATGGGAGAGAACACCGACATACACACGAAGCTGAGCAGGCCCATGAACAAAAAGGCGAAGAAGGCCACCTGGAACACCCGGGACTTCTGGTTCCGGCGGCCCAGGGTGTTGCACTCGCTTACCGTCTTGGACAGGGCCACCGGCAGGCCTGCGGTGGAGATGGTGAGAAAGAAAGTGTAGATGTTGTAGGCCGCGTTGAAGTCGCCGTAGGCCTCGTCGGACAGCAGGGCGGTCAGTGGGATCTTGTAGATGGCGCCGATGACCTTGACGATGATGGTGGTCATGGCCAGAATGGCCGCCGCGCCGTAAAAGCTATTTTTCTTCTGCTGGTTTGACAACGGTAGTCCCCCTTAATGGTTCTGGAACAGCAGGGGCAGGGCGTAGTCCGCCACTTCCCGTCGCACCCGCTCCAGGTCGATGGTCAAAAAGTCTCCATCCTTGTATATGACCTTGCCCCGGGCCATATTCATCACCACATCGGAGCCGTGGGCAGCGTAGGCCAGGTTGGAGATCACGCTGTGGCAGGGGGTCAGGTTCAGGTGGGAGAAGTCCACCAGGATCAGGTCGGCCTCATAGCCCCCCTGAATCACGCCGGTCTGGCGGCCCAGGGCGATGCCGCCGTCCCGGGTGGCCATCTTCAGGGCGTCCAGAGGCAGCAGGGCCAGGGGATCGCAGCCCGCTCCGTTGTGGAGGATGGCGGCAAACTTCAGGTCGCTGAAGAAGTCGGTGCAGTTGTTGGAGGACACGCCGTCGGTGCCCAGACACACGTTGACCCCCGCCTTCTTCATGGCGGGCACCGGGGCGATGCCGCTGCCCAGCTTCAGGTTGGAGATGGGGTTGTGGATGGCGGAGATCCCCTTCTCGGCCATGATGGCCCAGTCCTCCGGGGTGGTCCACACGCAGTGGGCGGCAATGGCACGGCCGTCCCACACGCCGTAGTCGTTGAGGGTCTGGATGGGGGTCTTGCCGTGGCGGGACAGGCAGGCCTCATGCTCGGCGCGGGTCTCGGAGATATGGACGTGCATCCCCAGATCGTGCTCCCGGGCGTAGTCGGCCATCCACTGCCACAACTCCTTCCGGGAGGTGTACTCCCCGTGGATGGAGGCGTCGATGCGGATCTGACCGTCGTTGTAGTTGTGCCACTTCTCGGTCAGTTCCCGCTGGACCACGCAGTCGTTGTGGGTGGCGGGGTCAAAGGTGTCCCCGAAGAGCACGCCGCCGCAGCACAGGTTGGCGCTGATGCCGGCGGAGGCCACCTCCTGGGCGATGATGTCGGTGTGCATATACATATCGGCAATGGAAGTGACGCCGGAGGCGATCATCTCCGCCAGACCCAGAGTGGTGCAGGCCCGGACGGCCCGGTCGTCCCAGCGGGCTTCCACCGGGAAGATGTAGTTGTGCAGCCAGTCCTGCAGGTTGTTGCCGTCGCCGTAGCCCCGCATGGCGGTCATGGGCACATGGGTGTGGGCGTTGACAAAGCCGGGCATGAGCACGTTGCCGTGGCCGTCGATCTCCTGATCGAAGGGGCCCCAGGGCCGCTCGGTGCCCACCGAGCGGATCTTGGTGCCCTCCACCACCACATAGGCGCCCGGCATAACGGTGCCCGCCTCGTCCATCAGCACGGCGGTGCAGTTGTGAATGAGAATAGACATGGTTCTTGTCTCCTTTGGTCGTGATAAAAGGATATGGGCGGGGGAGACAGCCTTCCCCTGGGGGAAGGTGCCCCAGTGTGTACACTGGGGCGGATGAGGGGAAGAATATCGTCTGCTGCCCGAGCCGGTCTGTATTTCCCCGCGCCTGATTACCCAATCTGCTTCAGGCAGGAGAGCACCAGCCGGGAGAACTTGTCCCTGCAGGCCTCGGCAGCCTCCAGCACCTCCTCCTCGGAGAGGGGCTGGTTCAGGATGCCGGCGGCCATGTTGGAGAGCAGAGTAAAGCCCAGCACCTGCATCCCGCAGTGGCCGGCCACGATGACCTCGGGGGCGGTGGACATACCCACCGCGTCGGCCCCTGCCATGCGGGCAAAGCGCACCTCGGCGGGGGTCTCATACTGGGGGCCGGGGAAGTACATATACACACCCTCCTTCAGGGGAATGCGCAGATCCTTGGCGGTCTTGCGGGCCAGCTCCTGGAGGGCGGGGGTGTACAGGTGGGAGGCGTCGGGGAAGCGGACGCCGAACTGGGGCAGGTTCTCGCCCCGCAGGGGGGACTCCATGAAGATCTTGATCTGGTCGGTGATGAGCATCAGGTCGCCGGCCTTCCAGTTCATGTTGACGCAGCCGGCGGCGTTGGTGACGATGAGGGTATCGCAGCCCAGCAGCCGCAGCACCCGGACGGCGTAGGCCACCTCCTCGTAGGAGTAGCCCTCGTAGTGGTGCATCCGGCCCTGCATGACGGCCACGTTCTGGCCCTCCAGAGTGCCGAACACCAGGCGGCCCTTATGGCCGGGGGCGGTGGAGGCCTTGAAGTGGGGGATCTCCCCGTAGGGCACGGCAATGGGGTTTTCCACAATGTCACCCATGTAGCCCAGGCCGGAGCCCAGGATCATGGCCACCTTGGGGGCAAAGGTACCAATCTTGCCGCGGATGTAGTCGGCGCTCTCCTGATACTGTGCAAAGGTATAGTTCATAAAAAATCCTCCTTAACAGCGGATAACATGAATGGTTTCGTTTCTATTAAAGGTTAATCTATGCAATTATACACCTTGTAATAGGAAAAAGCAATGAGGATTGCAGGGCGGAATGGGGAACAAAAGTTCCAGAACTCCCCTCTTGACTGGTACGTTTGTTCGATATATAATGGAGCCAAAGGGGGGAGCACAGTGGATCTGATGGACAAGCTGACCATTCTGGCGGACGCGGCCAAGTATGACGCCGCCTGCACCTCCAGCGGGTTGGACCGGCGGGGCAGCAAAGGCATGGGGAGCACCATGGCCGCCGGGTGCTGTCACTCCTTCTCCGCCGACGGCCGGTGCATTTCCCTGCTAAAGGTGTTATACACCAACCGCTGCATCTACGACTGCGCCTACTGCGTCAATCGCCGGTCCAACGACCTGCCCCGGACGGCCTTTACCCCAAGGGAGCTGGCGGAGCTGACCATCGGCTTCTACCGGCGCAACTATATCGAGGGCCTCTTCCTCTCCTCGGCGGTGTGGGTCAGCCCCGACCGCACCACCGAGGAGATGATAGCCGCCCTCTCCCTTTTGCGGGGGGAGTACGGCTTTCACGGCTATATCCACGCCAAAGCCATCCCCGGGGCCGACCCGGCCCTCACCCAGCGGCTGGGCCAGCTGGCTGACCGCTTGTCCGTCAACATTGAGCTGCCCAGTGAGGACAGCTTGCATAAATTGTGTCCCGACAAGGAGAAAAAGGCCATTCTGGCCCCCATGGCCCAGATCCGGGACGGCATCACCCAATCCAAAGGGGAGCTGGTGAAGTACAGGCACGCCCCCCGGTTTGCCCCGGCGGGCCAGTCCACCCAGATGATCATTGGCGCCACTCCCGAGAGCGACAAGCACATTTTGACCCTGACCCAGGCCTTATATGACCAATATAAGCTGAAGCGGGTGTTTTTCTCCGCCTATATGCCGGTGTCCGACAGCGCCCTCCTCCCTGCCCGGCGGGACTTCAAGCCCCCCCTGCTGCGGGAGCACCGGCTGTACCAGGCCGACTGGCTGCTGCGGTTCTATCACTTCCGGGCGGAGGAGCTGCTGGACGAGGCCCACCCCAACTTTGACACCCGGGTGGACCCCAAGTGCGCCTGGGCCCTGGGGCACATGGAGCAGTTCCCGGTGGAGGTGAACAAGGCCGACTACGAGACCCTGCTGCGGGTGCCCGGCATCGGGGTGGTGTCCGCCCGGCGGATCCTGACCGCCCGGCGGGTGGGACCCCTCACCTTCTCAGGCCTGAAAACCCTGGGGGTGGTGCTGAAACGGGCCCAGTATTTCATTACCTGCTCGGGAAAGATGCTGGAGGGGTTAAGGGTGAACCCCGACGGGGTGCTCCGCCACCTGGTGGCCCTGGAAAAGCCGGCCCTGGCGGGGAATGAGCCGGAGCAGCTGTCCCTGTTTTAAAGGGCGGCGGGCCGTCGGGGACGCCGGCCCCTACGCCAAATCGTAGGGGGCGGCCTCTGGACGCCCCGTTGCCTGCCTGTCCTATCCCGGTGTGAAAGGAGGTCCCTATGGATTGGCCCAGGTTTTCCTATTCCTATGACGGCAGTTTTGCCGGGTTCCTTACCTGTGTGTTTGAGGCCTACGCCAATAAGGAGGAGCCCGCCTGTTTCCTCACCTACGGGGACGGCCGGGTGACCCTGTGGCCCGAGCGGACGGTGGACACCGACGACCAGAAGGCCCGGCGGGTGTACCGCTCTCTGGACCGGAGCATGAGCCAGCAGGGCCGCCGCCTGGTGACTTACGGCTTTCTCACCTGCCTGGAGGAGCGGGAGCTCCATCTGTGGGACTTCCTCCGGCTGGGCTATGAGCGGGGCCCGTCGGTGGTGCGGGATCTCACCGACCCCCGGGTGGCCGTCCTGGGCAAGGCGGTCCAGCACCTGACCCACGAGGCCCACCTGCTTAAGGGTTTCACCCGCTTTTCCGACCAGGACGGGGCCCTGGTGGGAGAGATCGAGCCCAAAAACCGGGTACTCCCCCTGCTGCGGCCCCACTTTGCCGCCCGCTACCCCGGGGAGAAGCTGGTGCTCTACGACCGCACCCACCGGGAGGCCCTGTTCTGCCAGAGGGGGAAGTGGGCCATCGTGCCTCTGGACCGGTTTGATCTGGCCCCACCCAGGGCGGGCGAACTGGATTGGCGGGCCCTGTGGCGGCGGTTTTATGATACCATCGCCATTGAGGGCCGCTATAACCCCAAATGCCGCATGACCCATATGCCCAAACGGTACTGGGGTACCATGACGGAATTTCAGCGGGAGGAGCCCCCTGCCCCTGGCTCTATCGTACAGATTTGAACACAGGCTGTCCGACGCGCTGCAAAATTGCGGCGCGTCCTGTTTTTTCCCGGGAAATCAGGCAGGAAGGGATTCTTCCGGAGACGAATTTTCTTGACAGAAGAGGCGGACAGCCTTAAAATAGTTTCGGTGCATTTTTTGAAGGGCAAGGGGTACGCTCTTCAAATTTTTGTGCGGGTCGGACAAATCCGTGCCCGCCGCCCACATGGGAATTGAACAAAACGATTGAACGAAAAATCCAAACAGATGGAGGTGTGAACCCGGCTCATGTTGCCTATTATATTAGCAGCCGTCATCGCGTTCGTGGTCGCGGCTGTGGTGTTTTTTGTGCTCGGCATCCAGTACCGCCGCCGCGTGGCGGAGAAGGAGATATCCAGCGCGGAGGAGGAGGCCAAGCGCATCATCAACGAGTCCATCAAGAGCGCCGAGAGCAAGAAGCGCGAGGCCCTGGTGGAGGCCAAGGAGGAGATCCTCCAGGCCCGCAACGAGTACGAACGGGAAGTAAAAGAGCGCCGGGCCGACCTGCAGAAGCAGGAACGGCGCTTGCAGCAGAAAGAAGAGAACCTGGACCGCAAGACCGAGAACATCGAGAAGAAGGAGGACACCCTGCAGCGCAAGCTGGCCGAGCTGGAAGAGGCCCGGGAAGAGGTGGCCACCGTCAAAAAGACCCAGATGGAAGTGCTGGAGCGCATTTCCGGCTTCACCGCGGAGGAGGCCAAGGATTACCTGATCAGCCAGCTGGCCGAGGAAGTGACTCACGAGTCGGCCATGAAGGTGCGGGAGATCGAGGCCCAGTTCAAGGAGGAGGCCGACCAGCGTGCCAAGGAGATCCTGTCCCTGGCCATCCAGCGCTGCGCCGCGGACCATGTGGCGGAAGCCACCGTCTCTGTGGTACCCCTGCCCAACGATGAGATGAAGGGCCGCATCATCGGCCGCGAGGGCCGCAACATCCGCACGCTGGAGACCCTGACCGGCGTGGACCTGAACATCGACGACACCCCCGAGGTGATCACCGTCTCCTGCTTCGATCCTGTCCGCCGGGAGATTGCCCGGCTGGCGCTGGAGAAGCTGATCCAGGACGGCCGCATCCACCCCACCCGTATCGAGGAGATGGTGGAGAAGGCCAAGCGGGAGGTGGACGCCACCATCAAGGCCGAGGGCGAGCGCGCGGTCTTCGAGACCAACGTCCACGGTCTGCACCCCGAGCTCATCAAGCTGCTGGGCCGGATGCGCTACCGCACCAGCTACGGCCAGAACGTGCTCAACCACTCCATCGAGGTGTGCCATCTGGCGGGCCTGCTGGCCGCCGAGATCGGCGCCGACGTCACCGAGGCCAAGCGTGCCGGTCTGCTCCATGACCTGGGCAAGGCCATCGACCACGAGGTGGAGGGCTCCCACGTCCAGATCGGCGTGGAATTGGCCCGGAAGTACCGGGAGAGCGAGAACGTGATCCACGCCATCCAGGCCCACCACAACGATGTGGAGCCCCAGACGGTGGTGGCCTGCCTGGTTCAGGCGGCCGACGCCATCTCCGCTGCCCGGCCCGGCGCCCGGCGGGAGAACCTGGAGAACTACATCAAGCGTCTGGAGAAGCTGGAGGAGGTCACCTCCTCCTTCCCCGGTGTGGAGAAGTCCTACGCCATCCAGGCGGGCCGGGAGGTCCGCATCATGGTGGCGCCCGACAAGGTCAGCGAGGACCAGATGGTGCTGCTGGCCCGGGACATTGCCAAGAAGATCGAGGAAGAGCTGGAATACCCCGGCCAGATCAAGGTGAATATGATCCGGGAGACCAAAGTGGTGGATTACGCCAAGTAATCAAAGAGAGTAAACCGGCGGGCTGCGTCAGCAGCCCGCCGGTTTAGACTGTCGAAAAAGCCCCCTGGCCAAAGGTTTCGGAGGGAAGGATAGTGTGAAAGGGACAGACTGTCAAAAAAGGCAGAACTGATACAAGAGAGAAATAAGTTCTTGCACCGCGGAAAAGCCCTCGGCAGAGTTTTGCCGCCCGCAGGCGGCAAAACAGAGTCAGAAGCTGTTTTTTCCAAGGACATGAGCCTTGGAAAAAACACTTCTCAGCCCGCAAGCGTGCGCGCTTTGCGTGTGCGACGCAGCGGGCTGCATCCCCTCGAAAAAATGCTTGCATTTTTGAGAAGCGTGTCGAGCTTTCTCGACACGCTGAGGGAACCGTCAGGGTTCCCTTTCGCGTGCAATCAAACAACTTTTGAGGACTTATGGAAGGCCTCAAAAGTTTAGCAGACAGTCAAAAAAGTGGCCGCAGCCACTTTTTTGACTGTCTGAACCGGCGGGCTGCGTCAGCGGCCCGCCGGTTTTTGCTTAAATGCCTTTGTACTTCCGCCGGGTGGCGATGCCCCCCCGGATGTGGCGCTCGGCCTTGTTCTCCTCCAGCACCCCCTTTACCTGAAGGTACAGGGGCCGGTTGAAGGAGGGCAGGCGTTCGCTGAGATCCTTATGTACGGTGGATTTGCTGATGCCGAACTGCCGGGCGGCGGCCCGCACCGTGGCACGGTTCTCTATGATGTAAAGCGCCAGCCGGCAGGCGCGTTCCTCGATGTTCCCTTTCAAGCAGCAACACTCCCCGTTTCTTTCACTGGTGGAGTGTATGCAGGCGTGGGATATATCATGCCTGTGTGGATGCGGTGAAACCGGTGGTATATGCCCTATCGGCAGCACCGGCACCTCTTTATGAAAGGTTCAGTTAAATGGAATCAGACATTTCCCGTACATAGTTGATACAGTGTTCGATAAAAGAAGTATGGGCTGGGGATAAAAACTTATCTTTATGATAAATCAGAGTAAAGGTTCGTTTGTCATGGATGCCGTCTACCGGAAATTCGCAAAGCGTACCATCCCGCAGTGATTCATACACCAGATGTCTGGGCACATATGTGATTCCGAGGTTTTGCTTGACAGCCGAAGACAGCGCTGTGTTGCTGATGCTTTCCCACTGGGGGATGATAGGCGCATTGTCGGAAAGTGCATTAAAATGAGAGTCCAATAAATACCGGGAAGCACTGCTCTGGTCTCTCAACAGCAACGGCTGTGCCATAAGCTCATCGATGGAAACATTTTTTCGTTTGGCGAAGGGGTGCTGTGGTGTACAGACAAACACCATATCGTCTTCATAAATCGTCTTTGTGAAGATCTGGCTGTGATCTGCGTTTTGCTCCACGATCCCAATATCCAGTTGATTTTTCACAATGGCCTGCACAATGTTTTCCGATGTGTTGATTTGTACAACCACTTTGTTTTTTGGAGAGATTTTGCCGAAAGCGGCCACCAGTTTAGGCAGCAAAATTGCACCTACGGCAATGCTTCCTCCTACCCGCAGAATACCGCCGGCACTGCTGTCGCGCAAGCTTTGTACAGACTCGTCGCTCAACGCAATAATACGGCTTGCGTACTCTCGAAGCCGCTCTCCCTGAGGCGTGATGTGAATACGCCTCGCAATACGGTCAAACAGCTTTACGCCATAATATTCTTCCAACTCAGAAACAGCCAGGCTTACCACGGATTGGGGCAAATAGAGATTCTCTGCCGCTTGGGTGATCTTACCTGTGCTGCACACCTCCAAGAAAATTCGCAATTGCCTGAGTGTCATGTTCAGATTCCTTTCATCGCATTTTATATATGATGTTCATCATATTATAGTATTTTTCAAAAAGGACTACAAGTGATATAATGAGCCAACAAAAAGGGGGGCTTTTCGTCAATATGGGCCTGTTTCCGGCTTGAAAGGTGCGGCCGCACAAACGCGCAGGCGGGCAGGACCATTACCGGCAACCCTTTCTGGCGTACACATTTCCTGGAGCGGACATCAAACCACTGCCGCTCTATTGTGAAAGGAGTTCTACCATGAAAACGGATGTTGCAGCAAAGCCGAATCCAATTACGATCTATTTGCTGGGCACAGGCGGCCCGTCCTATCAGGCAAATCGTTTCGGGCCTGCTACACTGGTAAAAGTCGGCGATTCTCATTTCCTTTTTGACGCCGGCAGAGGGGTGGGACAAAGAATCTACGAGTGCGGTATTCCCCTTGAGAAAGTAGACAAAGTATTTCTTACCCATCTGCACAGCGACCACACGGAGGGCCTGCCCAATCTGTGGATGGCGCCGTGGTTCTTGATCGCACGGCCCAATCTGCATATTTGGGGTCCCCCAAAAACAAAGCCCATGACAGATGGAATTGTCCAAATGTTTGCAGAGGACTGCAAAATGCGTCCCACCAGCTTTGCAAAAAAAGAATATCTGCCCATGTACGTCCAGGAATTTGAAAAAACGGGTGTTATTTATGATGATGGAGAGGTAAAGATCACTGCGTTTGAAGTCATCCATGTCCCCAACTATCCTGCGTTTGGCTTTCGCCTGGAGCATAGAGGGCGGGTAGTGACCCTTACCGGAGACACCACCTATCACGAAAATATTATTACATACGGAAAAGATTGTGATGTCCTGGTGACCAATGTAAATGTCGTGGACGAGGAACGGCTGAAACATTCCCCTTGGACCGCCATGATCATGTCGAGACAAACCACACCGGAACAAGTCGCTGACATTGCCAACAAAACAAAGCCCGGAATGACCGTACTGTCCCATGTAAGCAAAATGGGTTACTCTGGCATCGAGGGGGACAATCGCATTGTAGAGCGCGTAAAAGCCTGCTATGACGGGCCTTTGTGCATGGCTTACGACCGTATGCGGGTCGAGATTTCTCCCGATGGTGATATAGAGGTATTTGCTCCCAATGACATCACCAATTTGCCCGATCTGCGTGATTAAGAAAACTGGATTGAATGGCTGTTTGGTTTGAGAACTGTTGTCCATAGATATTGATTGCCGCGTAAGGAGGGATTGAACAATGAGCAAATCCAACCAATCCAGCACATATGGCACAGACTCCATTCGAGCGGATGGAAGAAAGAGCTGGGTAAGCATCTTTGTTATTATGGCGGGCATGATTTTTGCCGTATCCAAGGTGGTCTACGGCGGAAAAGTGGGTACATTCCTTCCGTTGAGCCAGGCGTTTTGGGCGATTCTGCTGGGCAATGTACTTTTGACACTGGTTACGATACCGGTCGCCGGCATCGGAGCGGATACCGGCCTGGGCGTATTTGAGTTGGTAAAGTACAGCTTTGGCCAGGTGGGAGGAAAATTCATTATCGTTTTGCAGCTGCTTGTTCGGCTGGGCTGGGCCGGCATCGGAACCATACTGGTGATTGAACTGCTCTCCTTTTATATTCCTTTTTTGGCCACTCCTGTTGGCTTTGCCATTGCCGGCATTTTAATCAACCTGCTGTTTATTGTAACGGTGTGGACCGGCTTTGACGGGCTGAGCATCATTTCAAAACTTGCGGTGCCGCTGATCCTTGTCATATTTGTCATTGCGCTGTTTCAGGTGGAACGGCTGCATGGCATTGCCTCCGTCATTACCAAAGAACCCACTGACCCCAAATCGTTCTTTTTTGTCGTAAATGGAATCTTTTTTTCCTGGATTGGTGCGGTCATCAACAGCCCCAATACGCACCGCTTTGCACGGTCCAGAAAGGATTCCGCCGTCGCAATCGCTCTGGCGTTTGTTTTGTGTGCGCCAATCGTCTATGGCGTGGGAGCCATCACATCGCTGGCCACAGGATATGGAGATGTTCCCAATATCTTTAATGCGTTGGGACTCACCAGCCTTTCCGCCGTTCTTGTGCTGCTGCTGACATGGACAACAAACTCCGAGTCGTTTTACAGCACCTCGTTGGGCTTTACGTCCCTGCTTCCCATCAAAAACAAGGCAGTGATCCTGCTGTTCCCATTTTGTATCTCCACTGTTTTTACGCTGGTGGATCTGTACTCCTCTTTTATGCTTTGGGTAGACTTTACCGGCTTTATTTTCTGCCCTGTCATTGGCGTGCTGATTGCAGACTATTATGGGTTCAAGCGCAAGTATAAAATGACGGCAGATAAAATTGAGACAAAGATTTCTGTGGCGTCTGTTGTTGGTATTGCGGTGGGCATTGCCACCAATCTTCTGATTCCGCTTTATGGCGCCATGCTGGGCATCGTAACGTCTGCGCTGGCATACTACGTCATGAACCGCTTTGTTATCCCGGACAAGACCTTAAAGAAGGCGCTGGAAACATCCGCCGAGGAAGAAGTCCTGTAAGTATCCTTTGGAAAAGTGCGAATAAAATGAAAAAAGGCGGCATAGGTCAGCCCGTTTACGGGCACTGACCTATGCCGCCTTTTTGTCTGTATGGGCGTTTGCTGTCCTGCCTGGATGGGCCATTCCACGCGTTCCTCCACTGGCGGAGTATATGAAGGGGGCCCACAGATATTTCTGCCCAGGCAGGAAAGGGACTTGTAATGTAGAGCGGGTTGGTAGATAATAGAGGGGCGTCAGAGCGAAAAATGGGCCGTCTTATGGAAGAAAAAGGACAAAAAAGGGTATGATACCGTGGAGACGCCGGTCTCCGCCGTTTCAAGCCGGGCGGCCCTTCATCTTAAAAGATTACGGAGAACGAGACTCTATGCAATTCAAGCAACTGACACTGAACGAGGTCCCCCTTGTTCAGCCCTGTTTCCGGCAGATGAGATCCAGGACCTGCGACTTTACCGTGGGCGGAATGTTCATGTGGCGGAATTACTATAAAATGGAGTATGCCATGGACGGAGGGATCTTTTATTCCCGCCTCCACGACCAGGACGGCCAGGTATACTACAATCTCCCCCTGGGGGGCGATATGGCCGCCGGCATCGAGGAACTCAAGCAGCTGACGGCGGGCGGCCCGCTGCGGTTCTGCACCGTCCCGGAGTGTGATCTGGAGGAAATTCAGGCCATCTGTCCGGGGTGTACCGTCAGCGAGCAGACCGATTTCGCCGACTACCTGTATCAGGCCTCCGATCTGGCCCGGCTGGCGGGCAAGCGGTACAGTGGCCAGCGCAATCAGATCAGCCAGTTTAAGCGGGGCGTGGAGGGGTGGTCCTTTGAACCCCTGACCGCCGGAAACCTGGGGGCGGTGGAGGCCTTTTTCACCCAGACCTATCTGTCCGGCGCGGGCGCCGGGGACACGGAGCGGGAGGAAAACCGCCGGGTCCTGGAGGTGCTGCAAAACCTGGACCGGTACGGCATGGTGGGGGGCGTGCTTACCGCCGACGGGTCCATCGTGGGCTTCTCCCTGGGAGAGATCGTCAACGACACCCTGTTCACCCACATCGAGAAGGCGGACCGAAGCTGCAAGGGCGCCTATCAGATGCTGGTCAATCAATTTGCCGCAGCCTACGCAGGGGAAAACGTGACCTATATTAACCGGGAAGAGGATATGGGGGACCCGGGCCTGCGGCGGGCCAAGCAGGCCTACCACCCCATAGAACTGCTGAAAAAATATGTGGTTGAGGTAATGTGACTGAACAAACTGAGCGGGACGCGCCTTTTCAGGGTGCGCCCCGCTTTGTCTTTTTGTACCAGTCAGATATTTCAAGCAAGAAAAAATGGTGGTACAATGGAGTAAAACTGAGGTAAAATTTCCGTGAGGATAAAACCGGCGGAGTCTCTTCCGGCACCAACAGACAGAAACGTTCCAAAGGGAGGAAGTCATATGCAGCTTTTGTCCGATCTGTCCAACACCGAGGCGGTAGCCCGGCTTCGGGCGGGGGATGAGGAAGTCTTCACCCAACTGTATCAGGCCTGTTACCGCATGGTCTATCTCCAGGCCATGAAGATCCTGGGGCAGGCTGATCAGGCTGAGCAGGTAGTACAGGATGTGTTTATCACCGTGTTCCGCTCCATCGACAAGCTGAAGGACCCGGAGGCTCTGCGGTCCTGGATCGGCGGTATTGCGGTCCGGCTGGCCCTCCATCAGCGGAAGATGCTGACCGACTCCCGTGAGTTCGCTCTGGAGGAGGAGGCTATGTTTGACCTTCTGGATTCCGGCCCGCCTGTGTCCTCGCCGGAGGATACCCTGTGTGAGCGGGACACGGGCCTGATTTTGGGAGAGCTGGTGGACCAACTCCCCGATGAGCAGCGCACCGCCGTCATGCTCTACTACTATGACCAGTGCCCTGTTAAACACATTGCGTCTATTCTGGAATGCGCCGAGGGCACGGTAAAGAGCCGCCTGAACTATGCCCGTAAGGCGCTGGAGAAACTGATCCTTCAGCGGGAGCAGCGGGACGGGGTGCGGCTCCATGCCCTCAACCCGGGCCTGCTCTTCCTGGCTCTGCTGCTCCAGGAGCAGAATCTGGCGGTGGACCAGCAGGCCATGGAGCGGGGGCTGCTGGCCGTCAAGGGGGCCCTGGGCCTCACCGCGGCGGCAGCGGCGGGCTCTGCCGCGGGGGTTTCCGCCGCAACTGCCGCTGCCACCACCGCCTCCACGGCCGGCGGCGGTCTGACCCTGGGCAGCAAGCTGGCCATCCTGCTGGTGGCGGGGGCTGTTGCCACGGGGGGCGGCGTGTTTCTGGCCACCCGGCCCCAGCAGGAGCCTCAGCCCAGCGTTCCGGTGATGGCTGTGGTCTCCCCCACCCCGTCCCCCTCTGCTGTGCCCTCCCCTGACGCCACAGCCACGCCGTCGGCCACCCCCAGTCCTACTCCCTCGGTCACGCCCACAGCCACGCCCAGTCCCACGCCCACAGCCACCCCATCCGCCACCCCCAGCCCTACCCCGTCGCCCTCTCCCACGCCTGCCGCTACTCCAAGGCCCACGGCCACGCCCAGGCCAACCTCCACACCTACGCCCACCCCGGTGGTGGAGAACCGGAGCATGAGCGCTGAGCTGGGGCGCGGCTACAGCTTTGGAGGACAGTGGGGAAATCTGAACCCCTCTGACGCCGGTCTGCCGGCGGGGTTGAGCTACAGCTCTTCCAATCCCAGTGTGGCGCCCATTGACAGTTCCGGCTGGTTTACCATCCTGTCCCCCGGCACGGTGGTGCTGACGGCTGTCAGCCCCCGGGAACCCGACGTCCACTATACCATTACGGTGCAGGCCAAGGATGAAGTGCCCTGGGACTACCAGTTGGACGGCATCACCCTCAATGTGGGGCAGAGCCGGTATCACGGATTTTCTTCCTATTCCCTGTATACCAACTTTACCATTGCCTCTACCGCATGGAGCAGCAGCGATCCGTCGGTGGTGACGGTGGGCAACCAGGAGCCCACAATCTGTCAGCTCACTGCCAACGCCCCGGGCACAGCCACCATCAGCGGCGTAGTCACCTTGCGCGTGGATAGTCAGGAGGGCGTGCTGACTTTTACCGACAACGTGTCCTTCCAGGTCACCGTAAACGCATAATGACCGGGACGCGGTCGTTGGAAAAAAGTTAAAAAATTTGTCCGGCCTTAAAACCAGTCTGCCGGTTCAGAACACTAACAGACAAAGCCCCTGCAACATCCCAAATCAAGAGAAGGAGAATGCCCGATGAAAAAACGATCTTTACGACTGCTTTCCTGTCTGTGTGTTCTGGCTATGGTCATCTCCATGCTGCCGGCGGCCTGGGCCGCGGAGCTGACGCCCCTGAGATCCAACATTGCCGGCGGTACCTACAACGGCAACTGGGCGGTGCCCATTGACGCCTACCTGTACCAGGACGGCGACAACCTGGTGCGGGTGGAAAATTTCAAGGGTGTCAAAATCGTCGATGCCCAGGGAAATTTCATCAAGTGGAGCGCCTATCCCAGGCTGGTGGCTGAGACCTACGACAGCAGCTTCCGGCTGATCTCCTCGGTGGATCTGGAGATGGAGCTGGACCTGTGGGGCGGCTTCTATGCCGGTGAGGACTACAACTTCCTGATCTTCGGCCAGGAGAACCCCAGTGAGGACGACAACGCCGAGGTCATCCGGGTGGTGAAGTACGACAAGGACTTCAACCGCCTGGGCCAGGCCAGCCTGCGGGGGGCCAACACCACCATCCCCTTTGACGCCGGCAGCCTGCGGTGCGACGAGTACAACGGCTACCTCTATGTGCGCACCAGCCATGAGATGTACCGGTCGGGCGGCGGGTTGAACCACCAGGCCAACCTGACCTTCTCGGTGCGCCAGTCCGATATGACCATCACCGACGGCTATCACGACGTGGTGGCCAACAAGGGCTATGTGTCCCACTCCTTCAACCAGTTCATCCTGGTGGACAGCCAGGGCCGTCTGGTGGCCCTGGACCACGGCGACGCCTACCCCAGAGGGGCCTGCCTGTCCCTTTACGACAACAAGGCGGGGAGCGACACCTTCGCCAACGGCTGCAAGACCTTCAACCTGACCACATGGTCCGGCAGGGTGGGCGAGAATACCACCGGCGCCAATGTGACCGACCTGGCGGAGACCGCCTCCGGCTACCTGGCGGCCTACAGCAGCACCGGCAAGGGCTCGGCCTCCACCATCGGACAAGACCCCATGAACATCTTCCTGAGCTATACCAGCAAGGACGATATTTCCCCCAGCGGCACCACCGTGCGCCAGATCACCTCCTGGCCCAGCGGCTCCGACCTGTACGGCTCCCAGCCTGTGCTGGTCCCCACCGGTCCGGAGGGCGGCTACATCCTGTGGCAGCTGGCTGAAAAATGGGATAACGGCTACTATTACAATAAAGAAAGCGTTCAGTATGCCGCCTATTCCGCCGACGGCACCGTCTCCGACATTAAGACCGCCGACGGCGTGCGGCTGTCCCGCTGCCATCCCATCAGCTGGGACGGCAAGGTGGTGTGGTACTCCACCTTCGATTCCACGCCCGTGTTTTATGTACTGGACGGCTCCGGGATCCACTCCTATCCCGTTGGGGAAAGCGGCGGGCAGCAGCCTGATCCCGACCCCACCCCCGACCCGGAGCCTACCCCCGACCCCGGCGATGCCCACTCAGTGGGCGTGGAGCGGATGCTGGCCGCCCCCACCATTGACTCCGAGGCCGCCCTTAAGACCGACGGCTCTGTGTGGATGTGGAGCGCCTCGGCGGCCGACCTGGGCAAGTACAATCAGGAGGACCAGTACGGAAACCGTTACCAGGACACCCCTGTCAAGGTGATGGACGACTGCCTGTCCGTTGGGAACTTCTGGTGCGTCAAAAAGGACCATTCCCTGTGGATGTGGGGCAATGCGAGCGCCATCTCCGGAAATTACAGGGACCAGGGCAAACAGAGCCAGCCTATCAAGGTGATGGACGATGTGTCCTATTTTGACGGCAACTACCTGTGCTATGTGGCCCTCAAGACCGACGGTACCCTGTGGGGCTGGGGAGATATGAGCTGCATCACCGGCGACAACAGCCGGCAGGACATGACCTCGGTGTACGAGGCGGTAAAGCTGATGGACAATGTGAAGCAGGCCCAGTGTACCGGCTGGGGCTGGATGGCCCTGAAGGAGGACGGCACCCTGTGGTCCTGCGGCATCAGCAACCTGTCCAACCTAAACGCCCAGGACTATGTTTTTGGCAACCAGCTGATTCCCCTCACCCACATCATGAACGACGTGGCCGCCTTTGACCTGGGCTGGCAGAACACCATGGTCATTAAGAACGACGGTTCCCTGTGGACCTGGGGAGACAGCTCCTGCGGCCAGATCGGCAACGGCGGAGACTATGGCGAACAGCAGGGCAACAGCTATTGGTACGACACTCCCTACAAGGTCATGGACGACGTGGTGTATGCCAGCGCCGGCAGCACCGCCTACGCCATCACCAGTGACGGAACCCTCTACGGCTGGGGCCGCAACGAAAATAACCAGCTCAACCGTGCCGGCGGAAACTACACCAGCCTGGGTAATCCCTACGACGAAGTGACGTGTCAGTCCACCCCCGTGGTGGTGGCCAAGGACGTGTATGCCGTGTCGCACAGCGATGACTACGGCGTGCTGTTCCTGAAGAAGGACGGCTCTTTGTGGGTGTGCGGGCCCAACATCAGCGGCGACCTGGGGATTCCCGGAGTAGACCGGGTGGATACCCTGACCAAGCTGATGGACGGCGTGGCTCTGCCCGGCGGCGGTGAGAGCGGCAGCATCTCCTTCCGCGACGTGCCCGCCGGCCAGTGGTACGCCGACTATGTAGCGAAGGCCGCCCAGGCCGGCCTGATGAAGGGTACCGGCGGCGACAAGTTCAGCCCCAACGGCACCCTCACCGTGGCCGAGGTGGTCACCCTTACCGCCCGGCTCCATGCCGATCGCCAGGGGGAGAGCGTTCCCGCCTCTGACGGCGTATGGTACCTGGGCGCCTACAACTACTGCGTGGATCAGGGCCTGTTTACCACCAGCGAGGTGCCCCTGTCCACCATGCTGAACAAGGCCACCCGCTTCCAGATGGTGGACCTGCTGGACCGGGCGGTGCCCCAGGAGGAGAAGCAGGTCATCAAAGTGGTGTTCAACGGTGAGGTACCCGACGTACACGAGACCGATCCCTACGGCCCCGTGGTCTACCTGTGGTACCGGGCCGGCATCGTGGAGGGAGACAGCAATGGAAACTTCCACGGTGATACCAATATCAGCCGGGCGGAGACGGCAGCCATTCTTTGCCGCCTGGCTGGACTGACCCCTCGGGTATGACACGGCACCTGCCTTTATTTGGACAACAATTTTATGGAATTTAACCTAGGATAATGTAGAAACCACGCAAAATATGATAAAATAAAGTACTCATATTTTGTACTGGGGGGATGAGAGATGGATCTGCCGGAGTTATACCATCACCTGTTTGGACTGTCGGACCAGGCTCTCATCCAGCGGCTCACGGAGTGGAGCGAGCTGCGGAGTGTGAAAAAGGGCCACCTGCTCTACCGGGAGGGCGAGGTTCCGGCAAAGCTGACCTTTTTGGTCCAGGGGCTGCTGCGGGGCTACTTCCTGGACGCTGGCGGCCGGGATATCACCGACTGCTTTGCCTTTGAGCCGGGATCTCCCGCTACCGCCTGCATTGCTCTGGGGGAGCCGGCCACCATCAACATTGAGGCCCTTACCGACAGCCTGGTGCTGGAGCTGCCCATGAGCCTGGTGCTGGAACTGCTGGAGGAACACCCCCAGCTCTACCGCCTGTACAGCGGTTTTCTGCTGGATGCCCTCAAGCGCCACTGGGAGGTGAAGGCCGCCATGTACCAGTATGACGCCATGGAGCGCTATCAGTGGTTTCTGCGGGCCTATCCGGACCTGCACCGCCATGTCAGCGGCAAGCACGTGGCCTCCTTCCTGGGCATGACCCAGGTGACGCTCAGCCGCCTGCGCCGCACCCTGCGGGAGGCGGGCCAGCTCCAGACCAACGAAGAAGATTAACGAAAAAAGGAGGTATCGCCTTGGCGATACCTCCTTTTTTGTTTGGGTTCAGGCGTGTTTGTGCTCCAACTCCTCCTGCCGGCGGGCCAGGATACGGGGAAACCGCCACAGGAAAATCGACCCGGTGGTGATAGCGGCCAGGATGTCGGCGGCAGGCTCAGAGAGAAAGACTGCCATTACCTTGTCCTGGAACAGGAGGGGCAGGATAAAAATCAGAGGGATGAGCAGGATCACCTTACGCAGCAGAGCCAGGAAAAGAGAGACTTTGGCCTGCCCCAGGGCCACAAAGGTCTGCTGACAGGCGTTTTGAATGCCCAGCATGAACATACCGGCGGCGTAGATCCGCAGAGACCAGACGGCGATGGATACCAGCTCCGGCTTGTCGTTGAACATGGCCACAAAAACGCCGGGGAACAGTTCAATGGCGAGACAGGCGGTGCAGCTGAAGGTCAGGGCGCAGGTAATGAGCAGGCGGAAGGTCTTTTTGACGCGGTCCAGGTTGCCTGCGCCGTAGTTGAAGCCGATGATGGGCTGTGCGCCCTGGCTCAGGCCCTGGAAGAGCAGATAAAACACCTGCATAATGCTGGAGCAGATGGTCATGGCGCCCACGGCAGGGGTGCCGCCATAGGCCTTCAGGGAGGAGTTAAAGGCGATATTGACCAGACTTTCGGTGGACTGCATGATGAAGGGGGAGATTCCAAGGGCCAGCACAGGGGCCAGCACCTTAAAGTTCAAACGGAAGAAGCGCTTTTGCAGTCTCAGCTTGGTGCGGCTGCCCGACAGGAAGCGCACCACCCAGACGGCGGAGACGATCTGTGCGGTAATGGTAGCCAGGGCGGCGCCCTGTACGCCCATTCCAAACCCGAAAATAAAAATGGGGTCCAGTACAATGTTGATCACAGCGCCGATGAGCACGGTGGCCATGCCGATGGTGGAAAAGCCCTGGGCGGTAATAAAGAAGTTGAGGCCCAGGGAGAGCTCCACCGCAATGGTGCCCCACAGATAGATAGAAAGATATTCCACTGCATAGCCAATGGTCTCCTGAGTAGCGCCGAAGAGGAGAAGCATGGGCTGTTTGATCAGCTGAAAGACTGTAGTGACCACCAGGCTGAGCACCACCAGCAGGGTAAAGCAGCCGCCCAGGATGGCGTTGGCCTGTTCCACTTTTCCTTCGCCCATCCGTACCACTGCCCGGGAGCCGCCGCCCATGCCCACCAGGGCGGAGATGGCGGAGACGAACATCAGCACCGGGAAGCAGACCCCCAGACCGGTGAGGGCCAGATCCCCCACCCCTTCAATATGACCGATGTACATCCGGTCCACAATGTTGTAAAGAGCATTGACCAGCTGGGCGGTGACGGTGGGAATGGCCAGCCGCAGCAGCAGCTTGCCTACCGGGTCCCGTCCTAAATCGTTTTCTCGCTTTGCCAAAATGATTACGCCTCGTCTTTCTCCAGAAAATAGGTGGCCTCCATGTCCGCCACGCTGAGGGCGAAGGCCAGAGGGTACTGCTGGAAGGCCTGACCCACCAGCCGCTTGTCCTCATCGCCGGAGAAGCCCATGTGCCAGCGGATGGCCATGGCCTCCTCCCGGGTGAGGCGCAAAAAGCCGGAAAGGATGTACACGCTCTTCTCCCCGTGGCCGTAGGGCAGAGTATCTTCGTAGAAGAAGGTGGGCACGCTCTGCCACTTGCCGTCGGGGCCCTTTACATTGCGGGTGCCGCCCCGGTAGCAGCCGATCTTGCATACGTCATGGAGGAGGGAGACCAGGGCAACCGTCTCCGGGGCGTAGTCCAGGCCGTACAGCTCCCGCACCCGTTCCCGCTCCAGGTAGGCCTCCAGGCAGCGGTAGACGTTGACGCTGTGCTCGCACAGACCGCCGGGGTAGGAGCCGTGGAATCGGGCCGAGGCGGGAGAGGTGAAAAAGTCGCTCTTGTGTTCCAGATAGTCCAGCAGAGCGTCGGAGCCCTCCCGGTGGATGTTGTCCCGGTAGATCTGAAGAAATACTTCCTTACTGTCCATGACAGACCTCCTCGTGATTCGCTTAAAACTCAGTATAGCACAGCACCCCGCAAAAAACCACCCCATGCACCACTGATTCGTACCCCGAATAGAATGGGCGGAACAGGAGGTGCTCCATGGAGTGGTTTTCCATGCTGGCGGCGGCGGTCCTGTTTGCCGCCGCCTGTAATTTTGATACGGTCATCCTGGCCATGGGCTGGGCTGTGCGGGGGGTGCGCCCCTCCCCTGCTCATACCCTGGTCATCGGGGTGCTGACCACCCTCATCACCTGGCTGTCCCTGGTGCTGGGCGAGGGAGCTGCTGCCACTCTGGGCCGCAGCTTTGCCGGAGCCCTGGGGGGCCTGGTGCTGGCGGGGATCGGGCTGTGGTTTGTGCTGGACTGGCTGCGGGGCCTGGGCGATCCCGGACAGGAGGATACTCCCGCCGCCGGGAAAAGCCTGCTGGGCTGGGTGGCTCTGGCCGCCGCCCTGGCGGTGAACAACGCCGGGGTGGGTGTGGCCGCCGGCGCCTCCGGCGTAGGCCCAGGCTTGGCCTCTCTGGCCAATTTCGTACTTACCCTGGCCGCCCTGCCCCTGGGCCGGGTACTGGCCGACAAGGTGGCCGGGCGGCTGCTGGGCCGGTTTGCCCTCCCGCTGTCCGGCTTGCTCCTCATCGCCCTGGGGGTGTGGCAGGTGCTGGGGGGATAAGAAAAAGACCTGCTGCACAGGTGCAGCAGGTCTTTTGTGATGTACGGATGGAATTACTTCCGGCCGCCGCGGCGGGAGCTGCGGCGCTCAGCCTGGCGCAGCTCGGACAGCTTGCTGTCGGAAGAGGCCATAAACTGCTTCAGCCGGTCCTCAAAGGTGGTGGGCTCGGCGGGAGCGGGCTTGCCCCGGAAACCGCCGTTGAAGCCGCCGGGACGTCCGCCGGGCCGGCCCTGACCGCCGTGACCGACGGGACGGGGGGGCGGATCCATAGCCTTCTTAATGGAGAGGTTGATACGGCCGTTCTCGTCGATGCCGATGACCTTGACCTTGACCTCCTGCCCTTCCTTCAGATGATCCTTTACATCGTTCACATAGGAATAGGCGATCTCAGAGATATGCACCAGCCCCGATTTGCCCTCGGGCAGCGAGACGAAAGCGCCGAACTTCGTGATGCCTGTGACCTTTCCTTCCACAATCGTACCAACACCAAACTCCATTTGCCTGAAAAATCCTCTCTTTCAAAATTCAATCGGTGAACTGGAAGACGTATTCGCCCGGTTCCACCAGGCCCAGCTTCTCCCGGGCCAGGTCAGCCTGCCGGTCAGGATCGCCGCTGTTTTCCACGGCGTCCGCCAGGTCGGCGTTGACCTGCTTCTGCTCCTCCACCTGTTTTTGGGCGGCGGCCAGATCGGCCTGGGCGGCCTGAAGCTGACCGCGCATGGTCAGCAGGCCGGTGGCCGTGCCGATGAGCAGCGCCAGGATGACGAGTTTGGTCAGAAGGGATGCTTTCTTGAGTTTCATGGGTGACTCCTTCCCCGTCGGCGGCCTGGTCTGACCGGAGGGTATCTTCCGTTTCATCGGATATTGCATTTATTTTATACCACTTCGGCTCATAATGGAAGGCTTTTTTTGCGGATTTTCCGATTTTTTTACAGACCTTCCCCACCACCACAAGGGGTAGTGTGACGATGTGCCAAACCGCCCCAATAAAATCTGCCAGCCGGTAGCCCAGCCACAAAAAGCCCCGGCTCAGGGCCCAGAAATAAGTTGCGCCGCCGGCCAGCACCCCGGCCAGCAGATAGCCCCGCACCTCTCCCCGGCCGGCCACTGTGGTGTACACGAAGAGGGATACCGTGACCATCAGCCAAAATGCCAGGTCCAGCAGCCCGCCGATGAGGGGGAGGGGCAGGCGTACCCGCAGGATGCGCAGCAGGTCATATACCAGCCCCGCCGCCGCTCCCAGGCCCACCGCCCCCAGCAGAAAGAGGGCCTGCTCCCATACCCAGATCTCCATCTCAGCGGAACAGACGGCCGAAGAAGCCGCCGGATTTATCCCCCCGGCCGTCCTCGTAGGTCAGGGAGTCCACATCCCCCTCCACCTTCAGGTCCCCGCCGTCCAGACTCAGCTTTTCAATGTGCAGGTTCTCCCCCCGGATGATCAGGGTACCCTGGGAGGTGTGCATGACGATGGTATTTTCGTCAAAGCTCTCCACCTCCTCCACCCCGGACACTGACAGGCGCTCCCGGTCCTCCAGGATCAGATGGTGGGCCGCCTCCGGCCGGCCCCGTTCACTTTCATACGGCATGACAATGCCCCTTTCCCACATAGTCTTGTCTCTACTATATGGGACAGGGGCATGGGATATGAGTCACGCCATGGTCTTTGCCATCACAGGGGCCAGACGCCGGCTGAGAACCAGCGCCAGAGCCAGCTTGAGGCCGTCGGGGATCAGGAAGGGGATGACGCAGGTCCACAGGGCAGACACCACCCCAATGGGACCGCTGGTGGCGGCGTACATCAGCACGAACCAGGCGGTGCCGAAGGCGTAGCACACCGCCAGCCCTACAATACCGGACAGCGCAAAGACCACCGGGCCCTTGCCAAAGAGGACCTGAGCCCCCCACATCACCAGGGGGATGAGCAGAAAGCCCATAAGATAGCCGCCGGTGACCCCGGCAAAACGACCGATGCCGCCGGCAAAGCCGGAGAACACCGGCAGGCCCACCGCCCCCAGCAGCAGGTAGACCAGCACGGACAGGGAGCCCAGCTTGCCCCCCAGTATGCCTACCGCCACAAAAATGGCAAAGGTCTGCAAGGTAAAGGGCACCACCGTGGGGATGGTGATCCAGGCGCACAGGGTAATGAGAGCCGCCATCACGGCGACGTGGACCAGAGACTTGACTTTCATGGTGGTACCTCCGAATTGTAAACTTGATAATGATTATAGTTTACAATACAAAGAATGTCAACCATAAAATCAAATTGGTTGACAAAAAGAGCTGAGACAGGCTACAATATACCATAGAAAAAACGCAGGGGCGGCCTTTATGGCCGCCCGCTGAAAGCAGAGAGGATGGATGACCATGCTGCGGGACGAGGTGCTGGCACTGCTGAAGGCCCAGCAGGGCACTCCCCTGTCGGGGGAGGCCATGAGTCAGAAGCTGGGGGTAAGCCGGGCGGCGGTGTGGAAGGCCATGGAGGGCCTGCGGCAGGAGGGGTATGTGATCTCCTCCGCCCCCCGCCGGGGCTATGCTCTGGAGGACTCCCCCGATCTCCTCTCTCCCGGGGAGCTGATGGACCCGGGCCGGAAGATCGGTTCCAACCTGGTGTGCCTGGACACGGTGGACTCCACCAACAACGAGGTCAAGCGCCGGGCGGTGGATCAGGCGCCCGAGGGGCTGGTGGTGGTGTCGGCCACCCAGACCGGAGGCCGGGGCCGCCGGGGCCGCAGCTTTGTGTCCCCGCCGGGGGGACTCTACCTGTCCGCCCTGCTGCGGCCCGACTGCCCTCTGGAGCAGGTCAGCGCCCTCACCGCCTGGTCGGCGGTGGCGGTGTGCGACGCGGTGGAGCAGGTGTGCGGCCTACGACCGGGCATCAAGTGGCCCAACGACGTGATTCTGGAGGGGCGCAAGCTGTGCGGCATCCTCACTGAGCTGGAGCTGGAGGGAGAGACCGCCGCCCTGCGCTATGTGGTGGCGGGTATCGGCGTCAATCTCAGCCAAACCGAGGAGGATTTCGGTCCTGAGGTGGCTCCCGTGGCCATCTCTCTGGCCCAGGCGCTGGGAAAGGCCCCCAGGCGGGCGGAGATGGCCGCCGCCCTGCTGGACGCGTTGGACAGGCTGGACCGGGACTTTCCCGGGCAATGGGACAGCTGGCTGGAGCGGTACCGGGCGGACTGCATCACTGTGGGCCGTCAGATCAAGGTGCTGCGGGGCCAGGAGGAGCGCATCGGCACGGCGGTGGGGGTGGACGACACCTTCGCCCTGGTGGTACGCTGGGCCGACGGCAGCGAGGAGGCCCTGTCCTCCGGCGAAGTATCCGTCCGGGGCCTGCTGGGTTATGTGTAAGAAGAGGCTTCCCCCCTCTGGGGGGAAGCTGGCGAGCGCAGCGAGACTGATGAGGGGCTCCTCCGGTAAGCCCCCCTCATCCGGCCCTGGGGCCCACCTTCCCCCCTCTGGGGGGAAGGTCAGAAAGAAAAAGGGACCGCACCTCTTGGGTGCAGTCCCTTTTGGTGTTTTAATAAATCGAGTCCAGAATCTCCACGATCTGGGCCACGCAGCCCTCCTCGCAGGAGCACAGGATGCGGGCCCCCCAGTCCTTGACCTCCTGGGCGCAGTTGGAGGGGGCAAAGGGGATGGCCGAGATGGCCAGCATGGGGATGTCGTTCTGGTTGTCCCCCACGCAGTAGATCTTCTTGGGGTCCAAGCCCAGATAGTTGGCCAGATAGGCCACCATGCCACCCTTGTTGCTCCCCTTCCGGGTGAGCTCCAGCAGCACGGCGTTGGAGAAAATGACCTCGTAGTGCTTTGCCCACCGATCCAGCATATACCGCTGGGTCTCCAGCAATACCTCGTTGCGCTGCTGCAAAATAACCTTGCTCCAGGGCAGAGGCATCTGGGCAATGGGAACCTCCGACGCAGTGGCCCCAGCCCGGGTCAGATGCCGGTGGGTGACCTCGTTGGGCTGGTAGACGTAGATATCGTCGTGGTGGTAGGCTTCAAAGCCAATCTCCGGGATGTCCCGTGCCACCTGCTGCAGGTCCTCCTGCACCCGCAGGGGCAGGAAGGTCTCGTACACCATCCGGTCCTCGTCAAAGTCGTACAGGGCCGAGCCGTTGGACAGCACCACCGGCGCGTTGATGGGGGCGCAGTGGGCATGAGGGGCAAAGGTGGGGTGGGCCCGTCCGGTGGCCACCGTGAAGATGCCTCCCTCCCGGGTAAAGTACTCCAGGGCGGTCAGGTTGGCGGGCGCCACCTGCATATTCTCACCATAGAGGGTATCGTCAAAATCGCTGACCAGCAGAACACCGTCAAACTTTCCGATGGCAGCCGCCTCCCTTCTGAATAAAGTGATTTTATCAATAAAGTTTATCCCATGGAGCGCAGCCTTGTCAACACCGCCTCAAACCAGCGGGGCAGCGGGCACTCCAGAGTCACCCGTTCCCCGATACGGGGGTGGATAAAGGACAGCCGCCGGGCGTGGAGGCACTGCCCCGCCAGCCCCGGCCAGGGCTTTTTGGACCCGTAGACCACGTCTCCCAGCAGGGGGTGGCCCATGTAGGCCATGTGGACCCGGATCTGGTGGGTGCGTCCGGTCTCCAGGCGGCACTGGATGTGGGTATAACCGTTCAAATGCTCCAGCACCGACCAGTGGGTCACCGCCCGCCGGCCCTGGAGCTTGTTCACCGCCATCTTCTTCCGGTCGGTGGGGTGGCGGAAGATGGGGGCGTCCACGGTGCCCGATTTGTCCTTTAAATTGCCCACGCACACCGCCTCGTATTCCCGGTACAGGGAGTGGTCCTGAAGCTGCTCCGCCAGAGACAGGTGGGCAAAGTCGTTCTTGGCGGCAATGATGAGCCCCGAGGTGTCCCGGTCAATGCGGTGCACAATGCCGGGGCGCAGTTCTCCGTTGATTCCAGAAAGTGAATTACCGCAGTGATATAACAGTGCGTTGACCAAAGTGCCGTCGGGATGCCCGGCGGCGGGGTGGACCACCAGGCCCACCGGCTTGTTGACGGCGATGACGTCGTCGTCCTCGTAGATCACGTCCAGGGGGATATCCTGGGGCAGAACGTCGATGGGGGCGGGGTCGGGCAGGGCCAGCACCAGCTCGTCCCCGGCATTGGTCTTGTAGTTCTTCTTTACCGGCAGGCCGTTCAGGGTGACGGCTCCCTCCTCCAGCAGCCGCTGGGCCGCTGAGCGGGTCAGCTCGGGCAGCATCCGGGCCAGAAACTGGTCGGCCCGCTCCCCCGCCCGGTCGGCGGTCAGATGCAGAGGGGTCATGCCTTGTCCTCCTCTTTGCAAAACAGCAGGAAGTAGACACAGAAGGCAATGCCGCCGCACACGATGCAGATATCCGCCACATTGAAGATGGGGAAGTTCATAAACAGAGTCTGGAACATGTCGGTGACATAGCCCAGGAAGAGCCGGTCAATGAGGTTGCCCACCGCACCCGCCAGCACCAGGGCCAGGGAGACCATGCCGAAGGGGTGGTTGAAGGTTTTTCTGACCATCAGCACGATGATGAGGATGGAGGCAGCCGTCGAGATCAGGGTGAGAATCCAGGTGTGTTCTTCAAAGATGGAGAAGGCCGCGCCGGTGTTCTGGTAGTAGGTCAGCTGGAGGATGTGGGGCAGAAAAGGGACCCCCTCCCCCAGGGGGATGTTGGCCCGGACCAGGAATTTCACCAGCTGGTCCAGCACCACCAGAGCGGCGGCCAAAATGGCGTAGAGCATAGTTTTAGGCTCCTTTGACAAATCGTTCTCTTCATTGTAACATGGACGGCCCCGATGGGCAAGCCTTTGGTGGAGGTGCAGAAAGGACCCAACTGCAAAAAAGGACGCCGCAGAAGCGGCGTCCTTTTTGATGTTTCAGGTTACAATTATTCCCCAACAACAGCGGCGCAGCGGGGGCACAGCTCGGCGTGATGGCCGTCGGTGCCGATGGCGTCGTTGTGGTTCCAGCAGCGGGGGCACTTGGGGGCCTCGGACAGCTTGACGGCGATGGTGCAGGGGATGAGGCACTCCTGGTTCTTCTCCCCCTCCACACTGTCGGTGGTGACGGTGACCTTGGACACGATGCACAGGGAGGCCAGGTCCACGTCCTTCAGGAAGGCGGCGTCCTCAGCAGACACGGAGACAGTCACCTCGGTGTCCTGGGCCTTCTTGAACACGCCGGCGTTGCGGGCGTTCTCCAGGGCCTTGTTGACGGCGTCACGGAGAGCCACCAGCTTGGCCCAGCGGTCCTTGGAGCCCTCGTCCAGAGCGAAGGCGGCGTTGTCCTCGGGCATATCATTGAGCAGCACGCTCTCGGCGTCCACGCCCTTGGCGTGCTTCATGGCGTGCCAGATCTCGTCGGAGGTGAAGGCCAGGATGGGGGCCACCAGGCGGGTCATGCCGTCCAGGATATAGTAGAGGGCGGTCTGGGCGGAGCGGCGCTCGGCCTCGCTGCCGCAGTACAGGCGGTCCTTGATGATGTCCAGGTAGAAGTTGGACATATCCACCACGCAGAAGTTGTAGATGGCGCGGTACACACCGTGGAACTCGTAGCGGTCGTAGGCGGCCCGGACGTTCTTCACCAGCTCGTTGAGGCAGTGGAGGGCGTAGCGGTCCAGGTCCATCAGTCTCTCAACCGGCACCAGGTTGGCGTCAGGATCGAAGTCGCACAGGTTGCCCAGCATATAGCGGGCGGTGTTGCGGATCTTCAGGTAGGCCTGGGAGAGCTGCTTCATGATGTCCTTGGAGATACGCATATCCTGGGTGTAGTCGGCGGAAGCCACCCACAGGCGGAGCATATCGGCGCCGTACTCCTTGATGACCTCATCGGGGGACACGGCGTTGCCCAGGGACTTGTGCATGGCCTTGCCCTCGCCGTCCACGGTCCAGCCGTGGGTGGCGATCTGCTTGTAGGGGGCCACGCCGTTGACGGCGATGGAGGTGAGCATGGAGGACTGGAACCAGCCGCGGTACTGGTCGCCGCCCTCCAGGTACAGGTCGGCGGGATACTTCAGGTAGGGACGCTCTGCGGCCACGGCAGCCCAGGTGGAGCCGGAGTCGAACCACACGTCCATGATGTCGGACTCCTTGGAGAAGTGAGTCTTACCGCACTTGGGACATACGAAGCCCTGGGGCAGCAGATCCTTGGGCTCACGGTCGAACCACACGTTGGAGCCGTGCTGGCGGAAGAGGTCGGCCACATGGGCGATGGTCTCGGGGGTGACGATGTCCTCACCGCAGTCATCGCAGTAGAAGATGGGGATGGGCACGCCCCACACGCGCTGGCGGGAAATACACCAGTCGTTGCGCTCGGAGATCATGGAGATCATGCGCTCCTTGCCCCACTCAGGCTTCCACTGGATGTCGTCGCAGGACTTGACGGCGGCGTCCTTGATGGCGTCCACGGAGCAGAACCACTGCTCGGTGGCACGGTAGATGATGGGGTTCTTGCAGCGCCAGCAGTGGGGGTAGGAGTGGGTGATCTGCTCCTTGGCCACCAGGAAGCCTTCCTTCTCCAGGTCCTCCACCACCATGTCGTTGCCCTTGGCGTAGAACTGGCCGTTGTAGCGCTCGTCGGTCATGACACCCTTGGCGTTGACGGGCACGGGCACGCCGATGTTGGTGAGGCCAGCCTTGTCGTACTGCTGGCAGATCTGGAAGTCCTCGGCGCCGAAGCCGGGGGCGGTGTGGACGCAGCCAGAACCGGCGTCCAGGGTGACGTGCTCGCCGTTGAGGATGACGGACTCCCGGTCAAACAGGGGGTGCTTGGCGGTCATCAGCTCAAACTCAGAGCCCTTCAGCTCGGCCAGCACCTTGCAGGCCTCATAGTCGATGTGGGCGGCCTTGCACACGCTCTCGGCCAGGTCCTTGGCCAGCACGTACACGTCGCCGCTCGGCACCTGGAGCAGCACGTAGTCGAACTCGGCGTTCAGGCAGATGGCGAAGTTGCCGGGGATGGTCCAGGGGGTGGTGGTCCAGATCACGAAGTAGGTGCGGCTCAGGTCGGCGTACTGGCCCAGCTTGCCCTTGTCGTCCTTGACAGGGAACTTGACGAAGATGGTGGTACAGGGGTCGTCGGCGTACTCGATCTCGGCCTCGGCCAGAGCGGTCTGGTCGGCGGGGCACCAGTACACGGGCTTCATGCCCTTGTAGATCAGGCCCTTCTCAGCCATCTTGCCAAAGACCTCGATCTGCTTGGCCTCAAACTCGGGCAGCAGGGTGATATAGGGGTTGTCCCACTCGCCCAGCACGCCCAGGCGCTTAAACTGCTCGGTCATCTTGGCGATGTAGCCCTCGGCGTACTCCCGGCACTTGGTGCGGAACTGGGCGGTGGTCATCTCGTCCCGCTTGACCTTCTTGTCCTTGAGGACGGCGGACTCGATGGGCAGGCCGTGGGTGTCCCAGCCGGGGACGTAGGGGGCGTAATGGCCGGTCATGTTCTTCTCTTTGACGATGATGTCCTTGAGGATCTTGTTCAGGGCGGTGCCGATGTGGATGTTGCCGTTGGCGTAGGGCGGGCCGTCGTGGAGGACGAAGGTGGGCTTGCCGTCGTTACGCCCCACCATCTTGTTGTAGAGGTCGTGGTCGTACATCTCCTGGAGCATATCGGGCTCGCGCTTGGGCAGGCCTGCCCGCATGGGGAAGTCGGTCTGGGGCAGGTGGACAGTCTGGTTGTAGTCCATGATGGTTCTCCTTTATGTTGAAATTAAAATAACGCATGGGGAAAACCTTCTCCCCCCAGGGGAGAAGGTGGGCCAGGGGGCCGGATGAGGGGGCGCAGGCAAGGGGGAACCCCTCATCAGTCAGCCTGCGGCTGCCAGCTTCCCCCCACAGGGGGGAAGCCAGAGACAGGCAAACAAAAAGCGCCTTCGTCTCTTAAGAGACAAAGGCGCACACCTCTGCGGTACCACTCTCATTGTTCCGGGCATACCGGAACCACTCGACAGCCTGTAACGGGGCCAGCCGGGGCCGCTTACTCAGTTCGGCGGCCATGCTCAGAGGTGATTTTCCCGGCCCGTCCTGTCCGCCTTGCACCAAAATGGCGGCTCTCTGCGCAGGGTTGGGGGCGGTACTCGTCCTCGTCACAGCATGTTACAGATGAAAATCACTGGGAGACGCCCTTTTTCGGCGTCTCCCAGTATCTTACCCGTTTGCAGGGCTTCTGTCAAGGGGTTTTACCCCTTTTGCATCAGCTGAACGGTAAGTCCGTCCGGACCGGTGAGGAAACAGAAGCGGACCCCCGGATGGGGCTCACGGATGGGGCTGGGGTTCAGTCCGGCGACCTCCGCCCGGGCCCGCTCCCCGTCCAGGTCGGCCACGGCGAAGCCCAGGGACAGGCCGGCATAGCGGACGTCAGAGCGGCCGGCGCCCTGGATCAGCTCCACGGCGGTCTCCCCCTCCCCGCCGGAGAGGAAGGCAAAGTGGGCGTCGCCCATGGAAAACCGGCGAAGGACCTTCAGCCCGGTCCAGTTTTCCAGAAAGGAGACGGAAGCCTCCAGATCGGTGACGTAAAGGGTGGTGTGCAGATAGTGCATGGTCATACCTCCAGATAAAAAAGAGGCGCCGTGGAAAACCGCGGCGCCTTCCGTCATGGTTTGTGAGTGGTTCAGCGGATCTCGTAGTCCTTGCCGAACTGCAGGTTATCAAAGTCGATACGGCGGGTGGGCTCCTCCACCACGTCATCCTCGTCCTCCTCCGCAGGGGCGGCGGGGGCCTTCCGGCCGCTGAGTTCCATCAGCTCATCGTACAGGCTGCTCTCCTTGGCGCCCTCGGGGGCGGACAGGTCGGTGGTGTCCTCCTCCTGCTCCTTCTGGATGATCCGCTCCACATTCTCCTCAATGTCCCGGGCGGTGTCCCCCACCGGGTCCACGGATACAGGGGCGGCGGCGGTCACTTTAGACAGGCCGCTGAGGAAGTCCATCTCGTGCTGGTGGAGCTCCTTGAGCTTGCCCACATAGGCGGCGGTGGACTGCTGGGCGGCCACCAGGCGCATCTGCTCGTCCCGGATGGACTGCTGCAGCTCGGCAATGCGGGCCTTTGCGTCGGCCTCGGCGTTCTGCATCAGCTGGCTGCGCTTGGTCTCGGCCTCGGCCACCAGATCGTCCGCCATCTTCTGGGCGGTCATCAGGGCCTTGCGCATGGCGTCCTCGGTGGAGCGGTACTCCTCCACCTTCTCCACCAGCACCTTCATCTTGGCCTTCAGGGTGGCGTTTTCCTTGTAGAGGGTGGTGTAATCCGCCGTCAGGATATCCAGAAATTCGTCCACCATCGACATATTATATCCGTTAAACGCCTTGGTAAAGGCGTGTTCCGAAACTTCCTGCGGCGTAAGCATAGGTTGATTCCCCCTGATTTTTTGTGTCTTATACAGATTTTTGAAGGGGCGGGTCTGGGACCCGCCCGGCGGCTATGTTAGAAATACAGCCCGTTGTTCTCCAGCTCGTCGATGAGATCGCCCAGAATGTCCGCCCCACCCGATGCTGCGTATCGTGCGGGGACCCCGTTTTTAAATCTGCTCGGGCGAAATGAATTCGCCCGGCATCAAGGTTTTTGCTGCGCAAAAACGCTTGGGACGCCGGACTCCCGGCGGGACAACGTGGACGTTGTTCTCCAGAGACCGGGTTTAGAAATACAGCCCGTTGTTCTCCAACTCATCAATGAGATCGCCCAGGATGTCCACGTTGTAGGGCGTGATGATGTAAGTGGAGATGGCCACCTTCTTGATCTTGCCCTCGTTGGCGTAGGCCACGCCGGACAGGAAGTCCAGCAGGCGGCGGGCAATGTCCTTGTTGGTGGACTCCAGGTTGAGGACCACGGTGCGCTTTTCGCGCAGATGGTCGGCGATCTCGCTGGCGTTCTCAAAGCGCTCGGGCTTCACCAGCACCACCTGCAGCTGGGTGGTGGTGTGGATGTTGACCACCTTGTTGCTGCGGCGCTCGTTATCCAGGGAATAGAGGCTGCCGGTGGACTCGGAAACGGCCTGGCTCTTGGCGCTCTTGCGCTCCAGACGGTCGCCGCCGGTGCGGTCCATCCGCTCACTGCGGGAGACAGGCTCGAAGTCGTCCTCGTAGTCGTCCTCCGGCTCGTCCTCATAGGGGCGGGCCAGCCGCCGCAGCTCATCAAACAATCCCATATTCGGTTACCTCCTGAATCATAATCAAGCTTTATGCATGGGAGGGCGGGGGCCGAACAGGGCGGTGCCTACGCGCACCAGGGTAGCGCCCTCGCGGACGGCGTCCTCATAATCGCCGCTCATTCCCATAGAAAGACAGTCGATTGTGGTTCCATTATCCGACATCTTGTCTCTTATGTCAACAAAAAGCTGACGCATTTTTGCAAAAAAGGGCCGGTTTCCGTCCGGTCCCTCCGCCACCGGAGGGATGGCCATCAGTCCCCGCAGATTCACATGGGGGCAGGCGGCCGCTTTCTGGGCCAGAGCGGGCAGCTGGTCGGGGGAAATGCCGCTTTTGGACTCCTCCCCGCCGATGTTGATCTCCAGCAGGATGTCCTGCACCAGGTCCAGCTTGGCGGCCTGAGCCTCGATGGCGTCCAGCAGGTGCTCCGAGCCTACCGACTCAATGAGATCCACCCGGCCCACCACCTGTTTGACCTTGTTGGTCTGGAGATGGCCGATGAAGTGAAGGGCGGCCCCGGCATAGGCGTCGTCATCCAGATGGGCGGTCATCTCCTGGACCCGGTTCTCTCCGCAGATGGTGACGCCGGCGGCGATGGCCTGCCGGATGGTATCCGAGGTCTGAACCTTGGTGGCGGCCACCAGGGTGATCTCGGACGGGTCCCGGCCCACCTCACGGGCCGCGGCGGCGATGTTGGCCTTGACCTGCGCTACTTTCTCTTCCAGGGACATGATAGGCACCTCCAAAAAATACACACATAATAAGGCAAAACCGCCTGCGCGTCTTGGGCGCAGAGGGATCGTCCAAACTAATCAATGACCTTGCCGTCATACAGCTGGCCGGAGGAGATGATGATCTGGTCGCCCGCCCGCAGGGCCTTTTTGGCCTGAGAGGGGGCGGAGTCGGTGACAGGGGTCACCAAAAGGTAGTTTTCCTCCTCGGCCACCACCTGTACCTGCTTGCGTTCAGCCCGCTGGCCCACCAGAGCGTAAACGCAGGTCATGTTGACCTGCTTTTCTTCCCCGGTCTCGCTGTCGGTGACGGTCTGCTGCTCCACCCGCAGGGCCTCCTTGGGCAGGCGGATACCCGAGGTGGTGTCAAAGACCAGTTCCACGGTCTGCCGCCGCAGCAGGGTGGTGTCGGACAGGAACTTGTCGGTGGACAGCACCGCCACCACCTGCCCGTCGGCCGGGTCGCCCAGCCGCTCCACCTTCATGTACACCTCTCCCGACCAGTCCCGGGAAAAGCGGACGGTGATGCTCCGCCCCTCCACCAGCCGGGCGGCGTCCGCCTCCGGCAGGGTGCAGGCAAAGTACCAGGTGGAGTTGGTGATGAGCTTACCGATGGCGGAGGTGTCCTCCGCCGGCTTCTGGCTGGACAGGTCCTTCAGCTGGGCGGGGGTGAGGGTCTCCAGCATGGCCGGAGTAATCAGGCTTTCATATCCGTCCACCAGACCGGAAAAGGTGCCCGACTGGGCGGCAGTCACCCGGCTGGTGCTCTGGGAGGCCTGGGCCGTAAGGGAAGCGATCTGGGCATTGACGCTGTCCAGAGAGGCCTGGAGGGCGGCGGTGGAATCCTCTCCCTCCGTACCAAAGGTGTAACTGCGCTTGTAAACCAGGCTCTTCAGGTCCATGGTCTGGCTCTCCAGCCCGGTAAGGTCGCCGGAGGCGGCCGCTCCCCGCAGGTTGGCGATGGAATCGGCCACCCGGTCGCTGAGCTGGGCGGAGTCGCCGCTGCCGCCGGTCTGAGCCAGGGCATATTCCAGCTGCTCCTGCTCCAGCATCAGCTGCTGGAGGGTGGACCGCTGGGCAAGGCCGGCGTCGCTCTGGTAGAGCAGGGCCACCGTCTCGCCCCGGCTCACCTTCTCTCCCTCCTGGGGCAGGACCTCCACCGTGCCCCCCTGGCCGGGCAGGACGGTCTCCTGCCGGACCAGAAAGCCGGTGGTCTCCACACTGTCGCTGACGGTATAGGTATAGGCCAGCACCGTGGGATAGAGTTCCCGCAGGCTGCGCAGGGCGGAGACCCCGATGGAAATAAGTACCGCGGCCAGTACCAGCAGCATCACGATGCGGGCATTCAAAGAACCTTGCTTCATAGGCGCTCCTTTGGTCAGTCGCCACGCTCCTCCCGCTCCAGAGAGACGGCCCGTTCGGGCACAATGGTGGAGATGGCGTGCTTGTAGATCACCTGCTGCTTGTCCCCCGTCATAAGTACCACCACAAAGGCGTCATAGCCCACGATCTGGCCTTTCAGCTGATAGCCGTTCATCAAAAAGGTGGTGACGTTGGCATGGGTCCGCCGGGCGCGGAGCAGGAACAGGTCTTGCAGGTTGGGTGTCTTTTGCATATGGATGCACTCCTTTTTCTCTGAGATACATCCAATATATACCAATTGCTGGAAATGTTTTGTCGGATGTTGGGGAAGGGAGCACATTTCCCGGGACGAGTTTACATACCTGCCTTCCCCCTCGGGAGGAAGGTGGCCCGCAGGGCCGGATGAGGGGGCGTGGGTAAGAAGGAACCCCTCATCAGTCAGCCTATGGCTGCCAGCTTCCCCCCACCGGGGGGAAGCTTACGCCCGTCCGAATCGCTTCTCAATCTGCTGGCGGGTCAATTCTATCGCAACCGGCCTGCCATGGGGGCAATACTTGTGCCCCAGCGGGCAGGCCCGCCGGGGACCCCCGATGATTTTACATCCTCGGGCGAAGTGAATTCGCCCTGCGGCAAGGTTTTGCTGCGCAAAACGCTTGGACGCGCCGACGGCGCGCACAAGGTCAAGTTTATGCTCTGCCGAACCGTTTTTCAATCTGTTGGCGGGTCAATTCTATCGCAACCGGCCTGCCATGGGGGCAATACTTGACCGTGCCCGCCATGACGGCACGGGCTACCTTGAGCAGTTCGGCCTCCCCGTTTTTCTGGCCCCCCTTGATGGCCGCCTTGCAGGCCATGGTGTGGAGGAGGGCGTCCCGGGCGCTGTCCGGGTCGGCGGTGCCGCAGGTAATGAGCCTGCCCGCCAGCTCCAGCAGCACGTCGGGAATGGCGGCGGCGTCCACGTCGTCGGGGGCGGCGCGCACGATGATGGCCCCGCCGCCAAAGTCCTCCGCCTCAAAGCCAAAGCGCTCCAGCAGGGGCAGCTGAGCCAGCAGCGCGGCCCCCTCCTCCGCCGGAGGGGTAAAGACCACCGGGGTCAGGAGGGTCTGGACCATGGGGGTGTACCCCGCCGCCTTCAGGCGGTCAAAGTTCATCCGCTCATGGGCGGCGTGCTTATCGATGAGGAGCACCTTGTCCCCCTGCTCCACGATGATGTAGGTGTTTAAGACCTCCCCCGCCATGCGCCAAGGTGTTTCTTCCGGCTCAGGTTGGATGGGAGTCTGGGGCTCCACAGGGGGGACGGTGGGAGTGGGTTCCTTCTCGACCGTAGGGGCGACCCTTGTGGTCGCCCGCGGAGCCTCGGGAGATACCTCCACAGGCGGGGTGGTTTTGGCCGGGATGGGCCGCTCCGGGACCGTAGGGGCGCACAGTGTGCGCCCGCCGTCGGACAGGGCGGTGGAGGGACTCCCGGGCGCGCGCTGCGCGCCCATACAGGCGGGGGCCGCCTGCACAGGCTGAGCGGTTTGGGCAGGCCGGGCGGTAAAATCATGGAGGGCCAGGGACGACGCGGGCTTGCTTGCCGTCTTGCGGAACTGCTCCGCCGTCATGGTGCGGAAGGTGGTCTGGTGGGGGGGCACCGTGTCCTGGGCCGCCTTGGGAGCCAGCCGGGGGCTGTCCCCCAGGGCGGAGGGCCGGGACCGGTCAGCCTCCAGGGTGGATTTTACGGCGTAATACACCGCGTCAAACACCTTTTTATCGCTGCCGAACTTGACCTCCTGCTTGGTGGGGTGGACGTTCACGTCCACGGCGTTGAGCTTGGTGGTGAGATGGAGGACGCAGCCGGGGAACTTGCCCACCATCTTCTGGTTGGCGTAGGCCTCCTCCAGGGCGGCCATCATGGTGCGGCTCTTTACATACCGGCCGTTGACGAAGAAGTGCTGATAGCCCCGGGTGCCCCGGCAGCAGGTGGGCAGGGACACAAAGCCGGTGACCGTCATATCCTCCCCGGAGCCCTTCACCGGGGTAAAGCCCAGAGCCAGGTCACGGCCCAGCACGGCGTACAGGGCGGACTGGAGCTTGCCGTCGCCGGGGGTGAGCAGGTCCTGCTTGCCGTCCCGGAGGAACTTGATGCTCACCTCCGGGTGGGACAGGGCCAGCCGCTGGATCATGGCAAAGCAGGCGGCGCTCTCGGCGGAGTCCTTCTTCATGAACTTGAGCCGGGCGGGGGTGTTGTAAAACAGGTCCTTCACCACCATGGTGGTGCCCTGGGGACAGCCCGCCTCCTCCTGACTCACCACCACGCCTGCCTCCAGAGAGAGGGCGGTGCCCAGGGGGGCATCAGCGGGGCGGGTGAGCAGCTCCATCCGGGACACGGCGGAGATGGCGGCCAGAGCCTCGCCCCGGAAGCCCAGGGTGCCGATGGCCTCCAGGTCGTATTCGGTGCGCAGCTTGCTGGTGGCGTGGCGGAGGAAGGCGGTGGGGGCCTCGTCGGCGGCAATGCCGCAGCCGTTGTCGGTGACCCGGATCAGGGTCATGCCCCCGTGCTGGATCTCCACCGTCAGCTTGTCGGCCCCGGCGTCAATGGCGTTTTCCATCAGTTCCTTTACCACGGAGGCGGGCCGCTCCACCACCTCGCCGGCGGCAATCAGATCGGCCACATGGGAGTCAAGTTGTTGGATGTGAGGCATAGGATACCTGCTTTCTGAATGGAGAGATAACGGGCGGTCCGGGAGGCCCGCCCCTACATCGTTGGAAGTAGGGGGCGGCGTCCCCGACGCCCCGTGGGATCAGTGCAGCGCCCCCAGCAGCGTAAAAGCGTTGAGGGCCATATGGAGGGCGATGGCACTCCAGATGGAGCCGCCCCGGTCGTAGCACCAGGCCAGCGCCAGAGCCATGGGGGCATACTGGATCATCAACAGCAGATACCGCAGGTCCACCACCCCAAAGGCATACACAAAGGGGATGGCACAGTAGAAGGCGTAGAGGACCGCCGACAGCACATAGCCCAGAGGCCGGCTGTAATTGCGGACCGAGCCGAAGAGCAGTCCCCGGAACAGGGGCTCCTCCACCAGGGGCATGAGCACCACCAGGATAAAGACGGTGGCGGCGGGGGCGAAGTAGTATTGCTCGGGGTAGCTCATCAGGTTGGGGTTCTGCACCGGCAGGGGGATGAGGCCCACCAGGAAGGAGAGCACCTCGGCTCCCACCAGGCCGGTGACAAAGGCGAACAGGTTCTCCGGCAGCCAGTCCAGCAGCAGCCGGAAGCCGGTTTTCAGGAAGGACCAAAACACCAGGAAGATGAGGGAGGCAATGATGAGGTAGTACACCACGTTGGCCTCGGCCACCGGGAACTCCCCCTGATAGGAGCGCTGGACCCAGCCCATCAGCCAGGGAAAGAGAAACACATACAGGGCGAAAAAGACCCAGCCCCGGTAACATTCCGCCCGGGTGATCTGGGGCCGCCAGGGGCGGCGCCGTCCGGTGAGCATGGTGTGTTCCTCCTTTTTTGTGGTTGGTTTTATACCAGCTGCTTCAATTCAAAGAGCAGGTTCATGGCCTCAATGGGGGTGAGGGTGTTCAAGTCCACCGCCTGGAGCCGCCGGGCCACCTCGCCGCCCCCCATGTCCAGCAGGGACATCTGGTCGGTGGTCTGCGCCGCCGGGGCCTGGGGGGTCTGGATGCCTCCGGCCTCCAGCTCCTTCAGGATGTGGCGGGCCCGGGTGATGACCTTGTCGGGCACCCCGGCCAGCTTGGCCACCTCGATGCCGTAGCTCTGGTCGGCCCCGCCGGGGACGATCTTCCGCAGGAAGAGGATGTCGTCCCCCTTCTTCTTGGCGGCGATGTTGTAGTTCTTCACCCCGGGGATGACCCCCTCCAGGGCGGTGATCTCATGGTAGTGGGTGGCAAAGAGGGTCTTGGCCCCTAACCGCTTTTTGTCGGCGCAGTACTCCAGCACCGCACGGGCGATGGACATACCGTCGTAGGTGGAGGTGCCCCGGCCGATCTCGTCCAGGATGAGCAGGCTCTTGCTGGTGGCGTTTTTTAAGAGCTCCGCCACCTCGGTCATCTCCACCATAAAGGTGGACTGACCGGCGGACAGGTCGTCGCTGGCTCCAATGCGGGTGAATACCCGGTCCACGATGCCGATGCGGGCCGAGCGGGCGGGGACGAAGGAGCCCATCTGGGCCATCAGGACAATGAGGGCCACCTGGCGCATATAGGTGGACTTACCCGCCATATTGGGGCCGGTGATGATGGCCACCGTGTTGTCTTTCCCGTCCATCCGGGTGTCGTTGGGGACAAAGAGGGCATTTTTCAGCATCTTTTCCACCACCGGGTGGCGGCCCTCGGAGATGTCGATGGTGTCGGACAGGTCCACCTCGGGGCGGCAGTAGCCGTTCTCGGCGGCCACGGCGGCAAAGGAGGCCAGCACGTCCACCTGGGCCACGGCGGCGGCGGAGCGCTGGATGTCCCCCACCCGGGCGGCGGCCTGCTGCCGCAGGTCGCAGAAGAGCTGGTACTCCAGAGCGGTGACTCGGTCCTGGGCGGACAGGATCTCGTGCTCCAGGTCCTTCAGCTCCTGGGTGATGAACCGCTCGCAGTTGGCCAGGGTCTGCTTGCGGATGTAGTGCTCGGGCACCTGGTCGTAGTAGGACTTGGATACCTCGATGTAGTAGCCGAACACCTTGTTGAAGCCCACCTTCAGGCTCTTGATGCCGGTCTTTTCCTTCTCCCGGGCCTCCACAGCGGCCACCAGGTCCTTGCCGCCCGTGAGGATGTCCCGCAGCCGGTCCACCTCGGCGTTGTAGCCCGCCCGGATGAAGCCGCCCTCCCGGACGGAGAAGGGGGGCTCGTCCACAATGGCGGAGCAGATCAGCTCCCGCAGGTCGGGCAGGTCGTCCAGACTGGCGGACAGGGAGGTGAGCAGGGCGCCGGAGTAGGGGGAGAGCAGCTCCCGCAGCCGGGGCAGCTTGCCCAGGCCGGTGGCCAGGGCCATCAGATCCCGGCCTCCTGCGGTACCATACACGATGCGGCCGATGAGCCGCTCCAGGTCGGTGACCTCCCGGAGGGTGTTTTTCAGCTCGTCCCGGCCGATGGGGTCGCCCACCAGCTCCTCCACCGCGCCCAGACGGCGGCTGATGGCGCCGGGGGAGAGCAGGGGCCGCTCCATCCAGGTACGGATGAGCCGGTGGCCCATGGCGGTGCGGGTCTTGTCCAGCACCCACAGCAGGCTCCCCTTCTTCTCCTTGGAGCGGAGGGTCTCGGTGAGCTCCAGATTGCGCCGGGCGGTGAGGTCCAGCTCCATAAACTGGCCGGAGGTGTACCAGCTGAGGCTGGTGATGTGGGAGAGGTCGGTTTTCTGAGTTTCGTAGAGGTAGCTCAACAGGCCCCCCACCGCCTGGAGGGCGTGGTCGTCCCCCTGGGGCAGCTGGTCCAGACCGCTGGTGAACTGCTCCTCCACCAGGGAGCGGGCGGAATCAGGCCGGAAGCGGGCCTCCCCGCCGTTCTCGCACCGGCAGTCCAGCTTGCCCGTGAGAAAGTCCAGCAGGGCGGCGTCGCTGTAGGCCCCGTCGGACAGCATGGCCTCCCGGGGGGAGAAGCGGCCCAGCTCGTTGCACAGGTGCTCGGCGGCGTCGGGGCCGGTAAAGGAGGTGACGGAGATCTCGCCGGTGGAGATGTCGCAGAAGCACAGCCCCGATCCGGCAGAGTCCTCATAGATGGCGCAAATAAAGTTGTTGCGGCCCTCCTCCAGCATGGAGGAGGCGATGACGGTGCCGGGGGTGACGATGCGGATGATGTCCCGGTCCACCAGCCCCTTGGCGGTGGCGGGGTCCTCCATCTGCTCGCAGATGGCCACCTTGTAGCCCTTGGCGATGAGCCGGGCGATGTAGGCGTCGGCGCTGTGGTAGGGCACGCCGCACATGGGGGTGCGCTGATCCTCCGGCTTGCCCCGGTCCCGGGTGGTGAGGGTGAGATCCAGCTCCTTGGAGGCCAGCTTGGCGTCCTCCTGGAACATCTCGTAGAAGTCACCCAGCCGGAAAAAGAGGATGCAGTCCGGGTGGAGTTCTTTCATTTTGAGATATTGTTTCATCATGGGGGTCAGCTCGGACGGCATGGCGGGCGCTCCTTTTCTGTGACGGTATAGTAGCGATCCAGCTCCCATTTCTGGGGGTTCTGGTCGATATAGGTCCAAATGGTTTGAAAATCGTCGGTATTGCGGATAAGGTGGTCGTGGTAGCCCCGCTGCCAGACCGGTGCACCCCATGCTTTGGTCACCAAAGTCTTAAAGGAACGCACCACATTCGTCAGAGTAGGGGCCGATGCCCTCATCGGCCCGCTCTCCAGGGTTACCAAAAAATGAACGTGGTTGGGCATGACCACAAACTTGATCATACCGGGGATGGAGGACAGATGGCGCTCTGCCAGCTGTCCCAGCGGGGTGAGCCTGACCTGCGGGGCGATGTAGGCATCGCCCCCTACGATGGTAGATAGCGTGTGGCGGCGGTCCCTGGTGCAGATGGTAATGAAATAAGTACCGCCGGAGGTGTAATCCCAGGTTTTTAAACGGAGATTCTTACGGACAGGATAATCCGCCATCTAACCCACCTCCCTGCGGGCCGATGTGGGCATCGGCCCCTACGCCCTCTCCCCCATCAGGGACCACTTATTGGCTCCGGTAATCTTCACGTCCACAAACTGTCCGATGAGAGACTCCTCCCCGGTGAGGCGCACCAGTCGGTTGCCGGGGGTGCGGGCGGTGAGGCCCTTGTCGTCGGTGCCGTCCACCAGGCAGCGCACCGTCTTGCCGATATAGGCCGCGTGCTTTTCCTCGGAGATCTGGTCCTGCCGCTCCACCAGATGCTGGAACCAGGCCGCCTTCTCCTCCTTGGAGACGGGGTCCTCCATCTTGGCGGCGGGGGTGCCCACACGGGGGGAATAAATGAAGGTAAAGAGGGCGTCAAACCGCACCTCGTCCAGTAGAGTCATGGTCTGCTCAAATTCCTCGGCGGTTTCCCCGGGAAATCCCACGATGACGTCGGAGGTGATGACCACGTCGGGGATGGCCTCGCGCAGCCGGCGCACCTTGTCCAGGTAGCCCGCCCGGTCGTACACCCGGTTCATGGCCTTGAGTACCCGGTCGCTGCCCGCCTGGAAGGGCAGGTGGAAGCAGGGGGCGATCTTGGGGGAGGAGGCCATGGTGTCAAAGAGTTTCTGGGAGGCATCCTTGGGGTGGCTGGTCATAAAGCGCAGCAGGAAGTCCCCCTCAATCTCGGAGGCCGCCTTCAGGAGGTCGGCGAAGTCCATGGGATTGTCCAGATCCTTGCCGTAGGAGTTGACGTTCTGGCCCAGCAGGGTGATGTCCTTGTACCCCTCGGCCACCAGGCCCCGGATCTCCTCCAGAATGACCTCCGGCTGGCGGGAGCGCTCCCGGCCCCGGACGTAGGGCACGATGCAGTAGGTGCAGAAGTTGTTGCAGCCATACATGATGGACACCCAGGCCTTTACCTTGTCCTGGCGCACCACCGGGATGCCCTCGGCGATGGAGCCGGGCTCGTCGGTGATGTCGAAGATGCGGCCCCGGCGGGTCACCAGCCGGTAGAGCAGCTCCGGGAACCGCCACAGGGCGTGGGGCCCGAACACCAGGTCCACCTGCCGGTAGCTCTCTTTGATCTTCTGGGCACGGTGGGGCTCCTGAGCCATGCAGCCGCACACGCAGATGAGCTGGTTGGGCTTCTGGCGCTTGGTGTGGACCAGTGCGCCCACATTGCCCAGCACCCGCATCTCGGCGTGCTCCCGGATGGCGCAGGTGTTGATGAGGATCAGGTCGGCCTCGGCCTCGCTGTCGGTAAAGTTGTAGCCCATCTCCCGCAGGTAGCCCCGCAGCCGCTCGGAGTCGGCCTCGTTCTGCTGGCAGCCGTAGGTGTCCACGAAGGCCAGGGGGGCGGTGGGACGGGCGGCGTTGCGCTCATGAAGTTTCTGGCAGAAGTCCCGCTGACGCGCCACGTCGGCGGGGGAAATTTTGGTGGTCTGTCGGTTCAAAACGGTTCCTCCCGAAAAGTCTGTATCAATACTCAATCATAGCACTTTTTGCACTCAAACACAAGGCCTGTCCCCTTTTCATTGACTCAAATCGGCAGGGAGTATATAATGGAAAGGACTACCCACGGAAAGGCGGCTGAGCCATGAAAACCCTGGTCATCGAGCGGGACGCACTGAAACATAATATCTCCGTGGTCAAGGAGCGGGCGGGGAGCGCCGTGATCTACGGCGTGGTCACCGGAGACGGACAGGGGGCCGGTCTGGTGGAGCTGGCAAAGGCCCTGCGGGCCGAGGGCATCGGCCGCTTCGCCGTGTCCGAGGTGGCGGAGGCCGCCGCCCTGCGGAAGGCGGGCTTTGTGGAGGAGGAGATCCTCATGCTCCGTTGCACCACCGACCGGGAGGAGCTGGAACAGCTGCTGGACCTGAACGTGATCTGCACTGTGGGCTCCCACGACAGCGGCATGGCCCTCAACGGGGTGGCGGAGGCCCGGTCCACCATTGCCGAGGCCCATATCCAGATCGACACCGGCATGGGCTTCGGGGGCTTTCTCTCCAGCGAGCCGGAGAAGATTTTGTCCACCTTCCGGGACCTGTCCAGCATCGCTGTGTCCGGGGTGTGTACCCAGCTGTACACCAAGAGCCGCAAGGGCAAGGCCCTGGCGGCCCAGGTGGAGGAGTTTACCAAAACGGTGGAGGCCATCCACGCCGCCGGATTTGAGACGGGCACCGTCCACGCCGCCGGGTCCTATGTGCTGATGCACCACCCCGCCGCCCGGCTGGGGGGCGTCCGGGCGGGTACCGTCCTCATGGGCCGGTGCCGCCGGGCCAGAGGAGACGGCCTGCGCCGGGTGGGCTACGGCGAGGTCAAGGTGGAGGAGACCCGCTGGGTGCCCAAGGGCCACATTGTGGGGGGCAACACCCCCGCGCCCCTGAAGAAGAACACCCGGGTGGCGGTGCTCCCCGTGGGCTATCAGAACGGCTTCGGCATGGGCCGCCCCTGGGCGGGAGGCCTGCTGGACGCCATCCGCCGCTGGCTCACCCAGCGGCAGATCACCGTCCGGGTCAACGGCCAGAAGGCCAGAGTTATCGGGGGCATCGGCGCCATCGAGACCATCGTGGACGTGACCGACCTGAAATGTACCGCCGGAGACAAGGCGGTGTTTGATATCGACCCCATTTTTGCCAAGGGGTTTGTCCGGGAGTACCGGTAAGGGGACCCGGCACCCCCTCATCCGTCATTTGCTTTGCAAATGCCACCTTCCCCCCTGAGGGGGGAAGGTCTTACCCCAAAAAGAAAGGAATTTAAACTATGCGCGCAGTTGTGACAAGAGTGAAAAACGCCTCCGTCACCATCGACGGCAAGGTGAACGGCGAGATCGGCCAGGGCTTTCTGGTGCTGCTGGGGGTAGCCCCCGGCGATACCAAGGCCCAGGCCGTCAAGATGGCCGACAAGGTGTGCGGTCTGCGCATCTTTGAGGACGAGAATGAGAAGATGAACCTGAATCTGGAGGCGGTGGGGGGGTCCCTGCTGGTGGTGAGCCAGTTCACCCTGTACGCCGACACCAAGTCCCGCCGCCCCGGCTTCTCCGGGGCCGCCAAGCCGGATATCGCCATTCCCCTGTACGAGAAGTTCATGGCCGAGTGCGCCGGCCGGGGTTTTGAGGTCCAGCACGGCGAATTCGGCGCCGATATGCAGGTTTATTCTCAAAATGACGGTCCTGTGACCATCCTGCTGGACACCGACCAGATGTAAGGCTGAATTCGCCCCCGCGCTTTGCGCGTCCGAGCGTTTTGCCACAGGCAAAACCTCGATGCCGGGCGGATTCACTCCGCCCGAGCAGATCAAAAGATGCGGGGTCCCCGCAGGGCCGTGGCCCTGTGGGGGATTTGGCGCTGATATGCAGGTTTATTCTCAAAATGACGGTCCTGTGACCATCCTGCTGGACACCGATACCATGTAAAGAAGGGGGCAGACAACCCATGAAAATTCGCGTTTTACAGGTGGGGCCCATCGGCACCAACTGCTATCTGCTGGAGGACGAGGACACCCACACCGCCGCCGTGGTGGACCCCGGCGACGAGGCCGACCGCATCCTGGCCCAGGCCAGGGAGGACGGGGTGGAGATCCAGTCCATCCTGCTGACCCACGCCCACTACGACCACACCACCGGCGTGGCCGGACTGCTCAAGGCCCTGCCCGGCATCCCGGTGTACCTCCACCCCGCCGACATCGCCCGGCTGGGCACCCCCGTGTTCCCCGCCCTGGGCGCCGACCCCACCCCCTATAACGACGGCGACGTGGTGAAGGTGGGGGGCATCGATGTGCAGGTGCTCCACACCCCCGGCCACACTCCCGGCGGAGTGTGCCTGATGGCGGGCGAAGCCCTCTTCACCGGCGACACCCTGTTCCGGGGCTCCATGGGCCGCACCGACCTGCCCGGCGGCAGCTATGAGGAGATCATGGCCTCCCTGGCCCGGCTGACCAAGCTGCCCGGGGACTTCCACGTCCTCCCTGGCCACATGGATCTGTCTACCCTGGAGGCCGAGCGGAAGAGCAACTACTATATGCAGCAGGCCATGGGGTAATCTGGGCTGGGACGGTGACCGGAAGGGCCGTCGAGGACGCCGGCCCCTACCCGTAATCTGTAAAACCTTGTAGGGGGCGGCCTCTGGACGCCCCGTATCTCCTGTCCTCGCCTATTTCCCTGGAAAGGATTCTTCCTTCATGAAACTATACTTCAAGGGCCACGATTACAAATATGCCGCTGAGCAAATGTTATTGACCCTCTTCCCTGACCAGCGGCCGGACTACGACGACCAGCCCCCCGCTGCCGGAGAGGACCATCTGGTGCTCTCCCTGAGCCGGGGGAAGCTGTGGGCCACCGCCACCGCCAGGCTGACTTACCACGGTCAGTCATATGGGGCAAGCCGCCGGTGTAAACTGGAAGAGCTCACCGACGACCTCTCCACCAGCCGGGCCCTCCAGCGGATCTTGAAGCTGGCCTTCTACGACGCCGGGGTGGCCGCCCGGGGGAACGAGCCCCCCTGGGGAGCCCTTACCGGCGTGCGGCCGGTGAAGATCCCCACCAAGGCCATGCTGGCCGGGGCCACCCCCGCCCAGGCGGAGCGGGTGCTGAAGGATACCTACCGGGTGTCCTCCCTTCGGCGGCAGCTGGCAATGGACTGCGCTCAGGCCAGTCTGGACGCCCAGCGGAGCCTGAAACCGGAGGAGGTGTCCCTCTATGTGGGCATCCCCTTCTGCCCCACCCGGTGCGCCTACTGCTCCTTTGTGTCCGCCGACGTGGGCCGGGCCCTCAAGCTCATCGACCCCTTCCTGGACTGCCTTTCCCGGGAAATCAAGGCCACCGGTGAGATGCTTTCGGGGGCGGGCCTGAAGGTACGCACCGTCTACTTCGGCGGCGGCACCCCCACCACACTGTCCGCCCCTCAGCTGGACCGGCTCATGGGGGAGATCGCCCACTCCATTGATCTGTCCGCCTGCACCGAGTACACCGTGGAGGCCGGACGGCCCGACACCATTACCCGGGAAAAGCTGGAGGTATTGGCCCGCCGGGGCTGCGGCCGGGTGTCGGTGAATCCCCAGACCATGCAGGACCACGTTCTGGCCGCCATGGGCCGGGCCCACCGGGCTGAGGATATTTTAAAGGCCTATGCCCTGGCTCGTGACAGCGGCATCCCCTGCGTCAACATGGATCTGATCGCCGGTCTGCCCGCCGACAGCGTGGACGGCTTCCGGTCCACCCTGGACCAGGTGCTGGCCCTGGCGCCGGAGAACATCACCGTCCACACCCTGGCTATGAAGAAGGGCTCCCGGCTGATGGAGGAAGGAAGTGCGGTCCCCTCCAATGACGACGTGGCCGCCATGCTGGAGTACGCCTGGTCCGCCCTGCGTGGGGCGGGGCAGATCCCCTACTACCTCTACCGTCAGAAATATATGTCCGGCTCCTTTGAGAACGTGGGCTGGTGCCTGCCGGGCCATGAGAGCCTCTATAACATCTGCATGATGGAGGAGCTGCACACCATCGTCTCCCTGGGAGGCGGCGGGGTGACCAAGCTGGTCAATCCGGCCACCGGGCGTATCGAGCGCTTGGCCAACCCCAAGTATCCCAAGGAGTATATTGAGAAGATCGACGCCGTCTGCGCCGGAAAGGAGCGGGTCGCCCGCTTCCAAGGCGCCCTGTAAGGAGGTCCGTTATGCCCTATCAGCTGCAAGAGATCAACCAGAGCATCCGCACCGACCCCAAGGGATTTCTGGAGGCCTGCGACGCCGCCTATCAGAGCCGCATTGAAGGGGCGGTGGACCGCATTTTGGAGCGGATGAAGGAGAGCCCCATCGTGCTGCTGTCCGGCCCCTCCGGCTCGGGCAAGACCACCACTGCCCTCAAGCTGGAGCAGGAGCTGGAGCGCCGGGGTGTGAACACCCACACCATCTCCATGGACAACTACTACAAGACCCTCAACCGCAAGACCGCCCCCCGTACCCCCGAGGGGGACATCGACTACGAGTCCCCGGTGCTGCTGGACCTGGATCTGCTGGACGAGACCTTCTCCCGGCTGTCCCGGGGCGAGTGGGTGGTGGTGCCCAAGTACGAGTTTGCCCGGCAGATGCGCAACGACAGCAGGGGCACCTTCCTGAAGCTGGACAAAAACGAGATCGCCATCTTTGAGGGTATCCACGCCCTCAACGACGATATCTTCGGCCGCCACCCCGAGGCCACCGGCCTGTACATCTCCGCCCGCTCCAACGTGCTGGAGGGGGAGGAGCTGCGGTTCAAGGGCACCTGGATGCGCATTTCCCGCCGGGGCGTCCGTGACTATAATTTCCGGGGCACAGACCTTTTAGAGACGCTTTTGATGTGGTATAATGTGCGCCGGGGCGAGAAGAAGTACATCTCCCCCTTCAAGAACCGGGCCAATATCATCATCGACTCCTCCCTGCCCTACGAGGTGTCGGTGTTTGCCAACTACGCCCATGCGCTGAAAGAGGCGGTGGAGCAGATCCCCGCCGACAACCCCCGCTATCACGAGTTCCACGATCTGGTGGACGCCTTCCGGTATTTTGAGCCGGTGGACCCGGCCCTGGTCCCCCCCGAGTCCCTCATCCGGGAGTTCATCGGCGGCGGCAGCTATCACTACTAATAAAAGTCCAGGGGGGACTTTGTCCCCCCTGGATACAGCCCCGCCGCGCCGTAAGCGGCACAGTGGGGCTGATACCCCCCTCACCCGCGCCCACGCGGGTGGTTGCCCGCCAGTGGCGGAGCAAGCAGCAGTGTCCTGCGGCGAAGTGAATTCGCCTGCGGACTTATTTCTATCCCAATATCCGGTAACAACATAGGAAAGAAGGAAAAATACCATGTCTGAATGTACCCACAACTGTTCCTCCTGCGGCGAGAGCTGCGGCGAGCGCACCGCCCCCCAGGATCTCCACGTTCCCGCCAACGGCCTGTCCCACATCGGCAAGGTCATCGCCGTGGTCAGCGGCAAGGGGGGCGTGGGCAAGAGCCTGGTGACCTCCTCCCTGGCGGTAGCCATGCGCCGCATGGGCAAGAAGGTGGCCGTGCTGGACGCCGACATCACCGGCCCCTCCATCCCCGCCGCCTTTGGCATCCACACCCGGGCCGAGGGCAGTGAGCTGGGCATCTACCCCGCCGAGACCAAGACCGGCATCGGCATTATGAGCCTCAACCTGCTCACCGAGCATGAGACCGACCCCGTCATCTGGCGCGGCCCCGTCATTGCCGGCACCGTCAAGCAGTTCTGGTCCGACGTGATCTGGGGGGACGTGGACTATATGTTTGTGGATATGCCTCCCGGAACCGGTGACGTGCCCCTGACCGTGTTCCAGTCCCTGCCCATCGACGGCATCGTGGTGGTCACCTCTCCCCAGGATCTGGTGAGCATGATCGTCACCAAAGCCGTAAAGATGGCCGAGATGATGCACATTCCCGTGCTGGGCCTGGTGGAGAACTACTCCTACTTCCAGTGCCCCGACTGCGGCAAGCGCCACGCCATCTTCGGCGAGAGCCACATCGACCAGGTGGCCGCCGGCCTGGGCCTGAAGGTGCTGGCCCGTCTGCCCATGGACCCCGCTGTGGCCGCCGCCTGCGACGCCGGCAAGATCGAGGATCTGGAGCAGAACTATCTGGCCGACGTGTCCAAGACTCTGGCGGAATAACCAATATCAGCCTTTACAAAACGTTCATATCCGGTTCAAAACGGGTTCACAGGGAGAGGTTAGGATAAGAACCGTGGTTGAGACACACCACTCCTCTCTTTCCTCTCTTTTTCAGATCTTGGAAACACAGGCCCGCAACAGGCGGCGGGCCTGTGTTTCTGCGTTTCAGCCTCAAAAAGGAGGGACAAGCCATGCCCACCCGTGTGAAAAAACGCCGCCGTTCCCCTCTGCTGCCCATCATCGCTCTCCTTGTGCTGATTGGGGCGGCCTTCCTGGTCTGGCGGCTGGTATTCTCCGCCCCCCGGCCCTCGGGCAACCTGCCCGACTGGATCACCGAGGAGCTGCTCCCCATCAACCCCTACTCCCGGCCCGGCGAGGCACTGGAGGAGGTCAACGGCGTGGTGGTCCACTATGTGGGCAATCCGGGCACCACGGCGGAGCAGAACAACAGCTACTTTAGAAACCTGGCTACCACCGGGGAGACTTACGCCTCCAGCCACTTCCTCATCGGTCTGGACGGGGAGATCCTATGCAACGTCCCTCTGGACGAGATCGCCTACTGCACCGGCCCCCGGAATGTGGACACCATCTCCATCGAGTGCTGCCACCCCGACGACACCGGGGCCTTCACCCAGGCCACCTATGACTCCCTCATCAAGCTGGTGCGCTGGCTCATGGAGGAGTACCACCTGGACACCGACCAGGTCATCCGCCACTACGACGTCACCGGCAAGGAATGTCCCCGGTATTTTGTCCAAAACCCGGAGGCGTGGGAACAATTTAAGGCTGACCTGCAAGAATAGTCCGTTTTATTGGACAGCTGCTCTGGTATCCTGTACCCAACGATACAGGAAAGGAGCGCTGACTCATGGAATTTGAACTTCGCTATGTAAACGGACACATTGAGGTATACGACGCCGCCGGACGCTTCCGGTTTTCCGCTGACTCCCAGGGGGAGGCGCTGGCAGAACTGGAGGATATGGCTGCATGAGCAACAGGGCCGGACCGCAGAACCTGCGGTCCGGCCTTTCTTGACACTTTGGGCGGGAATGGGGTAATATAATGCTGTATGCGCACATTTGGCGCCGGCCCGGAAGGGCCGGCAGTTTTACGATATGAGGAGAGGCCCATGGCAAGAAGTTCTTCCCCAAAAAGTTACGGCAATGACTCCATTTCCTCCCTGAAGGGGGCGGATCGAGTCCGCAAGCGCCCGGCCGTCATCTTCGGCTCCGACGGGCTGGAGGGCTGCGAGCACGCGGTGTTTGAGATCCTGTCCAACGCCATCGACGAGGCCAGAGAGGGCCACGGCAATCTCATTACCCTTACCCGGTATGAGGACAAGTCCATCGAGGTGGAGGACTTTGGCCGGGGCTGCCCGGTGGACTGGAACGAGAAGGAGCAGAAGTACAACTGGGAGCTGGTGTTCTGCGAGCTGTACGCCGGCGGCAAGTACAACAACAACTCCGGCGACAACTACGAGTACTCCCTGGGCCTCAACGGCCTGGGCTCCTGCGCCACCCAGTACGCCAGCCGGTACTTTGACGCGGTGATCCACCGGGACGGCTTCGAGTACACCCTCCATTTTGAGAAGGGTGAAAACGTGGGCGGCCTGAAAAAGGAGCCCTACAGCGGCAAAAAGACCGGCTCCAGGTTCCGCTGGCTGCCCGATCTGGACGTATTCACCGATATCGACATTCCGGTGGAGTACTACCTGGACGTGCTCAAGCGGCAGGCGGTGGTCAACGCCGGCATCACCTTCCGGTTCCGCAACCAGGTGGGGGGCAAGTTTGAGACCACCGACTTCAAGTATGAAAACGGCATCGAGGACTATGTGAAGGAGCTGGCGGGGGACAACCCCCTGACTCAGCCGGTATTCTGGCAGACCGAGCGGAAGGGCCGGGACCGGGCGGACAAGGACGAGTACAAGGTGAAGCTGTCCGTGTCCTTCTGCTTCTCCAACACGGTGCAGGTCATCGAGCATTACCACAACTCCTCCTGGCTGGAGCACGGCGGCTCCCCGGAGAAGGCGGTGAAGTCCGCCTTTGTGGGCGGCATCGACGCCTGGCTCAAGACCCAGGGCAAGTACCAGAAGAACGAGAGCAAGCTGACCTGGGCCGACGTGGAGGACTGCCTGGTGCTGGTGAGCAACAACTTCTCCACCCAGACCTCCTACGAGAACCAGACCAAGAAGGCCATCACCAACAAGTTTGTTCAGGAGGCCATGACCGAGTTTTTGCGCGCCCAGTTGGAGGTCTACTTCATCGAGAACCCCTTCGACGCCGCCAAGATCGGCGAGCAGGTGCTCATCAACAAGCGCTCCCGGGAGAACGCCGAGCGTACCCGGCTGAACATCAAGAAGAAGCTGTCCGGCAATGTGGATATCTCCAACCGGGTGCAGAAGTTTGTGGACTGCCGCACCAAGGATACCACCCGCCGGGAGCTGTATATCGTGGAGGGCGATTCCGCTCTGGGCAGCGTCAAGCTGAGCCGGGACGCGGAGTTCCAGGGTATCATGCCCGTCCGGGGCAAGATTTTGAACTGCCTGAAGGCCGACTACGCCAAGATCTTCAAGAGCGAGATCATCACCGACCTTCTGAAGGTGCTGGGCTGCGGCGTGGAGGTCCACGACAAGCACGCCAAGGACCTGGCGGCCTTCGACCTCATGAACCTGCGGTGGAATAAGATCGTCATCTGTACCGATGCCGACGTGGACGGCTTCCAGATCCGCACCCTGATTTTGACCATGCTCTACCGCCTCACCCCCACCCTCATCCAGCGGGGCTATGTGTATATCGCGGAATCCCCCCTGTACGAGATCAACTATAAGGAAAAGACCTGGTTCGCCTACTCCGACGCCGAGAAGAACGACATCGTGAGCGGCGAGCTGGCGGGCAAAAAGTGCTCCATCAACCGCTCCAAGGGTCTGGGCGAGAACGAGCCGGACATGATGTGGCTCACCACCATGAATCCCGCCACACGGCGGCTCATCAAGGTCATGCCCGAGGATGTGGAAAACACCGCCCGGGTCTTTGATCTGCTGCTGGGGGACAACCTCCAGGGAAGAAAAGACCACATTGCAGAAAATGGATACAAATATCTGGAACTGGCGGATATTTCGTAACGGATACAGGCCGGGATCTGAAAAGATCCCGGCCTGTATATTCTTGCAAACATAACCATCGCTTGGTATAATCTATCTGCATCGTATTCGACAGAATACAAATCTGGATCAGGAGGGATCATCTTGAGGAAATTGCTTTCTTGTGGTCTTACCCTGGCGCTCTGCGGGAGCCTGCTCACCCCCGCTTTGGCCGCTGACCAGGGGCTGACCCGGGGGGAGCTGGCACAGCAGCTGGTGGAGCTGTGCGGCTACACCCAGGAGCTGGAGACCTACGAGGCCCAGCCCAGCGTCTATACCGACGTGGCGGATGACGCGGCCTGTCAGGGCGCCGCCAATCTGCTCCAGGACAAGGGCCTGATGCAGGGGGGCGGCGGCGGAGCCTTCCAGCCCCAGCGTACCGCCACCCCGCTGGAGGCGGCCACCGCCCTGATGCGCTGGGCGGGCCTGAGCGACCAGCAGATCGGCGCCTGGCCCAACGATTACAGCGCCCTGGCCCACAGCCTGACTCTGGCCGGAGGGGACGTACTGACCGAAAGCTCCCTGAAGGAGATGGCGGAGCTGGCCGCTCAGTACCGGGATACCATCCAGGCCGAGACTCCCGCGCCCCTTTTCGTCAACGGCGAGGCCCAGCCCATCTTCCCCTATGACACCATCATCCGGGAAGTGGTGTATGTGGAGACCCCCGTGGACACCGACAGCGACGGCAAGGCCGACCTGGTCAAGGTGCTCATTCAGCGCCCCGCCGCCACCGACAAGGGCATGAAGGCCGCTACCATTTTTGAGGCCCGGCCCTACTCCGCCGGCTGCACCGACGCCTATGACCTGGACACCTGGAACGCCCACATCGTGGACGCCAAGCTCACCCAGGCCCAGCAGTCCACCACCACTACCAAGGAGGACTGGGACTGGACTGCCGGTAAGAGCGAGGATGCCAAACTGACCCGGCAGACCGTGACCGGCACCGGCAAGGCCGGGGACGGCGGCGATGTGTGGGCCACCACCGAGAACGTGGATTCCTATGACTACTGGCTGGTGCGGGGCTACGCCTATGTGTCCTGCGCCGGACCGGGCACCCTGGGCTCCGACGGCTTTGAGACCTGCGCCAGCGCCGACGAGACCGCCGCCTTTGCCGCGGTGGTGCAGTGGCTGGCCGGCGACGAGAGCGTGAAGGCCTACACCGACAAGACCTCCGGCATTGAGGTAAAGGCCGACTGGTCCAACGGCAATGTGGCCATGAGCGGCCAGTCCTATGCCGGTTCCACCGCCTTCGCCGTGGCCTCCACCGGCGTGGAGGGCCTTAAGACCATCGTGCCCCGGGCGGGCATCGCCAGCTGGTACGACTACTACCGCTCCCAGGGCACCGCGGCGGGCGGACTGTACTACCCCGGCGACGACTGCAACATCCTGGCCGACTACTGTATGTCCCGCCAGCTGGATGAGGGGGATTACGCCGCCATCCAGGGGGACTATGAGGCCTATCAGGCCCAGATGATCCAGGATCAGGACGCCCTCTCCGGCGACTACAACTTCTTCTGGGACGAGCGCAACTACACCAACGGCGCGGAGAAGCTGAACTGCTCCGCCCTCATCATCCACGGCCTCAACGACTTCAACGTGCGGCCCAAGCAGTTTGACCTGATGTACGACGCCTTCCAGTCTGCCGGTCAGGAGGCCAAGCTGGTCCTCCACCAGGGCGCCCACATGACCCCCGACCAGATCGACGGCCTGGACCTGAACGGCATCCTGGGCCGCTGGTATGCCCACTACCTGTACGGGGTGGACAACGGCGCCGAGGACGAGGCCAACGTCCGCATCCAGAGCAACACCGACCTGAGCTGGGCCAGCTATGACAGCTGGGGCAGCGACACCACCGTGCGCTTTGACGCCGGGGAGGGCCAGGCGGCCTTTTCCAGCGACCTGTCCGCCACCAGCTTTGACACCTCTCTGGCGGACACCGGCGACGGCTGGATCGAGTACTGCACCGACATGGCCTACGCCTGGGAGAAGGATGTGATCTCCGGCACCACCGACGCCAGCCTGGTGTTCGCCTTTGACGTGGAGGAGGACCTGCACATCAACGGCACCCCCACCGTCACCATCAAGGCCAGCGCCGACCAGCCCACCGGTATCCTCAGCGCCATGCTGGTGGATCTGGCCCCCGAGGGCGGCATGAAGGCCGTCATGCTGGAGCAGTACGGCGAGGCTGTGGCAGCCGAGACGCTGAAGAGCGGCGCGGTGTGGCAGGGCGGCGGCCTGACGGCCAAGGACCTGCAGCAGTTCGCCCTGACCCAGACCGACCACAAGATCATCACCCGGGGCTGGATGGATATCCAGAACCGCACCTCCATCTACCATGTGGACACAGTGACCCCCGGCGAGTGCTACACCTTCCAGCTGGAGCTCCAGCCCATGGACTACACCGTGGAGGCCGGCCACCAGCTGGCCCTGGTGCTCTACTCCGTGGACCCGGAGGTTACCTACTGGCCCGAGACTGTCACCGCCTTTACGGTGGACCGCACCGGCACCTACGTCACCATTCCCGTCATGAAGTAAACCCTTCCGGCGGCCTGCGCGTTGCGCGGGCCGCCGGTCTTTGTTTTGACGCTTTACGGCGATGAATTGCGTTTTTTTGAAAGGAATGATATAATTCTAACCACTGAGCAGGGGCGGTCCGGACTGCCGGAGCAGTCTGTGATCCAGGCCTGGAAGCGCTTGCACACCGTGCAGCGGTTCCCCTGCCGGGGGCGGCCTCTGCGCCGCCCCGTGTCCCGTCTGAACCTGTGTCTGAGCGACCCCCGCCTTTTTCCGTCTCATGCCGCCCGCAGGGGCGTTTGGTACCATCCACCACTGTGAAAGGAAAAGGAGGTTCCCATGAAGAAGCTGCTTACGATCCTGTTGACGCTGGCGCTGAGCCTGTCCCTTTCCCTGCCTGCCCTGGCCGCCCCGGCGGAGGAGGCATACCCCCTGGATGAGAAGGCGGCCGCCTGGATGGCCGCCCATCCCGAGGAGACCGCCCAGATGGAGGCCGGTCTGGACGCCTATGTCCGGGAGATCTGGATCTACGGAAGCGTGGCGGAGATGGCGGAGGACTGGGGGATGTCGGAGGAGTATGTCCGCACCATGCTGCTGGAGGAACAGGTCCTCCAGATCGTCTATGAGGAGGAAAGGGCCGCCTTCCTGGAGGAATACAAGGCCGCCCATCCCGGAGTGCTGGAGCAGTTCGACGCCGACGCCTGGTTCCAGCGGATGTATGGGACCCAATACCGTCCGCCGGTGGAGGCCTTTATGGAGGATTACGGCCTGACCACCCGGCAGGAATTTGAGGCGTATATGCTCCAGAACTTTGTGGACCATCAGATCCATATCATGGAGATGCAGGACGAGATCGACCAGGCCCTGGCGGAGGACCCCCTCGTTCTGGACGGCTTTGACGTGGACGGGTATTTTGCCCGGGAGTATTCCTATTACCAGACGGCCGATGAGTTTATGAACGATTACGACCTGCTGGACCGGCAGGAGTTTGAGACCTATCTGACCTGGGAATATATCTTCTATTACGACGGTTCGGAGGGGTGGCAGAGCACCGACAGCTGGAAGCAGTCCATGGGCTGGGTCCCCGGTCAGATGGGGATCATGGTCAACGGCGCTTATCTGGCCTTTGAGGGCGACGCCCTGCCCTATGCCGAGCGGGGAGTCACCTATGTGCCCGCCGATGTGCTGGGAGAGACTCTGGGCCTTACCCTGACGGGGGACTACGTCCCTCTGCGGGAGACAGCGGAGGCGGCGGGCTGCCTGGTGTGGTGGGACCCCGTCTATGAGACCGCCGTGCTCATGGACCCGGCCGCTCTGGCAGAGACGGTGGACAGCCGCTTTACCATCTTCAACCAGATTCTGAATGTCCAGGCCGGGCAGCGGGAACGCTGGAAGAGCAGGGAACAGGGGGAGATCACCCTCACCCTGTTCGACAGCCTCAACGGCGACCAGACCTACAAGGCCACCTATACCGCCGACGGCCTGTTCGGCCCGGAGGGCGCCCAAATTGGGGTAAACTATGACCTCTCCCAGATGCTGAGCCAGATGCTGAGTACCATGGACCCGACCTACGGAATGGACCCGGAGATCGTGGAAGCGCTGGAGGAGCTGGAACGGGGAGACATTGAGCTGCGGTACGACAGCGCCACCGGCTCCACCGCCTTTACCGCTTCCTTCCTGCCCGCGCTGCTCACCGCCGCAGGCGTGCCAGACCTGGGACAGAACAGCTGGATCGTCCTGCCCGAAGGGTCGGTCCAGGAGATAGACACGATTCTGACCTTCCGGGCCGGCGGCATTACCGTGGGCAGTCTGCTGGCTGACAGCTATGCAGCACAGACCGGCCTGTACAACGACCCCGCCCTCTACTGGGAGGAGGCCCTGGCCGGGGCGGATCAACTGGCAATCTATCTGGGAGACGACGCCTTTACCCGGCAGGGGAATGCCTGGGTGCTGGAGATGGACCCCGCCGCCATGGGCTGGTACATGGGCTCGGAGGAGTTCAAGCTGGAGTGCGCCTTTCAGGACAGCGGCGCCGTTTCGGGCGCTCTGTGGGTCCAGACCCCGGACGGGGGCAGCTGGTCCCCCGCCACCCGCCTTGCCCTGGAGTGGACTGTAACGGCCAGCCGGGGCACCATGGAGCTGGAATATCACATCAAAAATCAGATGAAACTGGTGGTGAACATCACCTCCACCATAACGGAAACCACGGCGCGGCCCGAGACGCTGCCGCCGGAGGACGCCGTTGTCCCGCCCGCCGCCTGACGGGCCCCACCTGACAAGAAGGACTGATACCATTGGCAAAGAAAAAGGACCCCCAGGAGGGGGCGAAGAAGGTCAACAACCCCAACGTTATGGGCCTGCGGCCCGAGGTGCTGGAGCAGCCCATCACCGAGACGCTGGAGCTCAACTATATGCCCTACGCCATGAGCGTTATCGTCTCCCGGGCCATCCCGGAGATCGACGGGTTCAAGCCCTCCCACCGCAAGCTGCTGTACACCATGTACCAGATGCACCTGCTGGGCGGCAGCCGCACCAAGAGCGCCAACGTGGTGGGCCAGACCATGAAACTCAACCCCCACGGCGACGCTGCCATCTACGACACCATGGTGCGCCTCTCCCGGGGCTACGGCGCCCTGCTCCACCCCCTGGTGGACTCCAAGGGCAACTTCGGTAAGGTGTACTCCCGGGACATGGCCTGGGCGGCCAGCCGTTACACCGAGGTGCGGCTGGACCCCATCTGCGCCGAGCTCTTCCGGGACATCGACCAGGATACGGTGGACTTTGTGGACAACTACGACGGCTCCATGAAGGAGCCCACCCTGCTGCCCACCACCTTCCCCAACGTGCTGGTGAGCGCCAACCAGGGCATTGCCGTGGGCATGGCCTCCAACCTGTGCGGCTTCAACCTGGGGGAGGTATGCGACGCCGCGGCGGCCTTTTTGAAAAATCCACAGGTCAACCTGATGGAGCATCTGAAAGCTCCCGATTTCCCCACCGGCGGCGAGCTTTTGTACGATGAGGCCGCTTTAAAGCAGATCTACGCCACCGGCCGGGGCTCCTTCCAGGTGCGGGCCCGGTGGCGCTACCTCAAGAGTGAAAATCTCATTGAGGTGTATGAGATCCCCTACACCACCACGGTGGAGGCCATCATGGACAAGGTGGCCGAGCTCATCAAGGCGGGCAAGATCAAAGAGATCGCCGATATGCGGGACGAGACCGACCTGAACGGCCTGAAAATCACCATCGACCTGAAGCGGGGCACCGACCCGGACAAGCTGATGGCCAAGCTGTTCAAGTCCACCACCCTCCAGGACGCCTGCTCCTGCAACTTCAATATCCTCATTGCCGGGATGCCCCGTGTGATGGGTGTGGGCGAGATTCTGGAGGAGTGGACCGGCTGGCGGATGGACGGCGTGCGCCGCCGGACCTACTATGTGATGAAGAAGAAGCAGGAGAAGCTCCACCTGCTCAAGGGCCTGAAAAAGATCCTGCTGGACATCGACCGGGCCATCAAGATCATCCGGGAGACCGAGGAGGACGCCGAGGTGGTGCCCAACCTGATGATCGGCTTCGGCATCGACTCTGTCCAGGCGGAATACGTGGCCGACATCAAGCTGCGCAACATCAACAAGGAGTATATCCTCAAGCGCATTGAAGAAGTGGCCGGGCTGGAGGAGGAGATCGCCGACCTCCAGGACATCGTCAACAACCCGGGCCGCATCAAGAAGATCATCACCACTGAGCTGGCGGCGGTGAAAAAGAAGTATGCCTCTCCCCGGCGCACCGAGATCGTCTACGACTATCAGGCCGCCGGCGCTGTGGAGGAGGAGGACGATACCCCCGACTATCCCGTCCATGTGTTCTGCTCCAGGGAGGGCTACTTCAAGAAGATCACCCCCCAGTCCCTGCGGATGAGCAGCGAGCAGAAGTACAAGGAGGGGGACGGCCCCTGGCTGCACTGGGAGGGGAACAACCGGGATATGCTGCTGGTGTTTACCGACAAGCAGCAGTGCTACAAGGCCCCCCTCAGCGAGTTCGACGACGCCAAAGCCAGCGTACTGGGCGACTTTTTGGCCACCAAGCTGGGCATGGACCCCGGGGAGAGCTTCGTGTGGGCCTGCCTCACCAGCGACTACTCCGGACACCTGCTCTTCTTCTTTGAAAACGGCAAGGTGGCCCGGGTAGAGGTGGCCGCCTACCAGACGCAGACCAAGCGGAGAAAGCTCACCGGCGCCTACTCCGACAAGTCTCCCCTGGCCGCTGCCCTCCACATCAGGGAGGACCTGGAGGTGGCGGTCACCTCCACCGAGGGCCGGTGCCTGGTGTTCCACACCGCCGCACTCACACCCAAGACCACCCGCTCCACCCAGGGCGTCAACGTCATGACCCTCAAGCCCAAGTGGAAGGTGGAAAAGGCCGTTCCGCTGACGGACACCACCATTGTCAACGCCGCCCGGTACCGGGCACGGTCCCTGCCGGTGGCGGGCGCCCTGCTGAAGGAGGAGGACCGGGGCGAGGAACAGATCAGCCTGCTGTGATTCTGGAAGAGAAATGAGGAATACCCGTTGAAACACACTGTGAGTTATTATGTAAAAAGCTATGCCATCATCACACTGGGCTCCATCCTGTACGCTCTGGCCTTTAACATCTTCTACGCCCCCAACCTGGTGGCCATGGGTGGCCTCACCGGTCTGGGCCAGGTGCTCAATGCCATTATCCCTGTCCTGCCGGTGGGCACCATGGTGTTCGTCATGAACGTACCCCTCTTCTTCCTGGGGTGGAAGTACATCGGGGGGCACCTGCTGGTGTCCTCCCTGTACGCCATGACCTTCAGCTCCTTTGCCATCGACGTGCTGGATATGATCTACCGCTTCCCTCCCATGGATACCATGCTGGCCTCCATCTTCGGCGGAGTTTTGCTGGGGGCGGGCATTGGCCTGGTGTTTTCCAAGGGGGCTACCACCGGCGGCACCGATCTCATTGCCCGTCTGCTCAAGCTGAAGTTTGCCTGGCTGCCCATGGGCACTCTGGTGCTGATCCCTGATTTCATCGTCATTGCCCTGGCCGCCATGGCCTTTAACAAGGTGGAGACCGCCCTGTACGGCGTGGTGTCCCTCTATATCACCACCAAGGTGATGGACACCGTTCTGTACGGCCTGGACAGCTCCAAGGTGGCCTATATCATCAGCGACTCCTACCGGGAGATCGCCGACGCCATCATTGCCATGGACCGGGGAGCAACCCTCCTCCACGGCGAGGGAGTCTACTCCGGCAATGAAAAAAAGGTGCTGATGGTGGCCTTCAAGCAAAAGGAGATCGTGCCCCTGAAGGAGAAGGTCAACGAGATCGATCCCCGGGCGTTCCTCATTGTGTGTGACGCCCACGATGTGCTGGGCGAGGGCTTCCGCACCTACAGCAAGGATGATATTTAATTGACTCCCGCAGAGAAAGGAAGGGTTTCCATGACGGATTTCACCAAGGTAAAGGCCAACCTGGAGAAGCGGGGCTATACCGTGTCCTGCTTTGCCACGGCGGCGGAGGCCGCCGACTATCTGGACGGTAAGCTGGACGGCAGGACCATCGGCATCGGCGGTTCGGTGACCGTCCGGGAGATGGGCCTTCTGGACCGGCTCAAAGCCCACAACACCGTGGTCTCCCACTGGGAGGGGGACCGCAAGGAGGATGCCGCCTTTACCCAGGTCTACCTGTGCTCGGTGAACGCTCTGGCGGAGACCGGCGAGATGGTGAACATTGACGGGGTGGGCAACCGCATTGCCTCTACCGTGTTCGGCCATGAGGAGCTCTATCTGTTGGTGGGCCGCAACAAGCTGGCTCCCAACTACGACGGGGCGGTGTGGCGGGCCCGCAATGTGGCCTCGCCTAAAAACGCCATCCGCCTCCAGCGCAAGACCCCCTGCGCCGTCAAGGGGGACAAGTGCTACGACTGCAGCAGCCCCGAGCGGCTGTGCCGGGGCATGACGGTGCTGTGGCAGGCATCCAACGGCATCGGACGTACCGAGGTGGTACTGATCGACGAGGACCTGGGCTTTTGAGTGAGGAAAGGGGGCGGGGCCTGTGAAAAAGTACATACCGGCTCTGGCCCTGAGTCTGGCTCTGCTGCTGGGCGGGTGCTCCCTGTCGGGGCAGGCCTATACGGTGGTGGAGCCCCACGCGGAGCATCCCGCACTGGGCGAAAATGAGTCCACCATCAAGGCCAGCACCTACTCTGAGCTGGTCAACGGCGTGCTGTTCTTTGTCTCCCAGGGGGTGGAGGAGGGCGTCATCCAGATCACCGACTATAACGGCGACGTGGAGGACGACCTGAACCGGGCCTGCCTGGAGGTGGCCAAGGACGACCCCCTGGGGGCCTATGCGGTGGACTTCATCAAGAACGACTATACCACCATCATCACCACCTATGAGGCCACCATCACCATCTCCTACCGCCGCTCCCCCGAGCAGGTGAGCAGCCTGGTGAACATCACCGGCACCAGCGCCATTCGGGAGGAGGCGGTCCAGGCCCTGTCGGCTTTCAAGACCGAACTGGCTCTGCGGGTGGGCTACTTTACCGGGGATGCCGCCGCGGTGGAGGAACAGGTGCGCCAGGCTTACTATGACACCCCTGAGACCGCTCTGGGGATGCCGGAGTGCTCGGTGGAGCTCTATCCCAAAACCGACACCGGCACCCAGCGCATCGTGGAGATCCTGCTGGACTACCCGGAGGAGCCCACGGCCCTCCAGCAGAAGCGCCAGCAGCTTCAGGAGAAGTCGGCGGCCATCCTCACCCCCATCCAGCACCAGATCGCCAGCCGGCGGCTGGACCTGCTGATGGGGACGCTGCCCAACGTGGTGCAGGTGGACCTGAAAACCGGCGGTGCCACCGCCTGGGACGCGCTGGTGGGGAAGGGCGCCAATGATGAGGGCCTGGCCCTGGCCTTCCAGCTGCTGTGCGACGGCCTGGGCCTGAAGGGACAGATCGTAGAGGGTACCCTGCAGGGAAAGCCCCACTTTTTCAATCAGGTGAGCCGCAACGGCCAGACCGTGTGGGTGGATCTGAGCCGCAGTACCAGCCAGACCTGGACGGCGGCCCAAATGGCTGAAATGGGCTATCAATGGCAGGACCAGGAGGCCTGAAAAGAAAAAATAAAAAATTGAAAAATTCCCTTGACATTGGCGGCACGGATTGCTATAATAACATCCGTCGCTTGCAGGTGTAGCTCATCTGGTAGAGCGCCACCTTGCCAAGGTGGAGGTAGCGAGTTCGAGCCTCGTCACCTGCTCCAGAAAAAAGAAACAGCACTCCATTCGGAGTGCTGTTTCTTTTTTCATTCCTGGGAAATTAAAATGCTCAGGGCAAAAGCGCCGCCGGCCCGAAGGGCCGGTTTCTGGATTTCATAAGAACAAAAACGCAGGACATCCTTTGGATGTCCTGCGTTCTGTTTTCGATTACCCCAGGAAGAACCGGGCCGCCACCGCCGCCACGGCGGTGAGCATCCCCGCCGACGCGATGAGATCGGCGGCCAGGGCCAGGTCCAGCCCGCGGCGGGGCCGGGTGGGCTCCTCCGGCGCGGAGAGTTCCTCCGGGACCTCTTCCACCGCAGGCTCCCCTTCCAGGGCCCGGCGGCAGGCCTCAAAGTCCAGCACCTTTCCCTCCAGGCAGGCGGACTTCCGCCGGGGCAGTACGGTATAGCACACCGTCTCCTGACCCACGCAGGCCTTTTGGTCCGACTCACTTGCGTATCCTGTGATCCGTCTGGCGTCCAGATTCAGATAAATGGTCTCCATACCGTTTCCCTCCTGTTGTTCCGGCGTTTGATCCCAGTATACGGGATAAGGTGTCCTATAAAACGTACTTTGCAAGGACCCTTGTACTTTTCTGACGGCGCAGAGCGGCAAAAAGTTCCCCACACAGCATTAGAACTTTTGTTCGCACTCAGTATACAACATACGTTCGATTTTTGCAAGCACTTTTTTGAGAGAAAATGTGAAACCGCAGGGTTCAGAAAAAGGGGCTATTTTCCTTGCAACCGGGGAAAAGATTTGATATACTGGCAAAGATCATGACATGGGAAAGGATGACCCCGCTGTGGAGTATCAAAACGTTACCTTGATCGGAATGCCCGGCTCGGGCAAGAGCACCGTGGGGGTGCTGCTGGCCAAGACGCTGGGCTATCGCTTTGTGGACGCCGATCTGCTCATCCAGCAGCGGGAGGGCGCCCTGCTCCAGGACATCCTGGACCAGCGGGGCGTGGAGGCCTTCCTGGACGTGGAGGAGGGCGTCATCCGGGATCTGGACTGTACCCGCACCGTCATCGCCCCCGGCGGCAGCGCAATTTGCCGGGAGGAGGCCGCCCGCCATCTCAAGGAGCTGGGGCTGGTGGTGTATCTCCATGTGCCTCTGGAGGAGCTGGAGCGGCGCATCCGCAACATTACCACCCGGGGCATTGCCATGTCCCCCGGCCAGACGCTGGCCGACGTGTACGCCGCCCGGGAGCCTCTGTACCGCAAATACGCCGACCTGACGGTGGATGTGACGGGGGGAAATACCCTGGAGCAGACGGTGGCGGCAGTGGTGGCCCGGCTGGGCTGACCGCCCCTTGTATTTTTTTGAAATAATGATATACTATATTCCAGTAAACGATCATGTACGAAATGCCCGCCGGCTGGCCGGCGGGCTTCGTCGTGTTTTTTCTGCCTCCGCGCGGCAGTTTTATTTTTTGTGCCCCCGGCGCGGAAGGGGCATTTCTGAGGAAAGGAACGAACCGCATGACATTCCAGGACCTCGGCCTGAAAGCGCCCATCCTGAAGGCGCTGGCCGAACAGGGGTATGAACGCCCCTCCCCCATTCAGGAAAAGGCCATCCCCCCCGCTTTGGCGGGCAGAGATGTGCTGGGCTGCGCCCAGACCGGCACCGGCAAGACCTGCGCCTTTGCCGCACCCATCCTCCAGCGGCTGAGCGGAACCAGGGGCAAGGGTATCCGGGCCCTCGTCCTTACCCCCACCCGGGAGCTGGCCCTCCAGATTCAGGAGAATATCGTGGCCTACAGCCGCCACCTGCCCCTCCGCTCCGCCGTCATCTTCGGCGGCGTGGGCCAGAACCCCCAGGTGGAGCAGCTGAAAAAGGGCGTGGACATCCTGGTGGCTACCCCCGGCCGCTTGGGCGACCTGTACAACCAGAAATTCGTGGACCTGTCCAGGCTGGAGGTCTTTGTACTGGACGAGGCCGACCGGATGCTGGACATGGGCTTTATCCACGATGTCCGCCGCATCCTGGGCTGGCTGCCCAAGAAGAAGCAGACCCTCTTCTTTTCTGCTACCATGCCCCCGGAGGTCCAGGGACTGGTGGATTCCCTGCTGGTAAACCCGGTAAAGGTGGCGGTGAACCCGGTGTCCTCCCCGGTGGAGGTCATCGACCAGAAGCTCTACTATGTGGACCGGGGCAACAAGACCAAGCTGCTGGCTTCCCTGATCCTGGAGCCCGACGTGAAGAACGCCCTGGTGTTCACCCGCACCAAGCACGGCGCCAACAAGGTGGCCGGGGATCTGGTGAAGGCGGGCATCGCCGCCGCCGCCATCCACGGCAACAAGAGCCAGACCGCCCGGCAGCAGGCCCTGGCCGACTTCAAGAGCGGACAGGTCCGCGCCCTGGTGGCCACCGACATTGCCGCCCGGGGTCTGGACATTGATGAGCTGTCCCATGTGTTCAACTACAACCTGCCCGACGTGCCTGAGACCTACGTCCACCGCATCGGCCGTACCGGCCGGGCGGGCCGGGGCGGTACCGCCATCTCCTTCTGCGACATCAATGAGAAGGAGGAGCTCAAGAGCATCCAGAAGCTGCTGGGCCGTGCCATCCCGGTGGTGGAGGGCCACCCCTGGCCCATGGAGGTCTTTGAACCCCTGCCCAAGGATAAAAAGGGCCGGATCATCAACCCGGAGGACGCCGAGGCCCGGGCCGCCGCCAAGGAGAAGCGCCGCCAGCGGGACGCCGCCAACAAGGCCGCCGCTGCCGAGCGCAAGGCCAAGGCTGCCCAGAAGGCGGCTGAGGCGGCGGAACAGCCCGCCCCCGCCCAGCCGGAGAAAAAGAAGAAGTCCAAGCGGGGGGTGCGCAACAGCGCGACCCTGGAGGAGGCCCTGGTGGCCACCGCGCCCGCCCGCCCCGCCGCCCCCGAGCCGGCCTTTGCCGATTTCCGCCGGCCCGACCCCCTGGCCAGCGACATCATTATGGATGCCACCGCCCGGCTGCTGGCACCCCGGAAGCCCGCGCCCCGGCCTGAGAAAAAGGAGAACCGGAAGGAGAAGCGGCCCAAGGAAAAGCAGCCCAGGGAGAAGCAGACCCCTCAGGAGAAGGCTCCCCAGAAGCAGCCCAAGGCCCAGGGTAAGAAGCAGGCCGCAGCCCAGTCCTCCGCCTCCGCCCCCGCGCCCAAGAGCGGACGGAAAAAGCACGGCGGCAGAGGCCGCGCAGGCCGTCCGCCGGAGATCGTGCTGCGGACCAACGGCCAGAAGGACTCCACCGAGCAGCCCAGCCTGATGAAGCCCTATTACCTCAGCGACGACTGATGGGATCAATTTCTGAACGGCGCTGCCGCATGATTGCGGCAGCGCCGTTTTTTTGCCCAGTTATGGGGAGCGGCTAAAAGCCTGAAAGAAAAAATATGTACAAAAAAATTTTTGTGTTAAATTATTCACAAAAATAAATGAGGGAAAAAACGGAGGAAAATCAGGCATAATTGATAAAGACGGCGGGAATAAAGGGATAAAAACTATGCAAAAAAAGCTGAAAAAAAGAAAGGCCAAAAATTGAACTGATAATTTTAAACTTGCAATCTTGGTCAGTTTGAAGTATCATGACTAGTAACATCGGATAAATTGTCCAGAGGGACAAGAGATGGGGAAAGGCGGTGAATGTATGTCTCTGGAAGCGATCAAGCAGGTGACTGAGGCGGAACAGGCCAACAAGCAGCGCAAGGCGGAAGCTCAGGCGGAGGCCAAGCGCACCGTGGCGGAGGCCGAGCGGGCCGGCAAGGCCCGGCTGGCGGAGGCCCGGGCTCAGGCCGAGGCCCAGGTCCGTGAATTTATGCGCTCGGCGGAGGAAACGGCGGCCAAACACGCGGCCGAGGTAAACGCCCAGACGCAGAAGGCCTGCGACGCCCTGCGCTCCAAGGCGGAGGGCCGTCTGGCCGACGCCGCTGAGAGCATCGTGAGAAGGGTAGTGAAGAACTGATGTCCATTGTGAAAATGAAGCGGCTGCGGCTCATCGGAATGCAATCCGAGCGGGAGTCCATGCTGCGGCTGCTTCAGCATTTGGGCTGTGTGGAGATCGACGAGCCGGGGGACCGCAAGGATGACCCCGACTGGGCCAGTCTGACGCGGCCGGACACCGGGGCGCTGAACGAGGCCAGGGATGCCCGTTCCAGCGTGGAGAATGCCCTGAAAGCCCTGAAGAAGTACGGACCCAAACAGAAGGGCGGGCTCCTCACCCCCAGACCGGTGATCACAGAGGGAGAACTCTTCGACGACGCGGCCTACCGGACCGGCCTGGCGGATGCCGGGCAGCTGGTGGCCCTGGAGCGGAAGATCTCGGCTCTGTACGCCGAGCAGAACAAACTGCGGACTCAAAAGCTGGCGCTGGCTCCCTGGCTGGCGCTGGATATCCCCCTGGAGACGGCCTCTACCCCGGAGGTGGCGGTGTCCTTCGGCACCGTGGCCGCGTCCACCGATCTGGACGCCATGGATGGGGCCCTGGGGGCGGTCACCGACCTGTATGAGCTCATGCGGGCGGGGGCGGACAACGAACTGAAATATCTGGTGTTCCTCTGCCACCGCAGCGTGGAGGAGGACTGCCAGGCGGTGCTCAAGGAGTACGGCTTCTCCCGGGCGGCCCTGCGGGGCTGGACGGGGACGGCGGCGGAGAACGACAAGCGGCTGGACGAAAAGCTGGCCGACGCCGCCCGTGCGCTGGAGTCCACCATCGACCAGGTGGGGGAATACGCCTCCAAAAAGGGCGCTCTGGAGCGGTGCCTGGACAGGGCCGATCAGGAGATCGCCCGGGAGGAGGCCCGCTGCCGTCTGCTGGACAGCAGTTCCGCCTTCTTCCTGGAGGGCTGGGTGCCTGTCCCCGACGAGAAAAAGCTGCTGGAGCGGTTGGGGCAGTACACCTGCTGCTGGGAGACCCAGGACCCGGCAGCCGAGGACTATCCGGTGGTGCCGGTGAAGCTGAAGAACAACCGCTTTACCGAGCCGCTGACCACCATTACCGAGATGTATTCCCTGCCCGCCTATGACGGCGTGGACCCCAACGGGCTGATGGCCCCCTTCTATATCTTCTTCTTCGGGTTTATGTTCGCTGATCTGGGCTACGGCCTGATCCTGGCGGGGGCCTGCGCCTTCATCAACCACAAGGTCCACCCCAAGGGGGGCTTCGGACAGCTGATCCGGCTGATGATCATGTGCGGCATTTCCTCTGCTGTCATCGGCTTCTTTACCGGCGGCTTCTTCTCCGACTTCCTGTATCAGTTCACCAACATGCTGGGCCTGTCCCAGCCGGTGATCCCCTTCCTGTCGGTGCCCGAGGGGGCGACGGGCGTGCCCGGCCCCCTGCTCAACGTCATGGGCGACCCCATGACCGTGCTGGTCTTTGCGCTGGCCGTGGGCTTTGTGCAGATCCTGGTGGGCATGGCGGTGAAATTCTGGATGCTGTGCCGCCGGGGCCAGGTGGTGGACGCCATCCTGGATATCGGTACCTGGTGGGTCATCTTTGTGGGTATCGCCCTGTTCGCGCTGAATGTGGGCAATGTGGCGGGCTACCCGGTGGTGCTCATCATCGGCTGCCTGATGCTGCTGGGCCAGGCCAGAAACGCCAAGGGCTTCGGCAAGGTGACCGCCATCATCGGCGCGGTGTACAACGGCGTGACGGGCTACTTCGGAGACATCCTCTCCTACTCCCGTCTGATGGTGATGATGCTGGCCGGTTCGGTCATCGGCCAGGTGTTCAACATCCTGGGCGCCATGCCCGGCGGCGGACTGCCCCCGGCCATCGGCATCCCCATCTTCTTTATCATCTTCATCATCGGTCACGCCTTCAACATCGGCCTGAACGTGATCGGCACCTACGTCCACACGTCCCGTCTGCAATACCTGGAATTTTTCAAGCAGTTCTATGAAGAGGGCGGACGCCCCTGGCGGCCCCTGAACATTGCGACAAAGTATGTCGACATTAAGGAGGAAGAGTAACATGACATTCGGTGAATTTCTGACCCAATACGCTGGCGCGTTCTTTGGTTTCCTGGGCGCCGCTCTTGCCGCGGGCCTGGCCTGCGTTGGTTCCGCCAAGGGTACCGGCCTGGCCGGTGAGGCGGGCGCCGGCCTGCTGGCCGAGGACCCCTCTCAGTTCTCCAAGTGTATGATCCTGCAGGTGATCCCCGGCACCCAGGGCCTGTACGGCCTGGTCATTGGCTTCCTGGCCCTGATGAAGATGGGGCTGTTTGACGGTACCGTGGGCGAGCTGACCATCGCTCAGGGCCTCATCGTCTTGGCCGCCTGCATCCCCATGGCCCTCGGCGGTCTGCTCTCCGGCATCGCTCAGGGCCGGGTGGCCGCCGCCTCCGTGGGCATCGTGGCCAAGAACCCCAACGACTGGTCCAAGGGCATGGTGCTCTGTATCATCGTGGAGTTCTACGCCATCCTGTCTCTGCTCATCTCCTTCCTGATGATCATGTTCGGCTTCTGAGCCAGAGGTAGACTATGGACGGAATTGAAAAAATCACCGGACGCATCGCGGCTGACGCCGGACGGGAGATCGACGACATCAACGCCGAGGCCCGCCGTCAGGCCGACGAGATCACGGCCCGGTATGAGGCTCAGGCCCGGCGGGAGAGCGAGGAGATCCTGTCCCGGGGCCGCCGCAACGCCGATGAGCGGGTGGAGCGGCTGGCCAGCGTGGCCCAACTGGACGCCCGCAAGCTGGAGCTGGCCGCCAAGCAGGAAATGCTCTCCAAGGCCTATGACCTGGCGCTGGAGAAGCTGGTGAACCTGCCCGACAAGGAGTATGTGAAGCTGCTGGCCGACCTGGCGGTACGCGCCTCCTCCACCGGCCGGGAGGCGGTCATCTTCTCCCAGAAGGACCGCGCCCGTTACGGCAAGGCCGTGGTCACCCAGGCCAACGAGAAGCTGGGCGACGGACGGCTGACCATGTCCGAGCAGTCCCGCCCCATTCAGGGGGGCCTCATCCTCAGCGACGGGGACGTGGAGGTCAACTGCACCTTTGAGACGCTGGTGCGCCTCCAGCGGGGCGAAATGGACCGCGAGGTGGCCAAGGTGCTCTTCGACTGATGCGCTCCTTGCAAGTAAGGAGGCAACATTTTGGCTAAAATCAAAGATACCGACTATCTGACCATATCCGCCCGTATCCGGGCCATGGAGAACCGTCTCCTCACCCGGGAGCGGATGGAGCGGATGCTGGACGCCCGCACCGACGACGAGGCCGCCAAGGTCCTCACCGAGTGCGGCTACGGGGAGTTGACCGCCCTCACCCATGCCGCTCTGGACGAACTGCTCTCCGCCGCCCGGGCTGCTCTGTACAAGGAACTGAAGGGCGCGGTGCCCGACAAGCGGCTGGTGGACGTGTTCCAGATGAAATACGACTACCACAACGCCAAGACCCTCATCAAGGCCGCTGCCGTAGGGGCCGATCCCGACCGGCTGCTGATGGAGGGCGGCCGCTGGACCGCCGGGCAGATCAAGGAGGCCTGGCAGCGGGACAACCTGCGGGACTTCACCGATCCCTTCCGGCAGGCCATTGTCCAGGCCCGGGAGCTGCTGAGCGGCGGCAACGATCCCCAGCTGGCCGACTTCGTGCTGGACCGGGCCTACTTCGCCGAGATGAGCCAGGCCGCCAGGGCCGTGGGCAGTCCCTTCCTGGAGGGGTATGTCCGCCTGCTCATTGATTCCACCAACCTGCGCTCCGCCGTCCGGTGTGCCCGCATGGGCAAGGGCAACGATTTCCTCAATCAGGTGCTGCTGCCCGGCGGCAACGTGGAGGTACACACTCTCACTTCCGGTAAGGGCAGTGACCTGGCCGCCCTGTTCCGGGCGGGCCCCCTCAGCGAGGCGGCCGCCGCAGGCGCCGCCCTCACCGCCCCCGGCAGCGGGGAGCTGACCGCCTTTGAGCGCCTGTGCGACAACGCGGTGATGGGCTACCTGGCCCAGGCCCGCCGCATCCCCTTCGGGGAGCAGGCGGTGATCGGTTACCTGTATGCCAGGGAGAACGAGTTTACCGCCATCCGCACCATTCTGTCC
>JALFRA010000003.1 GCA_022785125.1 Clostridiales bacterium
TCTGAATGTCCTCCCTTTGCTATTCTTTGTGCAGTTGGCAGACCGCACTTTTATTATAGCAAAGGGAGTTTTTTTATCACTTTCATCGCCATAGGCTTTTTGCTACCACTCGCCTAGCGAGTGGTTTTCTTTATACAAAAATCGGAGCATCCCGAAGGATGCTCCGATGGTCCGAGTGTCATTAAAGGATCTGTGAAAATCCAGTAATATCAATGGTTTATAAGCAGTCGGCAAAAGGTTTCATCTTAAATTGTACGCTCCCACACTTTTACTTGCGTGATTACATCGCGCAGACGATCACCACCAACTATATACTCCAGAATTTCGTCGGCGGTATCACACCATTTCTCGGTACGAGCGTTTATTTCCGCAGAGCCAGCCTGACAGATCATCATTTTAGTTGCTGCGCCTGCTGAGGGAGAAATGCAGCCAAAGCAACAATACATAATGCCGTTCCATTCGAATTGAATTTCTCCGCCGCGCCTCATACACCACTTAAAATCGCTGATTGTTTTGAATCGATCATCCTCAAATGTATTGGTTGGTACAACCGTCTTCATAGAATAGTGTCTCCTTTCACGGTCAAATGCTTTTCCAGAGCGTTCGACCTTGCTGAGGTGAGGTCCTAATTCATCCCAATAGACATCGTGCGTGTGAGGATTATCGTGAAATTTTGGAGTTCCGTGATCAGAATAATGAGTCTCGGAATCAGCCTTTCCATCTGGGCCGATATGAGTCTCATACAAGTCTCCCTTTTTGGTAAAAGACTGTTTTACTTCACCCGGTTTACCAATAAATTTTTCATCGGCTGGTTTGGAGGGCTTCCATTTCCCACCGTATGCACTGCCGCCCCCCTTGCCAATTAGGAACGGCTCTATTGTATCATGATTTGTATAGAAAGAGCCACCAATTTTGAAAGATTCCAAATCTTCTTTCTGAAATCCACGCTCGTAATTCATATACCGCCAAGAACTGCGTTCGTAGTCCACATAGATGATATTACCTTGCATTTCGGGAAACGGTGTATTGTAGCAAATGATTTTTTCCGGCTCAATGCGCCGCAGCATCTCGTTGTATCCAGCCATGAACCACTCTTTTTGATCCTGGCGGTTGTCGTGTTCGGACGCCATGTAGGTGGAGACAGCCACCACACTGCCTTTTTCAATCCCGTCAAAGCAGAAATCGAACGTGGATTTATCGCCCCAGTTGATGGTGGGAATGACCCGGAGCCCTTTGGATGCCCAGTAAGCGCCGCACCAACGATTACGAAATACATTGTAAAGCTGCATGACAGGCGCCATTTCCAGATACATATTGAAATCCGGCGACAGCACTGCACGGTACCGGGACAGTTTTTCAATGTCATTGTCTGGGTTCTTCCAGACCCGCTCAAAGCGATAGTCATATAGGAAGAAGTGTACCATGCGGTCGAGGTGATTCTGGTCCTCCAGGTGGGTTTTGTCAAAACCGATCAACAAAAGATCATCAAAGTCTCCGGGCCTTTCTTGGAACTTAGGAATGATGGGGATTTTTAACTTTCCTTTTCCGGGAAACTGGTTGCGAAGCAGCGTCTGACTCGTTCGGTAGTTGTAGTTTTCTTCGGTCATATGGAACCTCCTGTATGTAGTAAGGAACAAGTCCTTCTACATACAGGCTCCCAAACAACGAAAGTTGTACATCTCTGTGCAACGGCATAAGAAAATTTACAAATTGGTAATAAAAATCGGAGTACCCCGAAGGATACTCCGATGGTCCGAGTGGCGGGATTTGAACCCACGGCCTCTTGGACCCGAACCAAGCGCGATACCAAGCTTCGCCACACCCGGATAAAATTATGCCGCGCCAAATACCGGTTATATCGCACCGTCTTATTGAACGCTAAATAGTATTATAGTGGCACGAAAGTAAATTGTCAAGAAAAATAAAGATGCTGTCTGGCTGAAATGTTTCCCCCAGCGGCAAGAATTCTCCTTGACAATTTGTTTCTTCTATTGTATCATGTTACAGGTAATTTGGAGCAAACTATGCGCTAGTGTGGCTCAGAGGTAGAGCAGCTCACTCGTAATGAGCAGGCCGTGGGTTCGATTCCCACCACTAGCTCCAAAAAAGACACGACTTACGTCGTGTCTTTTTTGTATTTCAACAATTCAAGGTATCTACAACGCGGCAATTCTCACTTTAAAGCGCGCGGTGCAGTTTTACTATAGTCAGGTTGATTTCTCCATCCACCGCATCCCCGGAGCCTGAATAAGTCAACGTAAATGTAGTGGCGGCTGGTGCCCGCAAGATGATAAAACCGGAGCCCGCCGCACTTCCGCCCCCTGTACCAACTGCAAAATAGATCCCAGTCTCCAGATGTGTAGTACCGTTATAGAATGGCGTAATTTGCATATAGTTGGCCTGCCGAAAAACTGCTGACACTTTATAAGAGATTAAATAGTAACCCGGCTCCAGACTAATGACTGTTGGTCCAGTCTGCGTGATTTGCCCTGTTGGATCTGTTATATCGGGAAGCAATACCAGTTGACTCCCCCGGACAAGCGGATACTGATAATTCACATATGACGCAAACACATCATCTGGAACACTGGCAACAGGTCCGGTGGGACCTATCGGACCTATTGCCCCTGCAGGACCCGTTGGTCCGGCTGCACCTGTCGGTCCTTGGGGCCCAACTGGGCCTGTTGGGCCAGTACTGCCTGCTGCTCCTGAGGGACCGGTAGGACCAATGCTGTCCGCTCCTGCAGGGCCTGTAGGACCTATGGGACCGGTAGGACCGGTTGGGCCGATACTGCCCGCCGTCCCTGCCGCCCCTATAGGACCCGTTGGTCCGGTAGGACCCATTGCTCCTATCGGGCCCATAGGACCAGCACTGCCTGTCGCCCCTGTGGGACCGGTAGGTCCCCGCCAGATACAGCAGGACGGTCCGCCCGGGTGAAGTGGGTCCGGGTTATAATATCGATATTGCTCACTTTCCCGTTGCTGCAAGGCCGCTCCCCCGTCTCTCCTCAATTTCTCCGGCAACTCATGAGAGCACTGCCGTCTGCACCATCTTATTCCCTCCCCTTGCAACTGGTTCTGCCGACAAAGAAAAACCGGCCTCTGCCGCAGTTGCGGCAGGGGCCGGTTTGGTATGCTGGAAATCAATACAGCAGGTTCTTCTCAGTCTGAGGATCAAACAGGTGAATCAGCTCAGGACGGAAGGTAAAGTTGATGTCGGTACCATAGGGAATACCCGCCCGGTGCTCCTCAGGCAGCTCGGTGGTGGGGATACGCAGTACCACGTCCTTGCCGGCGGCAGTCACATGGAGGTACACCTCGCTGCCCATCATCTCGGACACATCCACAGTGCTGGATACGGTATGAGAACCAGCCACAGGGGCAAAGGAAATGTGCTCGGGACGAATGCCGGCCACCACATCCATATCGCTTACACCCTTCTCGGTGAGGATCTTCTGAGCCTTATCGGCGAGCTCAATCACAGCATCAGCCACAGCGATCTGATACTTGCCGTCCTTCTTCTGCAGCTTGGCATCAAAGAAGTTCATTTGAGGAGAGCCGATGAAGCCAGCCACAAACAGGTTGGCGGGACGGTCGAAAACCTCCTGCGGGGTGCCGATCTGCTGAATAAAGCCGTCCTTCATGATGACAATACGGTCGCCCAGGGTCATAGCCTCTGTTTGGTCGTGAGTGACGTAAATGAAGGTGGTATTGATACGCTGACGCAGCTTGATGATCTCAGCACGCATCTGGTTACGCAGCTTGGCGTCCAGGTTGGACAGGGGTTCGTCCATCAGGAACACCTGAGGATCGCGGACGATGGCACGGCCGATGGCCACACGCTGACGCTGACCGCCGGACAGAGCCTTGGGCTTACGCTCCAGGTACTGAGTGATGTCCAAGATTGCGGCAGCCTCCCGCACTTTCTTGTCGATCTCCTCCTTGGGCACCTTGCGCAGCTTCAGAGCAAAAGCCATATTCTCATACACAGTCATGTGGGGATAGAGTGCGTAGCTCTGGAATACCATGGCGATATCACGGTCCTTGGGCTCCACATCGTTCATCCGCTTGCCGCCGATGAGCAGATCGCCCTCAGAGATGTCCTCCAGACCGGCCACCATCCGCAGAGTAGTGGACTTACCACAGCCGGAGGGACCAACCAGCACGATGAACTCTTTGTCCGCGATCTCCAGATTGAAGTCGTGAACGGCGGTCACCTTGTTGTCGTAGATCTTCTTGATGCCTTTCAGAACCACAGTTGCCATATACATGAACCGTAAGGGCAATGCCTCCGCAAATACCCTCTTGTCCCGGAAGAGCGAAACTTCCGGAACGTTACGGCAGGTCTCCACACTGCCGCACCGCCGGTCCGGCGGATCTTCCTCCTTTTTTACGACTCTTCCGCACCTATAAAAATGGAGTAGACGCGGAAGGCCTGAATTGGGGGGTGCCTCCTATTCAGCCGCGGACCAGTTCGCCGCGGAAGAATACGTCTTTCAGCTCCAGATTCTCATCCAGAACCACCACATTGGCCCGCTTGCCGGGCTCCAGGCTGCCGGCCCGGCTGAAAATGCCGATGGCCTTGGCCGGGTTGACCGCGGCGGCCCGCACGGCGTCCGCCAGGGGGATACCGAAGGACACGGCGGTCTTCATACAGTTCATCAAGTCGGTAACAGAGCCTGCGAGGGTACCGTCCTCCAGGGTAGCATACTTACCCTTTACTTTGACGGCCTGGCCGCCCAGGGTATAGTCGCCGTCGGGCATACCAGCAGCCCGCATGGTATCGGAAATCAGAATGACCCGCTTGGCGCCAAACATCTTGAATACCGCTCGTACCACGGAGGGATGGATGTGAACGCCGTCACAGATCAGCTCCACGTTGCACAGGGGGGTATCCAGGGCCGCGCCCACCACGCCGGGAGCCCTGTGGGTAAAGGCGGGCATGGCGTTGAACAGGTGTGTCACCTGCCGGGCACCCAACCGGAAGGCCTCCATGGCGGTATCATAGTCGGCGGTGGTATGGGCCAGAGAGATGGTAACTTCACTCTCCATGGCCTCGATAAACTCCATCGCGCCCGGCTCCTCTGGGGCCAGGGATACCAGCTTTACCAGACCCTGAGAGGCGGCAATAAGCCGACGGAGCATATCCACATCGGGAGCGTGGAGCCACTCGCCGTTCTGAGCGCCTTTCTTGGCCATAGAGAGGAAGGGCCCCTCCAGGTTGATACCGCACAGAGCGGCACCCGGCTTGTCAGCGGCCTTATGGGCAGCCGCCACCTGGCATACCTTGGTGAGCTGAGCCTCCAGCAGGGTCATACCTGCGGGGCAGATCTGCGTCACGCCCCGGGACAGCTCATACTGAGCCATGATCTCCAGGCCCTCGGGGTCGGCGTCGGAAAAATCGTGGCCCTTGCAGCCGTGAAAATGCACGTCGGTGAGGCCTGGAATCACATAGCAGCCGCTGGCGTCGTAGGTCTTGCCGTCGGCACTGGAGTTGGAGAGGAGTCGACCGTCAAAGCAGACGTCCCGCTTGACAAAGCCCTCCTGCAGGTCAAAGACCTGGCCGCCGGTTATCCGCATACGGGAACACCTGCTTCCACCAGCTTATGGAGGGCAGCCTTATCGCCCACCAGAGTCACATCGGGATGGAGCTGCAGCACAGAAGCAGGTACTTCCTTGGTGACGGGGCCGCTGAAGGCCTCCTTCACAATGTCAGCCTTCTCCTCACCGCTGACGATGATCAGAATGCGGCGGGCATTCATGATGTTCTTGATGCCCATGCTCAGGGCATGACGGGGCACCTCGTCCCGGCTCTCAAAAAAGCGCTTGTTGGCCTCAATGGTGCTCTCGGTCAAGTTCACCAGGTGGGTCTCCAGGCCGAAGTCGTCACCAGGCTCATTGAAGGCGATGTGGCCATTATGGCCCATGCCCAGCAGCTGCAGATCGATGCCACCCAGGTCCCGGATCAGCTGGTTGTAAGCATGGCACTCAGCCTCGGGGTTCTTGGCCAGGCCGTTGAGCACATGAGTGTTCTCCGCTTTAATGTCGATATGATCGAACAGGTTATCCTGCATGAAATAGCGGTAGCTCTGCTCATGGTGGGGAGACAGGCCCAGGTACTCGTCCAGATTGACGGAACGGACCTCAGCAAAGGACAGATCGCCCTTCTTGTACCAGTCCACCAGCTGCTTGTAGGTGCCTACGGGGGTACCACCAGTAGCGAGACCCAGCACGCAGTCGGGCTTATAGATGACCTGGGCGGAGATGATATTGGCCGCCCGGCGGCTCATGGCCTGATAGTCTTCCGATTGATAAATACGCATAATAATGTAACTCCTAGCCTTTCATGTCAAAATGGGGCGGGCGGGTCACCGCCCGCCCCGGAACTTGATCTGGGATCAGCAGTACTTGGCGATGGCGGCAGTGATCATGGCGTAGGCCTCGTCCACCACAGCGGCATCGCTGTCCACCAGGCCGGGCATGGGCTTGCGAACAGATCCGCAATTCACGCCATTCTTGGCCAGGATGGCCTTCATCACAGCATACAGGTTGCCGTGAGCGGAGCACATCTTGTAGATGATGCGGCAGATATCGTTCTGGATCTGACGTGCAGGCTCCATCTCACCCTTCTGGAAATGCTCATACACCTTCAGGAAAAGCTCGGGCATGACGGCATAAGTGCCGCCGATACCGGCGCAGGCGCCCATGGCCAGACCGGACACATACTGCTCGTCGGGACCGTTGAACACGATAACACCGGCATCTTTCCACATCTGGATATCCTGGACAGGCATGGAGGAGTTCTTCACACCGATGACCCGGGGATTCTTCTGCATCTCGGCCAGCAGAGAGGGAGTCAGGGCCACGCCGGCCAGCTGGGGGATATTATAGATGATGAAGTCGGTGTTGGGCGCGGCGGAGGAAATGTCGTTCCAGTAGCCGGCAATGCCATACTCAGGCAGATGGAAGTAGATGGGAGGAATGGCGGCAATGGCATCCACACCCAGGCTCTCGGCGTGAGCGGCCAGTTCCATGCTGTCGGCAGTATTGTTGCAGGCAACGTGGGCAATTACCACTACCTTGCCCTTGGCCTCGGCCATCACATTCTCCAGCACTACCTTGCGCTCAGCCACGCTCTGGTAGATGCACTCGCCGGAGGAACCGCCCACATACAGGCCGTTAACGCCCTTGCCGATGAGGTAGCGGGTCAGGGCACGAACCTGGTCGGGGGAAATGTTGCCGGCCTCGTCATAGCAGGCGTAAAAGGCCGGGATCACGCCCTGGTACTTTTTCAGATCGCTCATGTTAGTATTCCTTCTCTCAAAAAAGTTGATAAACGAATCAGGAGGATAAAATCAGCCCTTAACAGCACCCATGGCAATACCCTGGGTAAAGTACTTCTGGAAAGCGATAAACACGGCCACGATGGGGATGGCGGCCAAAGTGGCGCCGGCCATGATGAGGCCGAAGTCGCTGGACATCTCGCCCTGCAGTCGGGCAATGCCCAGGGAGATGGTCCAGTTCATCCGGCTGGTCAGCATGATCAGCTGGAGGAAGTAGTCGTTCCAGGAGTTGACAAAGGTAAAGATAGCCAGTGCGCCGATGCCGGGCTTGATCATGGGGAAGACCACGCTGAAGAAGGTGCGCAGCTCCCCGGCGCCGTCCACCCGGGCGGCCTCCAGGATCTCGTTGGGAATGGTCTCGGAGAACTGCTTCATCAGGAACACACCGAAGGGCCAGCCTACCGTGGGCAGGATGACAGCCCACAGGGTGTCCGCCAGATGCAGGATGTTCATCTCACGCAACAGGGGGATGACGATGACCTGCTTGGGCAGGGCCATTGCGCAGATGATAATGGTAAAGAGGAGGGCCCGGCCATAGAACCGCTTCTTTGCCAGAGCATAGCCGGCCAGGGCAGCGGTGAGGCAGGTCAAGACCAGGGCACCCACAGCCATGATGATGGTATTGAGCAGCCACCAGCCGGCGGGTTGTTTGAACAGCTTGGCGTAGTTCTCCAGGGTGGGGCTCAGGGGGAACCACTGAGGGGTACGGGCGTTGATGGTCATGGCGTCCTTAAAGGAGCCGGTGACGATCCAGTACAGCGGGAAGATGAAGAAAATCGCCAGGAGAATGAGGATCACAATGGTGATCACTTTATAACCGGTGGAAGTACCGGCCAGCTTGCTTTTCGCGTTATTCATCTTCTCACCCCCTTAACCGTTGTCGGTCTTCGCGAACTTGAACTGGATGGCAGAGAAGATCGCGATGATGATGGCCAGGACCACGCCCATAGCGTTGGCGTAGCCGAAGTTCTGGTTGTTGTACGCCATCTGGAAGATGTAGTACATAATGGTGTCGGTAGCGTGGTTGGGTCCACCGGAAGTCAGCAACTGGATCAGTGCGAAGCACTGGAAGGAGTTGATGGTGGTAATGACCAGGATATACAGGGTAGTGGGCATGATCTGGGGCCACTTGATCTTCCAGAACACCTGGAGCTTGGTGGCGCCGTCCACCTGAGCCGCCTCCACCAGGGACTGATCCACATTGCCCAGGGCAGCCACATACAGCACGATGGGCTGACCGATGGAAGTGGTAAACAGGATCAGGATGATACACCAGATGGCAGTAGCGGAATTGCCCAGCCAGTCATAACCGGTGGTACCGAAGATCTGGTTCAGCAGGCCGTTGTAGGGATTGAACATCCACTTCCATACCACGGTGACTGCCACGGTACCGGTAACCACGGGCAGGTAGAACACGCAGCGGAAGAAGGAGCGGGTCACCGCCTTCATCTGATAGATGGCGGAGCTGACCCACAGGGAAAAGGCGGTAACGGCGGGAACCGCCACCGCGACGATGATGACGGTGTTCAGGAATCCCTTCCAGAAGACGGGGTCCTGAACCATCTTGACATAATTGGCAAAACCGACGAACCTGGTAGCGGCACTGTTCAGGCCCATCTCCTGGAAGCTGAACACCACGCACATGATCATCGGGATCACCACAAAGCCAATGAAGAAGACCAGGCTGGGCAACAGGAACAGGTAGGCGGAAATGGTTTCCCGCCGCACCAGGGCCTTGCTCATACCAGAGAACTGGGACCGTTTCTCCTTTTTGGGCTTCTTATTAGCCGTTGCTACGGCATTTTGTGCCATTAGTTTCTCCCCTCTTTTCGAACATATTTTGCACGCCTCTCCAATCAATTTAGGAAAAGCAACTGTGCCCGCCCCCTCACAGGGAGCGGGCACAGAAAGTGCATCAGATCAGACTTGCGCCACTTAACCGATGGCAGCGTTGCTGGCGCTGACAAACTCATCAGCGGCAGTCTTGGCGTCCACGCCGCCGGTCAGGACCTTCTGGAGCATATTCCACCAGTTGGTGCGCTGCTCGGTCCAGCCGCCGATAACGTTGTAGTAGTCGCCCATGTAAGGCATCAGAGTCAGGAACTCAGCGGCATCAGCCTCGGTCTCGGTACCCTCGTACACATTGCCCAGAGAAGCACGGACGGGGAAGAAGCCGGTCAGCTGCACGCTCTCCTTGGACTGCTCGGGATCGTCGCAGATGTAGCGGATGAAGTCCTTGGCAGCAGCGATCTTGGCCTCGTCGCCGTTGTTGAAGATACCAAAGCCCCAGATACCGCCGCACAGCTCGGGCTTACCGTCGTCAGAGGGGAAAGCCATGGCATAGGGGGTAAAGGCAGTCTGAGAAGCGTACTGAGCCTTGTTGGAAGCGTTCCAGCAGAAAGTCACAGCAGCGGTGCCATTGGCAAACTGCTGCAGCTCGTCAGCAGCCTGGAAGCCGGCATTGGCGTTCAGGGAACCATTGTCCACCATGGACTTGATGAGCTCCAGAGCCTTCACGTTCTCAGCGGAGTTGGCGGTGTACTCGGTGTGGTCGGCATTGGTGTAGGTGCCGGAGTACAGGTTGTTGACGAGAGCACGGGTACCCTGGTCGCCGCCCTGGCCGCCGCAGTAAACGATACCGGGCACGGCCGCCAGACCGGAGTCACGGACAGCCTCCATGGCCTTCACAAAGTTGTCAGTGGTCCAGGTACGGGTCTCCTGGTCGATGTACTGCAGAGCGCCGGCCTGCTCAAAGACCTCATAGTTGATGGCCATGCAGTGGGTGGTCATGCACAGAGGATACTCATAGTACTTGCCGTCCAGCTGGCAGGCATTCACAACAGCCTGGCTGGTAGCGGCGATATCAGCAGTAGCATCCTCGGTCCAAAGATCGGACAGATCCACCATCAGGTTGTTGGCGCCCCAGTTGGTCACCAGGCGCTCGGGGCCTTCCATAATGATGTCGGGAGCGGTGCCGCTGGTGATGGCAGAAGTGACCTGAGTATCGCCGTTGGTGTAATCCAGCAGCTCAAACTTGATGGACACGCCGGGGTTCTTGGCGGTGTACTCATCGATCAGAGCCTGCATGGTATCGTAGTCACCAAACTTGCCGATGGGATAGGTCCAGATGGTCAGCTCCACAGTCTCGCCGGAGCCGGAAGGAGTGTTGCCGGACGGGGTGTTGCTGTTGCCGGCGGGGGACTCGCTGTTACCACCGCCGCCGCAGGCAGCCAGGCCCAGAGACATGGAGGCAGCCAGCATGAGCGCAAGAATACGTTTCTTCTTCATCGTTCATCCTCCTCATTTTCGATAATTTTCGTGATTACACAACGGTAACCCGTTGTGTAGATTGTACAGTTCAGCACAGGATTTGTCAATAGTGAATTACGTATTTTCTTTCTTTTTTTGCTGCGCCTGCAAATTTTTTTCACTCTCCACAGTCGGCGGTCAAATGTGTTTATCTGACAGCACTTCGGCCACCAGCTCCTGTCGGGCCCGGCAGCCCTCCCGATCCCGCCGGCATACCTCATGAAAAAGCACATCCATCAGATAGAGCTGGGCGATGCGTGCGGCCACCGAGCCGCCCTGGAGGGGGCCCTCCCGGGAGCCGCACTGAAGTACAATGTCGGCATAGGCGGCGCCGGGAGATTTAGGGAAACGGGTGACCAGAATGATCCGCGCGCGCCGTTCCCGGATGATCTGGAGATTCTTCATCAGTTCTTTGGTGGAACCGGAGTAGGAGAAGTAAATGACCAGGTCGCCTGGGGTCAGCTGTGAGGCGGCGATGGCTTGTAGATGGGAATCCATGACCGCCGTGAAATTCAGCTGGATGGTGCTGAACAGATGGGCACACTCCTGGGAGAGGATCATGGACCCTCCCTGTCCCATACACAGCACCCGGCCGGCGGAGACGATCATATCCGCTGCTTTGCGCACCCCATCCGCTTGGATCAGCTCCAGGGTCTGGGCCAGAGCCTCGGAATTACTGCGATAGACAGCACGGCACATACCCTCCACGCTGTCCTCTTCTGCCTCCTCCTCAGCGTCGGCGCCGCGATCCATCCGCCCCGCAGTAGCGTTGGCAATGGCCAGCTTAAAGGCACTGTAGCCCTTATACCCCAGCCGCTTACAGAAGCGGGAGATGGTAGCTTCCGCCACACCCGCCTCCTCTGCCAGCTCCGAAATGGACATGAACTGGGTCTGCTGCTGGTGGATGACCGCATAGTCGGCCACTTTTTTCTCCGCGCTGGTCAGCTGATAATATTCACTATTGATCTTTTCAAAGACATCAAGTAAGGGCATGGCCGACCCTCAATTCCGCTCCAGGATCTGGCCGATCATCTGATCGCACATGATGAGCATACGAGGCAGGTGGAAGGGACCTTTGAACGTGGAGCCTTTACAGGCGGGCTCGGTTGGCTTGCCATCCCGGCGCAGGTAGCCATACCAGTCGCCATATTCAGGATCGGAGAAGTATTTCTTGCAGTAGTCCAGAGTCTTCTCAAACCACTCCAGATACTTCTCATCACCGGTATCCCGGAAGATCATCATGGAGGCAATGAGGATCTCATCATGGGGCCACCACAGCTTCATGTCATGCTCATAGGCCTCGGGGGGACGGCCCAGGCAGTCGATAAAATAGAGCAATCCGCCGTACTCCTTGTCCCATCCGGCATTGATGGCCTGGTCAAAAATCTTAACAGCGGTGGCGTGCTGTTCCTTGTTGCCCCGCAGGTTGGCGTCCTCCATCAGGAACCAGGAGCACTCGATGTCGTGCCCAGGGTTGACCACACGGCCCTCGGTAACGTCGCCCCGGAACTCGCCGTTGGGACCCACACTTTCCAGGGTGCAGCCCAGCTCGGGCTTGTAGTGGTAGCGGAAGATCTCATCCACACACTGGGCGGCCCGCTGATGATACAGCTCAGTCTGCTCGGGGTCCACCCGGCGCAGCACGGATGTGATGTTCAGATAGATCATGGGATTGGCCAGGGCACGGCCGGTCCGGGTCTCAGGAATGGTCTTGGGACCCATGCCGGTGGGGTCCTTGATGAGGCCCTGATTCAGATTCCAGATCAGTTCATAGGCGGCACGGGCACGCTCCAGGCACACCTTGTCCCCGGTAACACCATAATATTCGGCATTGGCAATAGCATAGAACCCCTCGGAGAAGCAATAGCGGCGCTGGCGCAGGGGCTTGCCGTCACCGGTAACGGTGAAGTACATCCGGTTGCCCGCCTCCCGGTTGATGCAGCAGCGCTCCATAAAGTCCAGGCAGCTCTTACTGGCGGCCAGCCACTCGTCCTTTACACCATAGGTATGGCACAGATAGGCAAACATCCAGGCACAGCGTCCCTGCATCCATACGCTCTTATCAGTGGAGAAGATCTTACCTTCCCGATCCAGGCAGGTATAAACGCCTCCATTCACCGGGTCCATACCGTTTTTCAGCCAGAAACTGACACTGCGCTCCAGCTCTTCTTGAATCCATTTTTGATGGTCCTGCAGACGTGCAGTGATATCCATAATCGCAATTCCCACCTTTCCAATGTTGGGAGAGTTCCCCCGTTGGTTCCATCATACCCGCCGGTACATCCCCCGTCAAGACCTGGAAAGAAAATAATTTTCAGAATCCGGAAAATATGCTTGACAGATTTAAAAAAACTGGTAGCCTATACATATAACGAGCTTTCTGTTTTTCCATATATGTTAAGGAGGATGTCTCATGAAATATCTTGGCATCGAAGTTCCCGTCAAACACGTCCCCGAACTGGACCCCGGTTTCCTCCCCCTGGGCAAATTCTTTGCTTCCTTCCTGAAGGGCGCCAAAAAGCCCCTGGATCTGGCTGTGGAGCGGGCCGGCGGCGAGGTGGCCGTCTACAAAACCTTTATTCACGGCACCCCCGATATGGCTGAAGCCGACCGCTACTATGTGGACCGGCTCATCAAGACCATGCTGTGGTATATGGGCGGTTTCAAGGTCTACATCAGCGGTGACAAGGATATCTTTGAAGCCATGAAGACCACCTGGTGCGTGGGCGGCAAGCGCTCCTTCGACGCCGATTTCATGTCCAATGTGTATGAGAAGCCCTTTGAGGTCGTGTACTGCGACCAGGTGCCCGCCGAGAAGAGCAATCCTCAGGCCGTGGGCCGCCACCTGGGCGGCTGCCGTATCGGTTTTGACGCCGGCGGTTCCGACCGGAAGGTGTCCGCCGTGATCGATGGCGAGCCTGTGTTCAGCGAAGAGGTGGTGTGGTATCCCAAGGTCACCGCCGACCCCGACTACCACTATGAGGGCATCGTGTCCGCTCTCAAGTCCGCCGCTCAGCATATGCCCCGGGTGGACGCGGTGGGCGTCTCCTCTGCCGGTATCTACATCGAAAACCGTACCATGGTGGCCTCCCTGTTCCTGAAGGTCCCCAAGGAGGACTTTGACGCCAAGGTGAAGGATATCTACATCCGCGCCATCAAGGACACCTTCGGCGACGTGCCCTATGTGGTGGCCAACGACGGTGACGTGTCCGCCCTGGCCGGCGCCATGAGCCTGGAAGAGAACAACATTATGGGTATTGCCATGGGCACCAGTGAGGCCGTGGGCTATGTGGACCAGAACGGCAACATTACCGGCTGGCTCAACGAGTTGGCTTTCGCTCCCGTGGACGCCAACCCCGGCGCCATGGAGGACGAGTGGTCCGGTGACATCGGCTGCGGTGTGAAGTATTTCTCCCAGGACGGCGTCATCAAGCTGGCCCCCGCCGGCGGCATTGAACTGGACCCCGCCCTCTCCCCCGCCGAGAAGCTGAAGGTGGTGCAGAAAGCTATGGAGGAGGGCAACCCCGGCGCCGCCGCGGTGTATCGCTCCATCGGCGTGTATCTGGCCCACTCTCTGGCTCTGTATTACCACTTCTACGGCTTCAAGCACGTGCTGCTGCTGGGCCGCGTTATGTCCGGCAAGGGCGGCGACCTGCTGCTGGACACCTGCAAAAGCGTGCTGGCCGACGAGTATCCTGAGATCGCCTCCAAGATCAACCCCACCATGCCGGACGAGAAGGCCCGCCGAGTAGGCCAGTCCGTGGCCGCCGCTTCCCTGCCCGAGATCAAGTAAATGCGCCGCCACATCGTCTGTCTGGGGGATTCCAACACCCATGGCTACTGCCCCGATCCTGCCGGCTGCGCCGACGCTCATCTCTTCCGCTTCAATGAGGAGGAGCGTTGGCCCTGTCTGCTGCAGCGAACTTTAGACCAGTCCTTTCTGGTGGTGGAGGAAGGCCTTCCCGGCCGCACCACTGTATTTGACGATCCGGTGGAAGAGGGACTGTCCGCCCTGTCCTATCTGCGTCCCTGTCTCAAGAGCCACGAGCCTGTGGGTCTGCTGGTGGTCATGCTGGGTACCAACGACTCCAAAGAGCGCTTCGGAACCAATGCCTATACCATTGGCCGGGGTATGGAGCGGCTGATCCGGGCTGCTCAGTCTATAGACTGCTGGGGGCCCGGCGGAACACCCAACATTCTTATCGTTGCCCCCAAGTCCATCGAAAAGGGTGTTTTCTCCTCTCCTGTAGCCGATGAAATGGGGCTTGGCTGTGTGGAAAAGACCCGTGGACTGGCCAAGGAATACAAGATCGTGGCGCAACGGACCGGCTGCGCCTTTCTGGATGCCAACACTCTGGGGCTTGCCTGCAATACGGTGGATTATATGCACCTGACCCGGGAGAGCCACGCCAAACTGGCACAGGCTTTGGCCCAACTGATCCCCACCCTGCTCTGAATAAGCAAAAAATGTGGACGGCGTTGCCGTCCACATTTTTTATCCTTTACTATTTAATCGTATAACCGCCCCGGACCATAATGGTCACATCGGTGGAGGCTTTGACTCCCCGTCCGTCAACGGTCGCCAAATACAGATGGTTGGCGGTCAGGTTCTTCCCGCCCGCCAGGGCCGACCCGTCGGTGGTGTCGATGAGGCCGGGGGCCGTATCGGATACACAGGCCGCAGTTCCGGCCCGCAGCAGAAACTCGCAGGCCTCCGTGCCCACCACGGTCTGCCCGGCCTTTAGATTGACGATCTGAAATACACCGCCGGCTGAAGTGGAGCTGGACCCGCCGCTCAGGGCCTTCTCCACCTCCGCCACATAGCTGTCGACCACACCGGACAGCTTCTTCTCCAGTTCGGACTGCTTGTCCGTCACTTTACCGTCCACCTGCTTCAGAATGGAGGGGATCGCCTGATCTTCCAGATAGCTGAGGGTGACCAGGGGATCGTTCTTGCTGCCTTGCTGTCCGGCGGCCACCGCAACTCCCACCAGAGTCACCGTGACCAATCCGCCGGAGATAAGCCGTACCAGACCTTTTCTCTGTTTCATATGTACCTCCTGTCTGACGGGGAGCCGCCCTCGGGGACGGCTCCCCCCTTGTCTTTAAACCATGGTTCCTGTGTGCAGGCCAAAGCTGACCGCGATGGCGTTGTCCACCCGCTGCATCTGCGCTTCGTCCAGCCGACCCATGTGCTCTCTCAGCCGCCTTTTGTCCAGCGTCCGGATCTGTTCCAGCAGCACCACCGACTCTTTAGGGAGTCCGTAGGTGTTGGCTGAGAGCTCGATGTGGGTGGGCAGACGGGCCTTGCCGGTCTGGGACGTGATGGCCGCCGCGATCACGGTGGGACTGTGCCGGTTGCCGGTATCGTTCTGCACGATAAGCACAGGCCGCACACCTCCCTGCTCGCTGCCCACCACAGGGCTCAGATCGGCATAAAAAATATCTCCGCGTTTTACGCTGTTGTCCACAAAAGCTCACACTCCGCCGGAAAATAGTCACCTGCGTCACACGACCGGAGGCCTATGTAACGCGGTCACTATGATTCTCCCACGGGGCGGCGGGAATTATACCCGTCCTGCAAAATTTCGCGGGGCAGGCCGGTCCGCCGCCGCCTGGCCGGGCCTTTCTCCCCCGGCCCATTGTATGCGTCTGCCGGACAGCCGGTGCCTCAGTCCAAATAAGCCCGGTGGACCCGGGGCGACACGGCGCACAGCAACTCATACTGGACGGTGCCTGCCAGGGCGGCTACATCCTCAATGGGCAGGTGCTCGCCGAATACCTCCACCTCGTCTCCCGGCGCCACATTCAATCCGGTAACATCTGCCATGCACATATCCATGCAGATCCGGCCCACAATGGGGGCCCGCCGGCCGCCGATCCGCACCTCCAATCTGTCGGAGCACAGCCGGGGCAACCCGTCTGCGTAGCCGATGGTGAGGGCGGCCAGTTTGGTCTCCCGGCCCAGCACATGGGTACAGCCGTAGCTCACCGGAGTGCCGGCGGGCACAGTCTTTACCGAGGCCACCCGGGTCTTGAGGGTCATCACCGGATGCAGGCCTGGGCCGTCCAGCCCCTCGCAGGAGGGGTCTGGATAGTGGCCGTACAGGGCAATGCCCGGCCGGACCATATCCAGATGGGTGCAGGGGAACTTGAGGGCCGCGGCGCTGGCGGCGCAGTGTCGAATGGCAAAGGTGATCCCCCGATCTTTCAGTTCCTCCAGCAAATCCAGAAAACGGGTAAACTGGAGCATGGTATAGTCCTCGTCTCCGTCGGCATTGGCAAAATGGGTGTAGATCCCCTCTGCCTCCAGACCGGGCAGAGCGCACACCTGGGCCATTGTCTCCACCGCAGCACTCAGGTTCTCTCCGCCGCACAGCCAGCCCAGCCGAGACATTCCCGTATCCGCCTTCACATGGATCTTCAAGGTCTTGCCTGCCGCTGTGGCGGACGCAGACAGAGCCTGAGCCATCTCCAGATCGTAGACCGTCTGGGTAATTTCATGGTCCAGCAGGGCTTCCGCCCGCTCGGTTGGGGTATAGCCCAGAATCAGGATAGGCGTATGAATCCCTGCCTGCCGCAGCTCCAACGCCTCGTCCAGGCAGGCCACCGCCAGATATTCCGCGCCCAGCGTCTCCAGCCGCCGGGCCACCTGCACCGCGCCGTGGCCGTAGGCGTCCGCCTTTACCACACCCAGAAAACGGCAGCCCTGAGGCAGCATGGCCCGCAGCACCCGATAATTATGCTCCAGATTGGACAGGTCGATCTCCGTCCATGTTCTTGTCTGCGTTTGTTTCATCTGTTTTCCTCTTTACCTTGAGATACAAAAATGCCCGCCGCCGGGCGGCGGACACAATAAACCAGCCGAAGGGCAGTTCATTGGTCCTTATTATACTACGCCGCCCCGCCGGTCACAACCCCAAACCGGACGGTCTTTCATGGATTTTTCATCTAATGTTCATACAATTTCCAAGACATTTTTCCTGCTTCCGGATATACTATAGGCATAGAAATAGTTTTCACACCAAGCTCCCGCCCCCTGTATCAGACGGGATCAAAGGAGGTTTGTTCCATGATGGAAGATGTAGGAAAGGTATTCGCCGATGTAGGCCTGGCCGGCGTAGGCCTGGTGGCTCTGGCTGCCGAACAGATGGGCAAGGCCGGCAAGTTTCTGGTAGAGAAGGGTGCCGCCGCGGTGGAGGAAGGCCGCAAGCATGGGGCCGAACTCCAGCGCAAATGCCAGGAGGAGGCTCAGCGCCGCCGGGAGGAACAGTTCGACCGGCACGTCAGCCAGATGAACGCCCAGCAGCGGGAAGAGCTGCGCCGCCGCCTGGCGGAACTGGACGACCTGGAGCAGGAAGTCGCTCAGGCCGACTCCGACGACGACAACGACACCATCGCATTTTAATACAGCGGGGTGCTGCCTGGCAGCACCCCGCTGTACTTATTCTATCCTTTCAAAACCAGAAAAGTCGCACCGGATCACGGTAAAGCCATCCTGGGACAACTCTCCCCGAAGAAGGGCGTGGCTGGCCGGATCAAACCAGAGGGAGCATTCCTCCCCTTCCCCCGCCTGACCTTCCGGGTCCCGGCAGATCATCCGCAGGACCTGTCCCTCTCCGGTCTCCTCCATGGCACACTCGGCTATAAAGCCCTGGGCAGCGTAGCGCAGCAAAACGGGAACCGCGTCCATGGGACTCATGCCGCTGTCGTCCAGGGGGCCGGTCTCAACCCACACCCCGTCGTATTCCAGATATCCGCTGCCGTCCTTCAGCCGGGCGGTCACTCCAGCCACGGCGTCTGGGCTGGTAACGGTGAGTACGCTCTCCCCTTCCCACCGGTACTCCAGATCCAACCCGTACTCATAGACCCGCTGTCCGTAGTCGGCGGTCACGGTTAGTTGGGCGGCACAGCCCTCCATGGCCAGATATTCGCCCCGGATATCCAGTGCCAGCTGTTCTGCGCCGGTAACTCCGCCGCCGCAGGCGGCCAGAGCCAGGCACAGGGTTATCGTCAGTACGCACGAACCAAATCGGCGGCGCACTCCGTCTCCCCCTTTATTCCACTATTATTCCACAGATTCCTTGATCACCCGGGGCAGAGCTGCCACCACGTCGGTAGGCGTCATGCCGTACTCTCCGATCTCCCGGGCACACAGATCACCGGCCGCGCCGTGGAGCCACACCGCCATAGGCACGGCCTGCCGGGCGGGCAGGCCCTGTCCCAGCAGGGAGAGGATCACTCCCGCCAGCACATCGCCGCTGCCTCCCTTGGCCATACCGGGATTGCCGGTGGTGTTGATGTAGGCAGTACCGTCAGGGAAGGCGGTGATGGTGCGGTGGCCCTTGAGCACCAGACAGCAGGTGTGTTCCATGGCAAAGCGCCGGGCTGCTCCCAGACGGTCTCCGTCGGACAGATCGCCTCCCAGCCGGGCAAACTCCCCGTCGTGGGGAGTGAGCACCGTGTGAAGGCCCTGCCGGGCGTCCAGTACATCTATATGTCCCGTCAAAGCGTTTATGCCGTCGGCATCCAAAATGACAGGGATATGGATCTCATGCAGCAGGTGGCGTACCACGGCCGCCACGCCGTTTCCCCGGCCCAAGCCAGGGCCGATGAGGCATACACCATAGCCCGCCAGCTTATGATGGATCACCTCTCCAGCCTCCAAAGACAGCTGCCCCTCCTTGCCTGCCGGCAGGGGATAGGGCATGGCCTCGTCCAGCTTTGCGGCGGCTACCGCCCAAATGGGGGTAGGCACCCCCACCGATACCAACCCCGCGCCAGAGCGTACCGCGGCCTGTGCCGCCAGCACCGGAGCCCCGGTATAGCCCACACTGCCGCCCAAAATGGCGCACCGCCCAAAGTCTCCTTTATGGGCGTCCCGGGACCGGCGGGGCAGCTTCACCTCAACGGCCTCCACGGTACTCACCGGGCAATCCAGAGCATCCACCAGGTCCTTGGGAATCCCAATATCAGCCACCGTCAGTTCGCCGGTACACAGTCCCCCTTTGCCCACATAGTGACCTGCCTTGGGCATGGTAAAGGTGACAGTACGGGCAGCCCGTACCGCCGCCCCCAGCACCCGGCCGGTGTCAGTATCCACCCCGCTGGGAATGTCAGCCGATACCACTGGAATGGCACAGGTATTCATCATATGAATGGCGGTAAGGGCGTCTCCCCGCACCTCGCTGTTCAAGCCGACGCCGAAGAGGGCGTCCACCATCACACTGGCCTCCAGGCACCAGGCTGCAAAAGAAGCATCGTCTGGCTGGAAGGGCTCCAGCTTCCCCCCTGCCGCCGCCAGGCGGGCCTCCATGGCTCTGGTATCCTGGGTCATCTTCTCCCGGCTGCCCACCAGGATACACCGCACTTCAAATCCCGCCTCCAGCAGCTGCCGGGCGCAGGCCACGCCGTCGCCGCCGTTATTACCCGGTCCGCAGAAGCACACCACCCGTCCGGCGCAGTCTCCCGCCAGGTTCATGACCTCCTCGGCCAGAGCCGCCGCTGCCCGCTCCATCAGGTCGGTGGAGGAAATCCCCCGCTCCTGAATGGCGATCCGGTCGGTCTCCCGCATCTGCTGCGCTGTGGCGATCCGCATACTCATCCACACTCCTGTTCTTTGGTTCTTTCTTTCAGGCAGACCCATTATATGCTGTCTGCCCCGTTCCGTCAATTTTAATCTTGCACTTTCTGTCAAACTGTGCTATAAATAATGTTACTTGCGAAGAAGGGAAAAAGAGCGGTCCCCCGCCCGGCAGAGAGCGTCCGTCACCGGCTGAAAGCGGATGTGGGGTTGGCCCGTTCGGTTCGTCCTGGAGCGGCCCTGGAGACAGGGACGGATTCGCCCCACGTTACCGGGGCCAAAGTGCCCGCCGCGTGCGGGAATTGCGGGTGGTACCGCGGAAGGTTTGCCTTTCGTCCCAATGGATTGGGATGGAAGGCTTTTTTGTTTACAAATCGTATCACTGCAAAAGGAGCTGCGAATATGAAGGAAACACTGGAAACCATACGCCGGGAAGCACTGGCCGCACTGGACGGCGCCGGCAATGCTCAGGAGCTGGACGCCCTGCGGGTGAAGTACCTGGGTAAGAAGGGTGAACTCACTGCCGTTCTGAAAATGATGGGCAAGCTGTCCGCCGAGGAGCGTCCCGCCATGGGTCAGCTGGCCAACGAGGTCCGCTCCGCCCTGGAGCACGCCCTGGAGGCCAAGGGCAAGGAACTGGAGGCCAAGGCCCTGGAGGACCAGCTGAAGGCTGAGGCCCTGGACATCACCGTCCCCGGCAAGGCTGTCAAGACCGGCCACCGCCACCCCATGTATATCGCCCTGGATGAGATCAAGGAGATCTTCATCGGCATGGGCTTCACTGTGCTGGACGGCCCCGAGGTGGAGCTGGCCAAGCTGAACTTTGACCGCCTCAACGCCGAGGAGGGCCACCCCTCCCGCGACTGGTCGGACACCTTCTACTTTGACGAGGACAGCCGTGTGATGCTCCGTTCCCAGACCTCCCCCATGCAGGTCCGGGCCATGGACACCATGGAACTGCCCATCCGCATCATCGCCCCCGGCCGTGTGTACCGCAAGGACGAGGTGGACGCCACCCACTCCCCCATGTTCCATCAGGTGGAGGGCATGGTCATCGACAAAGGCGTCACCATGGCCGACCTGAAGGGCACTCTGAACACCGTGGTGGAGCAGCTGTACGGCAAGGGCACCAAGACCCGGTTCCGTCCCCACCACTTCCCCTTTACCGAGCCCTCCTGCGAGATGGACGTCCAGTGCCACAAGTGCGGCGGCGTGGGCTGCCCCACCTGTAAGGGCGAGGGCTGGATCGAGCTGCTGGGCGCGGGCATGATCCACCCCCGTGTGCTGGAGATGAGCGGCATCGACCCCAACGTATACTCCGGCTGGGCCTTTGGCATCGGCCTGGAGCGTACGGCCATGCGCCGGTTCAAGATCGCCGACCTGCGACTCATCTTTGAAAACGACGTGCGGTTCCTGGAGCAGTTCTGAGAAAGGGGTGTAAAGCAATGAATCTGAGCAGAAAATGGTTAAATGAATTTGTCACTGTGACTGCCGACGACAAGGAATTTGCCGAGGCCATGACCTTGTCCGGCTCCAAGGTGGAGCTGACCCACGACCTGGGAGAGGAGATCTCCAACGTGGTGGTGGGCCGCCTGCTTTCCATGGAGCGCCACCCCGATTCCGATCATATGTGGATCTGTCAGGTGGACGCGGCGCAGGACGAGCCCATCCAAATCGTCACCGGCGCCTGGAACATCCATCCTGGCGACCTGATGCCGGTGGCCCTCCACAAGTCCACCCTGCCCGGCGGCGTAAAGATCCAGAAGGGTAAGCTGCGCGGCGCGGTGTCCAACGGTATGTTCTGCGGCCTGGCGGAACTGGGTCTGGACACCCGCGACTTCCCCTACGCTGCCATCGTCCCCGCCGCCATTCTGGGTGACTATCACCCCCTGGACAAGGACAAGCCCTCCATCCCTGCCGACATCCAGCCCGGCCACAAGATCTATGGCCCCGTGGTGTGCGCCAAGGTGACCGGCGTCACCACCACCGGCTATTCCACCTATGACATCGCTCTGGATACCGGCGACGGCACTGCTACCGTCTCCACCGCCTGCCCCAACCTCCACGAGGAGGACCTGGTGGCCTACAACACCAAAAGCAATAGCATCTGCACCCTGGAGGATCTCCACGCCCAGCAGGCCGAGTTCCCCCACTGCATCCCCGACGGTATTTTCGTGCTGAACGAGGACTGCAAGCCCGGCGACGACATCAAGCCGGTCATCGGTTTGGACGACCATGTGGTAGAGTTTGAGATCACCCCCAACCGCCCCGACTGCCTGTCCGTCATCGGTCTGGCCCGGGAGGCCGCCGCTACCTTCGACGCCCCCCTCACTCTTCACGAGCCTGTGGTCAAGGGCGGCGGGAACGGCAGCCTGATGGAGCTGCTCGATGTGGAGACTCCGGCTTCCGATCTGTGCCCCCGCTACACCGCCCGGATGGTGCGCAACGTGAAGATCGCCCCCTCCCCCAAGTGGATGCGGGAACGGCTGCGTGCCATGGGTGTGCGTCCCATTAACAACATCGTGGACATCACCAACTATGTCATGCTGGAGTATGGCCAGCCCATGCACGCTTTTGACTACCGTTATGTGACCGGCGGCAAGATCATCGTCCGCCGTGCTGTGGAGGGCGAGGAGCTCACCACCCTGGACGGTCAGGTGCGCAAGCTCAACGCCAACCATCTGGTCATTGCCGACGAGAACCGGGCCGTGGGCCTTGCCGGCATCATGGGCGGCGAGAACAGCGAGATCGTGGACGACACCGTGGACGTGGTCTTTGAGTCCGCCTGCTTCGACGGCACCTGCATCCGCAAGGGCGCCCTGGCCCTGGGTATGCGTACCGAGGCCTCCGCCAAGTTCGAGAAGGGTCTGGACCCCCTGAACACCCTGCCCGCCGTCAACCGCGCCTGCGAGCTGGTAGAGCTGCTGGGCGCCGGCGAGGTGCTGGACGGTACCATTGACATCCTCAACTACGTGCCCCAGCCCCGTGTCCTCAAGCTGGAGCCGGAGAAGATCAACGGCCTGCTGGGCACCGACATCACCGAGAGCGAGATGGTGTCCATCCTGAAGAAGCTGAACTTCCAGGTGGAAGGCGATCAGGTCACCGTACCCTCCTGGCGCGGCGACGTGATCGGCATGGCCGACCTGGCCGAGGAAGTGGCCCGGTTCCACGGATACAACAACATCCCCATCACCCTCATGCGGGGCCAGACCACCCTGGGCGGTTTCTCTGTGGAGGAGAAGCTGGAGCGCCAGCTGGGTTCTCTCTGTCGGGCCATGGGATATGACGAGATCATCACCTACTCCTTCATCTCCCCCACCTGCTATGACAAGATCCGCTGGGAGGCCGACGATGCCCGCCGCCAGTCCCTCAAGATCCTCAACCCCCTGGGCGAGGATACCTCCATCATGCGTACCACCGTGCTGCCCTCCATGCTGGAGATCCTGACCCGGAACTACAACTACCGCAACCAGAACGTACGCCTCTATGAGGTAGGCCGCATCTACCTGCCCGGCGGCGAGGACGGTCTGGCCGTGGAGAACAAGGTGCTGTCCATGGGCGCCTATGGCAGCGATATGGACTTCTACGCCCTCAAGGGCTGCGTGGAGGCCATTCTCAAGGACCTGCGGGCCGGGGACGTCCACTTCGAGGTCCCCAGCGTGACCAATCCCTCCTATCACCCCGGTCGGGTGGCTGATGTGTACGCCAGCAACCAGCGCATCGGTGTGCTGGGGCAGGTCCATCCCCTGGTGGCTCAGAACTACGGGGTGGACGCTCAGTTCTACTGCGCTGAACTGGAGCTGAACGCACTCATGGCCGCCGAGGGCGCCGATCCTGAGTACGTGCCCCTGCCCAAGTTCCCCAACCTCACCCGCGACATCGCCGTGGTGTGCGATGAGGCAGTGACCGTAGGCGCTCTGGAGGCCTGCATCCGCAAGGGAGCCAAGGGCCTGCTGAAGGAGTGCAAGCTCTTCGACATCTACCGCGGCAAGGGCGTGGACGAAGGCAAGAAGTCCGTGGCCTTCAACCTGGTCCTCCGGGCCGACGACCGCTCCCTCACCAGCGAGGAGGCCGATGAGGACGTGAAGAGCATCTTGACCACCCTGGAGAAGGAACTGGGTGCTGTACTGCGCTGAGGTTATTCGGCCTCCTCGTCCCCGCACAGCGGGGTCCGCGCGGCAGCACGTACAAGTGTCCCGGCTACGGCCGGGACCTTGGCGCAAGGCGGAATTTACTTCCGCCGCGCAAATTTAATCTGCCCATGGGCCCCTCAAACGCAAAGCGTTTGAGGGAATGGCCGATGAGGACGTGAAGAGCATCTTGACCGCCCTGGAGAAGGAACTGGGTGCCGTGCTGCGCTAAATTCCCAGAAATATAAATTGTCCCCCCGGTAATGCCGGGGGGACAATTTATATTGAGAGGTTTACCACATTTTACCCAGAAACAGCACAACCCCCCGGCCATCCATCGTGACCGGGGGGCTACTTTTCGATCTGGGGTTCAATCACTTGGTCTACCTCTACTTTCTATAGATTTGCCACGCATTGGGAAGGACTCGGTTTTGGGATTCGCCTGGATCACTGTCTCCTGCAACGTACTACCCTGATTTCCGTCTTCAGCGAACTTCGCATCTGAGGTTTCCGGGTCTCCTCGCTTCAATGAGTTTGTTGGGAACACGTGTTGCCTAAAACGAACCGTTCCTTTTCCTTTTGCGTTGAGGCTTTGATGATTTGGACTTTACTAGCCCATTGGGTTCACCTCTTTCTTTCTGGCTTTAGTATACTATTCGGTATGCCGTTTGTCAAGTCTTTTTTGTTTGTTTTATACTATTTTTTATTTCTCCCTTTTGCCGCCTTGTAGCAGATTAGCCATAACCCAGAAGCACCAGGATCATCCCGTAGATCACGCTGGCCACCAGGCCGTAGACGATAACCGGCCCGGCAATGATAAACATCCGGGCGCCTACCCCCAGCACCAATCCCTCACTTTTGAATTCCAGAGCGGGAGAGGCTACCGCGTTGGCAAAGCCGGTGATGGGCACCAGGGTACCTGCTCCGGCGTGCTGGGCCAGCTTGTCAAACCACCCCAGGGCGGTGAAAAAGGCGGAAAGGAAAATCAGCGTGACGGACACCGCCGTCCCCGCGTCGGTCTTATCGACCCCCCAGCTCTGGTACAGGTCGCTCAAACCCTGTCCCAGGGTACAGATCAAACCGCCCACCAGAAAGGCCCAGATCAGATCCTTCCACAGGGGAGAGGGCTTTGCCATCCCGGCCACATAGCGGCTGTACTCCTCATTGGTCATGTCCATGGTACGCGCCTCCTTTCCCTCCATTATGTCCGTCAGCCGTGGGAATATGTACAACATCGTATTTTTTTCTTGACTTTGCACCTGGTAGAGGGTATACCCTGTTAACGTTGGAGGTGAGGGGTGTGAAAATAAACGAGGTGGAGCAGCTGGTGGGCGTCACCAAGCGCAACATCCGCTTTTATGAAAAAGAGGGGCTGCTGAACCCCGGACGAAATGCGGACAACGGCTACCGGGACTACACCGAAGCCGATGTGGAGGCCCTGCGCAAGATCAAGCTGCTGCGCAAACTGGACGTACCCATGGAGGAGATCCGAAAAATGCAGCAGGGCATCCTGACCCTGGACGATGGTCTGCTGCGGCACATCATCCAGCTGGAGCGGGAGCAGGCCAACCTGGCCACCATCCGGACCCTGTGCCAGACATTGGCCGACGCCGGCCAGCAGCTGGCCGATCTGGACGCGGACCGGTGGCTGTCGGAAATGGAGCGTATGGAAGGAGAGGGGACTCGCTTTGTGAACATCCATAAAAAAGATACCGTCACCCACTACATCCCCCCGGTGGTATGCGCCCTGCTGTTCGTGGTTCTGATGGGCGGCGTCATGGCTCTGCTGGTGTGGGCCGCCGTGGCCTTCCCCACCGAAGCGCCCCCGCTGCCGGTGGTGGTGGCGCTCACCCTCATCCCGGCTGTGTTCATCATCGGGGTTCTGCTGGCTCTGATCCAGCGCATCAAACAAATTCAAGGAGGAGAAGAAAATGCTGCTTCTAAATATTGAGTACATCCCCGGCAAAGAGATCCAGGCCCTTGGTATCGTCAAGGGCAGCGTGGTCCAGTCCAAGCATTTCGGCAAGGACTTTATGGCTGGTATGAAGACCTTGGTTGGCGGAGAGATCGAGAGCTACACCAAAATGCTCACCGAGGCCCGCCAGATCGCCACCAAGCGCATGGTGGATGACGCCGAGGCCATGGGGGCCGACGCTGTGGTGGGCGTACGCTATACTTCCGCCTCTATCATGCAGGGGGCGGCGGAGATCACCGCCTACGGCACCGCCGTCAAAATTCTGGAGGGATAAGCCATGCTGCACATCGAACGCTTTTCCAAGACCTATCCCGGTGGCAAGCGGGCGGTGGACGACCTGAGCCTCCATGTTTCTCCCGGTGAGATCTTCGGGTTCATCGGCCACAACGGCGCGGGTAAGACTACCACCCTTCGGGCGGTGGCCGGCGTCATGGACTTTACAGAGGGCACCATCACCATTGACGGGCACAACGTCCGCACCGACGCCCTGGCCGCCAAGAAGGTCACCGCCTTCCTGCCCGACAACCCCGACCTCTATGAATTTCTCACCGGCATCCAGTTTCTCAATTTCATCGCCGATCTATACGAGATCTCCGGGGATACCCGTCAGAATCTCATCGCCAGGTACGGCGATGCTTTTCAGCTCACCGGCAATCTGGGCAGCCCCATCGGCAGCTACTCCCACGGCATGAAGCAGAAGCTGGCCCTCATCTCCGCCCTCATCCGCCAGCCCAAGCTGCTCATTTTGGACGAGCCCTTCGTGGGCCTGGACCCGTCGGCGGCCCACCTGCTCAAACTGTTCTGGGCGGAGCTGTGCGCCGCCGGCAGCGCGGTATTCTTCTCCACCCACGTGCTGGAGGTGGCTGAAAAGCTGTGCCATCGGGTGGCTATCATCAAACAGGGCAAGCTGATCCGTATGGGCAATACTGCTGAACTGGTGGGAGACTCCACCCTGGAGGACGTGTTCCTGGAACTGGAGGGAGACGGGCATGGCTAAATTTCTCGCCCTGCTGAAGCTGAATTTCCGGGCCCTGCTCTCCGCCATGCGGGTGGGCCGAAAGAAGCGCTCCTTCTCTGGCATAGGCGCCCTGGCCCTTCTGGCCGGGTTGTCGCTCTATATCTCCGGGGTGTACAGTTCCCTGCTGGCCGGACAGCTGGCGGCGGTGGGTGCCCTGCCCCTGCTGCTGGTGCTCATGTCCCTGGTGGCGGTCCTACTGGGTTTCTTTTTCTCCCTCTTCGCAGCCCAGGGCGTGGTATATGGAGCCAAGGACAATGATCTGATGCTCTCCCTGCCCATCTCTCCCTTTATCCTCATGCTCTCCCGTACCCTGGCACTCTATCTGGAGAACCTGGTGTCCACACTCTTTGTGCTCCTCCCCGCCGGGGTGATCTATCTGTGGTACGGCGGGCCGGGTGGCTGGGTAGTGCTCCCGCTGCTGCTGGTTTCCGCCCTCTTTCTCAACCTGCTGCCCACCCTGCTCACCCTCATTATAGGCTTTGTGCTGGCCTGGCTGTCCGGCCGGTTTTCCCGGAAGGCCCTGGCCTCCACCCTGCTCCAGCTGCTCCTGCTGGCCCTGATTCTGGTGGGTTCCTTCTGGCTGAGCGCCGCTGCCAACAACATGGAAAATGCCGCTCCCGCCATCCAGTCCTTCTTCCAGGGCTGGGGCCGCCCCTTCCTGCTGCTGGCAGAGGGGGTGAGCGGCGGAAATCCGCTCCAGCTGGCGGCGCTGTGGGCCCTGTGCCTGATCCCCTTCCTGGCAGTAGTGTGGCTGTTGGCCTGGCAGTATAAGGCCATCATCACCCGGCTGTCCACCCACCGGACCCGCTCGGATTATAAGCTGGGCAAGCTGTCCTCCTCCAGCCAGCGGGGCGCCCTGCTGCGGAAAGAGGCCCGCCGGTGGTTCGGCACTCCCAGTTACGTATTCAACACCGGCATCGGTCTGCTCCTGCTGCCTGGCGCCGGGGTAGCCGCTCTGATCTACCGGGAATCCATCGCACAATTTTTGGAGATGGCTGACGGTCTGGCTCTGGCCCCCCTGCTGCTGGCAGGCATCGCGTTCTGTCTGTCCACCGTTGCCATCACCGGCTCCTCCATCAGCCTGGAGGGCAAGCAGCTCTGGCTGCTTCAGTGCGCCCCCGTGCCGGTGACCACCATTCTGGGCATGAAGGCAGCTTTCCAGCTGCTGGTCATCCTGCCCTGCCTGGCAGTGGGGTGGTTCATGCTCTGTCTGGCCTTTGTACTGACCCCGGCGGAGTGGCTACTCCTGCTGGTTGACGGATTACTCTTCGCCCTGATGTGCGCCCCCTTCGGGCTGTGGATCAACCTCCACTTCCCCAAGCTGGACGCCGTCAACGATGCCGTGGTGGTCAAGCAGTCGGCCGCCGCCATGCTGTCCACTTTCCTGCCCATGGTTCTGGTTCTGCTGTTTTTCCTGCTGTGGTTCTTTTTCCTGGAACCGCTGGGCAGCATTGGTCTGCTGCTGGTATACGCCGTTATCCTGGCCGCAGCGGCGGTCCTCTCCTTTCTGGCGCTCATGCGTCAGGGACCGGTATTGTTCCGCAATCTGGAGGAAAAATGACAAATTGCTACAAAGTGGGGACGGGCCTTGCACCCGTCCCCACTTTGCACTAAAATAGGGTTACATAATATTATGGGAGGCGTACTATGAAACTTCGTTTTCGCCTGCCGGCCGTCGGACTGGCCGCAACCCTTTTGCTGACAACCGCCGCTCAGGCCCTCAATCCCTCTCAGGCTCTGACGCTGCTGAACTGGTACTACCTGGACCCTCTTCCCGACCAGGTATTTGAACAAACGGATATGCCCGGACTCATCCGGGCCCTCGGAGATCCCTACACCGAATATTTGACCGCCGAAGACTATGCCGCCTTTCAAGCCTCTCTCTCCGACTCTGAGCTGGTGGGCGCCGGCGTCTCCATCCAGCTGGCTGACACCGGTCTGCTGGTGGTCCGTGTGATCCCCGGCTCCGCCGCAGAGGCGGGCGGTCTGCTGGCGGGAGACGTGATCACCGCTATAGACGGCCAGTCTTTGGCAGGAATCGGTCTGGACCAGGCCTCCGCTCTGCTGGGCGGCGAGGTGGGGACCTCCTTCCAGCTGACCTACCTGCGGGACGGCCAGGCCCACACCGTCACTCTGACCCGCTGCGCCTTTGTGGTTCCCACCGCCTATACCCAGCTGTGGGAGGACCACATTGGCTATGTGGCCTGTGATGCCTTTGGTCCTGAAACCGCCGGTCATGTGCAGGAGGGTTTGGAGACCTATGGCAGGCAGGCCGACCACTGGATCATGGATCTGCGCAACAATGGAGGCGGAGAAGTGACCGCCGCCCTCAACACCATCAGCTATTTTGCCGGCCCCAATGATCAACTGGTCTATATGTTGGCAGGAGACGGCTCCATCAGTGCTCAGGGCAGTCAGAGCGCCCAGATCACCGATGAACCGCTCATCGTCCTGACCAACTTCTATTCGGCCAGCGCCTCCGAGCTGTTTGCCTCCGCCATCCGTGATACCGGTTCCGGCCTTCTGGTGGGGGATCGCACCTACGGAAAAGGAGTCGCTCAGATCCTGTTGGACAGCACCCTCTTTCCTGCCTTTTTCTCCGAGGGCGACGCTCTGAAAATGACCGCCTATCGCTTTTTCGGCCCCGCAGGTACCAGCAACGACACCATCGGCGTGATGCCGCACCTGCTGCTGGACCCGTCTCTGGCAGACGAAGCTGCCGTGCTTCTCTCCAGTCCAGAGCCTCAGGGGGACACCTCCGGTACAGCACGCATTGATCTGAACGGCGCCTGGTACATCGATCTGGAGCAGGCCTGCTCCGCCCCCTACCGCGCTGCCTTTACCGCGCTGCTGGAGGCTCTGCCCGACGGAATCCTGCTGCGGACAGGTACCGGCGACGGCTGGGAGGCCACCAGCGCCACTCATCTGGCAGCCGCCTGCGGCCTCAGCGACTATGACCACCGGGGGTTCTCCGATACCGCCCAGTCCCCCTACGCCGACGAGATCGGCCTGCTGGCCACCTACGGCGTGGTACTGGGCGCGGGAGACGGCACCTATCGTCCCACGGAATCTCTGACCCGCGGACAGCTCTGCACCCTGCTGGCACAGGCCCTGAACTGCAAGGTACCGAAAGGGGAAAGCGCCTTTACCGACGTGTCCATGGACGATTGGTACGGCCCCGCTGTCAATGCTCTGGCCGCCATGGGGCTGGTAAACGGTATAGGGGGAGGCCGCTTCGCCCCCAACGATCCGGTGAGCCACGAGCAGTTCATCACCATCCTGTCCCGCCTAGGCAGGAGGCTGGATCTGGATCTGATCCAGAACTGGCAGGACAGGCCAACAGCGGCATCTGCTGATTATCAGAACTATTCCTCCTGGTCCTGGGAATCGGTATGGCTGCTGGCACAGGATGAGGACGGCCTGCTTTGGGCCGCCCCCGGTGAGATCGATCCCGCCGGAGCCACCACCCGCGAGGAAGCCGCCGCCCTGACCTGCACCCTGCTGTGCAAACTGAATCTGCTCCCCGCCCTGATCTGAGTACACTTCTCATGAAGAGCGGCTTTATCTCATGTTGTTACCCTTGTCGATCTATAGGGAACTTGAGATCATACCGTGGACAACAGACATACTACATTCGCTCTGAGGCCCGCTGGCAAGGCTGGACTTTGCAGTTCTTTGCAGGATACAAAATGTCTTAACTCATCAAAACCATCTCTGCTCAAAGCGCATTCCATATGGCACGCATCTTCGGCGGCCACCCATCTGTTTACGCCCAATTTTATAAACAGATCCAGAAAAAAGCGATACGTTGGGAAATTTACCCTTCTATTTTAACACCCGACTCTGTCAATGAGTTGGTGTCCCTGCCCAACCTCCAGGTATCTTTTTCCCGCAAAGTATGTACCACTTTGTATGCACCGGACATCTTTGTTTAGGCTAGCAAGCCAAAAAGCCATGAGCACGGCCAAATCAAAAACAGCGCAGGCAAAAGATTTACTGCACTGATATGCTTGATTTGTGCAATGCTCAGGCCAAGAACAAAGGTAAGCAAACCTCCCACCGCTATAAAGTCATTGAGCATTGCCTGCGTTGTATAGGGGATAATGAACTGCGCGCAATAAAAACAGGTACACAAAATAAGAAACTGTGGTAAAACAATCAGGTTCATAGCTCTGCCGAGGGTGGCGGCAAAAATAGTGGCGGCAAAAATATCCATCACCGCTTTGGAAAGCAAGATTGTGAAATCACCGGAAATACCTTCATTGATTGCGCCGAAAATATTGGTCCCACTGGCGCAAAAGGTCACTGCGACAATGAGGTAAAACCTCATATATTCCTCTCTGTCTCCGGTTATCTTGAAACGCAACTTATCCAGAACGGTCTGAAACAGGTGCTTTACTCTACCATCCAGACTTATCATTTCACCTATCAGCGCCCCCAAAATGAGGGCCAAAAGCACAGCCGGCAAAGTCTGGAGTTTTATCAGAGATACCATACCAATCGCGATGGCTGCAATTCCAAAAATCACATTCATAGGCTGCTTAATACGATCTGGAACATGATTTTTGATCATGCTGCCGATATTGGTCCCTAACAGAACACAAAAACAATCGATCAAAATACCTTTTGGAATCAGCATTTCTCTTCTCCTTCAATAAGTCACTGCAAAATGGATAGATACGCTTCCAACTCCGCCGTCGATTTGTATGGTATTCCGGCCGCTGACATTGGATTGCTGCGCAGGCTTGGAGTGGCTTTCAGAGGATTCCTTTTCCCAAGCTGCACTCTCGTCAAATTCCCATTCATCACCGTAATTTTCCAGAGGCTCACCGTCCAGCAGAATTTTTCTCACAAAGGACTCACCTTGCACAATATAGTTCTCCCTTGGCTGAACCAAATTTAATGTAGCAGCGCCCGTCCCGCCTTCCAGCACGATCAATCCGGACAGATCCCCTGAAAGTACAAACTCTCCCATCCCCACGCACAGTTCGCTGTCCCGTTTCGATACCACATTGTCACCAGTGAAGCTTCCTGTACCACATTCTGCAACAAAACACCGGACGGAAATGTTACGAAGTGTCATATTCCCGGTACCTTGAGAGACAATCAGCTTTTCCGTTGAAAAGTCTTCAATTGTCAGAGCCCCGGTCCCCGTGTTGAAGTTGGCTTCCTCCAATGAATGTTCAGACGGAAGCGTTATGGTAAATAAATGAGTTGATGTGTCAACTTTTTTTGCATCATCCGGCGTAGGCGGTTGATAGCGTATGGTCAATTCTCCACTCTGCGTTTCAATAGAAATCCAATCCTGAACAAGATTTTCTCCGGTAATGGAATATTCATTGCCACGTCTAACCTGTATACTTCCTACATCCGCCAAAACAGATAAGTTTGTTATAGTGTTTAGGGATACATTGGAAAGCACAGCATATGTGTTGGAGCTTGCGGTCGTCTCCTGTCTGGCTGGCAAACTTGAATATGGGGGATTCGACTGTGTTGCAGAACCCTCATTTACAGGTTCACACGCAGCCAGGATACTTACTGATAAAAGCACAGTGAATACAGCAAAAAAACTTCTTCTTTTCATTGTGACCCTCTCCCATATTTTGTTGACCAAAAAGACGTGGCATTTTAACATGAGAAATCTGTTTCGTCAATAAAAAATCAATATAAAAATGGTATCAGCTGTGTCGGTGCTCAACAGGTTCCCAACATAACCAGAGGTGGACTACAAAAAATCGGAGTATCCCGAAGAATACTCCGATGGTCCGAGTGTAATTATATGACTTGGAAAAATCCAGTCATATCAATGGTTTGCAAGCAGCAAGCAAGAGCTTTATCCAATCAAATCATATAATTGGAAATACCCTCTGCCTTTTTCTCTTTTTCTAGTGCATCAAACTGCGCCTTGATTTGCTCATTCACATCTGGGGACATAACAGGGATTAATTTCAGATCCTCTTCTTTCATGTAGAGATCTGCAATATCTTCCTTATCTCCACATTGAGGAAAGAGAACGACCCAGCAACCGTCTTTTGGCTCCTCTTCCCAGACGACCCCTTGCATTCCCTTGTGAACGCCTTCTTTTGCATAGCTATCTTTTTCTACAATCACTTCTACACAGTCCATCATCTTCATTTTATTTTCCCCCATACGGCGTATTCAATTTGAGTTTTCCGTTCGGCATAATCATCCATCCAGTAATAAATGACACGCTACCTGATTCGCCTTTTCTGGGAATCGTAACTCTGATATTAATTCGCTGGCCTCGTTTATCCAACTTTCCTAACGTATAGTTACCGGATAGGTATTTTTCAAGTGCCTGTTTCTCAATTTCATTCTTAAGCCACATGGAATCGGAAACAGAATAGCCCCAACTTTCAAATGCTCGATTTTTTCCATGTCTATATGTATTTTCTGGGTCAAATAGATAGGGATCAAATTTGCTGTAATCGCTATATGATGTTGCATTCATCAAAACCACAGCATAAGGAATCGGGTCTAATGTGCAGTGACAATAAGGATGATGTGGACAAGGTGGGGCTTTTTCTTTTTGAAACCAACAACCATCTAATTTCAGACATTCTTCACAGTGAGTTTTGCCTTCTGAATGATGTGTCCATTTGACCCAACTTGGTAGTCCGGCACCCTTTTGTATTGTACCGAAACATTGCTTATAGTACAACAGTTATTCCCCCTTTTGAAAGTATAAGAAAATCATTCTTTACAAATAGGGGGAAATAAGCAAAAAGTTGCACGTTTCCGTACAACTATCACAGAACAATTTGGAAAATAAAAAATCGGAGTACCCAGATGGATACTCCGATGGTCCGAGTGACTGGATTCGAACCAGCGGCCTCTTGAACCCCATTCAAGCGCGATACCAAACTTTGGCTGCGCCCGCCCAACCCATTGAAAACACTAGGTTTTTTCGCGGTACACTCTTGATTTTTTCAAGTGTAACGCGCTTGATTCTCAAAATCATTGTACTAATCGGAGGCGGGAAAAGCAACGGTTTCCGCGCCGCTTTTCGCCGCTCTCCAGGGCCTTTACAGGCCCATTTCTTTTACCCTGCGATAGAAGGTATTGGGCTTCAAGCCCACCTCCTGCATGGCAGCGGTGGCCGTTATCTCCCCGGCCCTCCAGCGCCTGCAAGCGTCTTTGAATTGGGCCTCGTCCACCTCCAGGGGTTTCCGCCCCTTGTACTTGCCCTCGCTCTTGGCTATCTCTATGCCCTCACGCTGCCGCTCCAGGATGTTCTCCCGCTCCAGCTCCGCCAGAGCGCCGAACACTGTCAGCATGAAACGGCCCTGTGGGGTGGTGGTGTCGATGTTCTCTTTCAGGCTGATAAACTCCACCTGTTTCTCCGTCAGCTCCGACACGATGGAAAGCAGGTCGCGGGTGTTGCGGGCGATACGGGAAATGCTCTCCACGATAACCATGTCGCCCGCCCGGACAAAGGCCATCATTTCCTTGAACGCGCGGCGGTCTGTATTCTTGCCGCTGGCCTTGTCAATGAACAGCTTTTCGGCCTTCTGTTCCTCCATCATTTTAAGCTGCCGCGCCTCGTTCTGTTCGATGGTGGAGCAGCGCACATATCCTACCCGCATGGTGTCACGCCCTTTCGTTCTGTCTGGTATCATAGTACCACAAAACCGAAAGCATGTCAATAGGGTATATTATTATTTTGAAATATTTCAAATATTAGAAAACAACTTGTGTGACACAGAAAATGCGGGCGTTTCAATATGTCATTGGGGTATAGCCTATTGACATTGAAAAGGAGAGGGCGGGATTGCTCCCGCCCTCTCTGATTATGCAGAAGTTACAACCCCAACAGTTGCTTTTTCTTTGCGTCAAATTCTTCTTGGGTGATAACGCCCATGTCCAGCAGTTCCTTAAACTTTTTCAGTTCATCAGCGGCGGAAACCGGGGCGCTTGCAGGAGCTGAGGCTTTCTTCTGTTCCTCTGCCCACTCCTCGTCAGTAAGGATATGGCAATCCGTTGAATGACATTTAGGACATTTATTCACATCATCCGTAGCATTTAACTGCGTGATTGCGGTACCTTGATAAGTGGCCGCAGCTGCGGCAGACCCGCTAATCGCATGCGCCACTCCCGCCATAAGAGATGACCTCGCAAGATCTTCTTGGCGCATTGCCCGGACAATGTCCCCTTCCCTATAACAAAAGACTTGACCGCATACATTACACTTTTTTCGTTTTTCTTTTTCCAAATCCTTGAGCATTTCTGATGTCCACATTTTTTGTGGTTTTCCGAAATATTTTTCCAGTATTTTTGTGTCAGCGCCCAATCTTTTTGTCACGCAATTAAAACATATGTACCCATCCGCAATACGAAACATACTGAAACTGGTCGCCACATTTTCGCAAAGGCAGCAAGTGACTTTTGCCATATCTGTCATCTTCCTTTCCGCACAACCTCCGCAAAGGTGTGCTTGACAATTTGTGGTGTTCCCTTCATTTTGATGTATCTTGCAACCGTGGAGCCGCTGCGCCCTACTTCACGGCCTACCGCTGCATAGTTTCCCAGCTTTGCATACAGGCGGTGCATTTCCACGATTTCCTCCGGGGTCACTCTTGACCCGGCCATTACTTCACGACCTTATCTTCTGCCCGGAGCATGGTTTCCTTCATGGCCTTTTCAAACTGATCACGGACATACTTTTCCGCCGTCCACTTCTCCGTTACACCGCCGTCAGCAAGGATTTTGTTCATCTTGTCAAGCTGGGTAAAGAAAGATTTCGGCAAGATAATACGGCCTTTTTCAGTGTCCAGAATGATACGCATGAAAACTCCTCCGTTTCATCAAGAATTTCAGAAAAATCTCGTGCAAACGCATAAAATAGTTCAAATTCAAAGAGAATTTTTAAATTTCCAAGAAATTTTCTCGAATTTTCAAAAGAAACAGGCAAATTTTCTTGAAATACCGCATCGTTCTTTGAATTTTTTCTATTTTCTGCCGTTACACCCTGTATTCTATGCTTTTCTTAGAGAAAAACAATATCCCAGCTGCATAGTAAACTGGAATTTCGTGCGATCTACCTACATTTTTCCGTTTCCATCGTCCCCGTCCGTGTTTTCCGTGTTCCGGCAGCGGGAGGGAAAATCCTCTGAAAAAACAGGGCGGGGACAATCTATCGGTAAAAATCCCAAAACTATCCCCCCGGTGGCCTGGGCCACGGGGCGCGGCGGCAGTTCTCCGGGATTTCAGCAGGATGTGGCAAGCGGCGCACAGGATTCCACAAGAAAAAATTTTGCGTGGGAGTTCCTTTCTTCCTGCTCCGTCCGCCTTGTATCAGCGTTGTTCGATTGGCGTAAAAATGTTTCAGAAATGCTAAAAAATTTTCGATATTCCGTTAAATTTACATAAAAATATTTTTATGGTATAATTATTATAGAAAGTGAGAGAGAGGTAAAAACTCTCAAAACCTTTCTAAATTATGAGTATAAGGAGAAATACCTATGGTGAGTAACAATTAGGAGTTGCCCTTCATCCTGGCCGATGAACCGGAGTACGAGGACAAGTTAAACTGTCTGACAGAGGACGATTTCTTTTCCTTCTTCGCGGCCATGAACGCCTCGCCCCGTTGGGGTATAAGCGGCGGCAAGCGGTGTATCAAGGTGCTGACCCTCTGCCACGGCGGGACACATCACAACACCGCCTTTGACCCGGAAACCCACAAAATCACCTGTTTCAGCGGGTGCGGAACCATTTGCCTGCACACATGGGTGAGCAAGGTGTTGGGGACAGACAACCCGGACGAGGGCAAGCGGTTTATTGAGCGGTGGATTGACGAGGCTGAAATCGACCTGTCAGACGCTGCGCCAGAGACAGGCAGCGTCATGAACACCTATCACGCCTTTGATCCTGATATGCAAGTGGACATGGTTCCAGGTATTGACCCGGCGATCCTGGCCGACCTCTATTCCCAATTTGATACACGGCCTGAAACCCTGTCCCGCTTGTGCTGGTGCAAGCCGAAAGAGCAAGGCGGGGACGGGATTCCGCTCCAACAGTTGATTGATTTCCAGGTGGCCTATTATCCCAAGCGGGGGACAATCATTCTGCCCCACCACAACACCAACGGGGAAATTGTGGGCCTGTATGAGCGGAGTTTCCGACCGCTTCGGGAAGATGTGCGGAAACTTCTTGGCTATGGGCGGCGGGAATGGATTGACGATAAGGACGCGCGGACAGCCATTTACAGCGCGCCCAAGTCCAAGTATATGCCGCTCTGGAAGGAGGGCAAATACCAGGACGAGAAAAAGCGGTGCTGGAGCTTTTCCAACAGCCGCAACCTCTACGGGCTGCACCGGGCAAAGGAGGCCATCCGGGAGAGCGGCAAGGCAATCATCTTTGAAGGGGCCAAAAGCGTCATGCTGGCCCACGCCTACGGCTATCCCTACGCCGTGGCCTCTCACACCTTCGGGGCAAGCGATACCCATATCGCTATGCTGATTCAGGCGGGCGCAAAGGAAATCGTCCTTGCCTTTGACAAGCAATACCAGGAGCAGCAGGGAGAAGAATGGGACACATACCAGCACAAAACCATTGGCCTTGCAAAACGGGTGGGTGCTTGTGTAACCGTCAGCCGCATTTGTGACAAGGACGGCGCTTGCCTGGGCTACAAGGACGCACCCATCGACCAGGGCAAGGAGGTCTTTGATTCCCTCTTTTTCCAGCGGGAAGTTTTGACTGGGAGAGGGTAAGCGTGAAGGATGAAAAGGAGAAAACAGCCTGTGTCCCGCTCCCGCTCGTAGGAGCGGGGCAGGAGGCTCCGCCGTGGGCCGGGGGTGAGAGGCCCGCCGTCCCGCTCCTGTTCCGGGGAATAGCGATTTCCTGGACCGTTTCCCGGCAGACCCGCTCCATGGTGGAGAAAAACGCCTTTGGAGCGGACGAAATAGCGGAGCGCCCAGGGCGCAAATTAAATTTGATTTGGTACGGCGGCACGCCGTACCAAAAGGAGGCATTTTACAAAATGGCGTTTTAGGAGTACAAGAAATACCCGTACAAGGTGCATTTTCTCACCGATGATATTTACAGGCTGGGCGGCAATCAGCGCGCCAAGCTGCAATACCACATCCTGGCCCAGCGGTTTCCCCTGGTGGAGTTGAGCGACCAGGACAAGCGAGAGTTGGAGGCATTTGTTGCCGCCTCTGAAAGTGAAGCCGCCCAGCGGTGGCTGAACCGCATGAAATGGCCCCAAGGCCATGAAAAGCTGGTGACCTTCGGCGCGGCCCTGGAGGTGGAGGACAAACAGGCCAAGGGGCGGGTGCGCGGCCTCTGGTGTTACTCTGCCAATCTGGAGGAAACCCAGGCTACCTATTCCGGTATCAGGATGGATTGGGAGATCTGGGCCGCGCCCATCATTGACTATCTCAACGCATGGCGGAGCGCGGTCTTTCTCAACACAAAGGAGGCCATGCAGGGAGCTATGCTCCGCCTGTACTATCAGAACGGTTTTTATCTGACCGTCCCCAAGGCGGTACGGCTGGAAATTGTCAAGTGGATGTATCAATACCTGAGAGACGGGACAACGCCCTTCCCCTTCACAGGAGATATGGGAAGCGAGGAATACACCTTTACCATCGACTTTGAGAGAGATGTGGAAATCGTCCCCAACCGTGTCTTGAAGGAGGATATGGCCGCATATAACCGGGAGGCCAACGCGGAGAAAGGCAAGGCCCGCACAGAAAAGCGTTTTGCAGACTTGCAGGGCGACAAGTGGACAACAGCGGAATTGCTGGCCCAGGGATTCACACAAAGGAATATCTCGTCATTTGTAAAGAACGGCCTGATAAAGCGCCTCTATCAAGGTCACTATGCGAGGGTTTCCAAGTGATTCCGCAACTTTGAAAACGCGCCCGGAAGTTTATAAAAGTAAAGTAAATTTAGAACATCCGGGCGCGTTGCCAAAGTGCCAGACCGCAAAGGGAAACCAATACAAGAAACGAAAGGAGAACCCCAATGTCAGAAACGGAAAAACTGATTGACCGCATTGTCGCGGCCTACGATTAGGAAATGACCGCCGCCGAGCGGGTGGAAATACTTGCGGCTATTGCAGGAGAAAACCCGCCCAGCGCCGCTGACGCATACAACAGGCAAAAGCGCCGGGGGCCAGAGTATGAGGGGCAGCAGGAGGCCCTGCGCCGGGTGCTGCGCCGCTTTCTTCCGTCCGATACCCAGCTTGCCCAGCGGATACGCCCCGCCGCTGAACGGGCGCTCCAGGAGGCGGCAGACGCAATAGAACGCGGCCTGAACAGATAAGGCGCGGCCCCATGTCCCGCTCCCGCTCGATACCGGAACAGAAGGAGGGCGGCGGGTTGAGTACCCGCCGCCCTCCTTCACTTGTCGCTGGTCTTGCCGCTGGTATTGTCTGTCTCGTCCTCGTCCTTCTCCTGGCCGGGCTTCTTCTCCCATTCCAGGATTTCCTCCATGATCAGGGCAAGGGGTAAATCCGTGTCCCACATATTCAGGCCCCCATTTTGATTTTTCCCTCCTGCCCTTTGAGCTGGGCCAGGGGAGAGAAGTTTTCAAAGTTTTTGGTAATGTCCGCGTCAAAGATAGCACAGTAATGTTTCGTCATATCCAGGGTGGAGTGGCCCAGGAGCCGCTGGAGGGTGAACGCGTTGCCCCCACAGTCCACCAGGTATTTCTTTGCAAAGGTGTGGCGGAACAGGTGTATGCTGGTCTTTTGTACGCCCCGCCGTCTGTTGTAGCTGGCAATACTGCACCGCAAGCCGTTCTCCGTCAGTTGTGTGCCGTTTTCATTGGGGAACAGGTAATCATCCATCTCACCGCCCCGAACCTTCAAATACTCCCGCAGAACGCCGCACAGGGCTTCACAGAGGGGAATGACCTGGGCCTTTTTGTTTTTGGTATGCCGCAGATAAATGACCTGATTTTCCAAGTCCACATCACGGAGTTTGATGTTGCGGATGGTAGCCGCTCGGCACCCGTTATTCAGCAGGAGATTGACCGTTACCCAATTCCGGTATTCGGGGAAATCGCATTTCCTGGTATTGGGCTTGCGGAGCAGGGCCTTTAATTCCTCGTCGGTATAGGTTTCCTTCACCGTTTCCTCCGCCTTGTAGAGCGGCAGGTTGAGCCGGGTGATTCCCTCCGTGTTGCACCAGGAAAAGAAGGATTTCAGCGTCCGGGTGTAGCTCTTGATGGAGTTGGCCGCAAGGCCCGCGTCCCGCATGGAGGCAATCATGGCCTCCAGGTCTGTCTTTTTCAGCTTGTCGATTGGGGTGTCCGTAGGAAGGTGCTTGCCGATTGCAGAAAAATGCTGCCCATAGGTGGCGATGGTCTTTTCGCTCAGGCCCCCGGCTTTCTTTGCCATGAGAAAGTCGTGGAAGGTGTCCGCCACAGTTACGCTGTTTTTCATCTTGATTTTTGCCATGATTCAACACTCCTGATTCATCAAATTTCTTTGAAAAATCAAGCGTGTTATCCTGCCAATCAAGAGTGTGGAAAAAGATAACAGAAAACCCGCAACCCATTGATTTTCAATGGATTGCGGGTTTTTTGGTCCGAGTGACTGGATTCGAACCAGCGGCCTCTTGAACCCCATTCAAGCGCGATACCAAACTTCGCCACACCCGGAAATCGCCGCCGTGTTTCAGACGGCTTGATTATATTACCACAACTCGCAGAGGAATGCAAGCCTTTTTTTCAAATTTTTTGAGTTTTTTGAAAAAGGCACTTTACACCCAGCTATCCTCCAGTTCATGCTTCCGTTCCCGGGTCATCAGGTCCATAATCACCTGACGAGGGTCCTTGTCCTCGTAGAGCACCTGATAGGCCGCCTCGGTAATGGGCATCTCCACACCCACCTTTTGGGCCAGGGTACGGGCATTGGCAGCAGCATAGTAACCCTCCACCACGGCTCCGATCTCCTTCACGGCCTGCTCCGCCGGCATCCCCTTACCGATCAGGATGCCGCAGCGGCGATTACGGGAGTGCATGGAGGTACAGGTCACGATCAAATCGCCCACGCCGGACAGACCGGCAAAGGTCTCCCGGCGGCCGCCCATGGCCACCCCCAGCCGGGCGATCTCGGTGAGGCCCCGGGTCATTAGGGCCGCCTTGGTATTGTCACCGTAGCCCATACCGTCGCTGATACCGGCGCACAGGGCGATCACGTTCTTCAGAGCGGCGCCCAACTCCACGCCTACCACATCGTCGGAGGCATACACACGGAACCGTTCATTCATAAACAGGTCCTGGACCTGCTCTGCGGCGGAGCGGTCCTTGGAGGCGGACACCACTACAGTAGGGATATGCCGTCCCACTTCCTCCGCGTGGGAGGGGCCGGAGAGGGCCACGATTGGATTGGCGCCGCCCACCTCCTGCTCAATGGCGTCGGTGAGGGTGAGAGAGGTATCTTTCTCGATACCCTTGGATACCGATACGAGCACCGCACCGGGCTCCAGCAGAGGCGCCGCGGCCCGGGCTGTGGTGCGTACGGCAAAGGACGGGGTGGCCAGCACCACCGCGCCGCTGCCCTTTACACAGGCCAAGTCAGAGGTCAGCTTCATCTCCTTGGGCAGCGCCACACCCTTCAGCATGGGGTTCTCCCCTGTCTGACGCAGTACGGCGGATTCCTCCTCCGTGTAGGACCACAGTGTCACATCATGACCATTTTCCAGCAGAACCAGCGCCAGGGCCGTGCCCCAGCCGCCGCTTCCCAGTACCGCGATCTTCACTTTGAAGTACCCCCGTTCAATTTATGATGCAGACTGAATTTGGACTCGGTGCCCTTCAAAATGCGTCCCAGATTGCTCCGATGCTTCCATACAATGAGGCCACCGATGATAATAGCCATCACAAAAAGCACCATGTCCTGATATACGAATAGGGTAGCAAAGGGGAAGGATGCTCCTGCCCAGATAGAGCCCAGAGAGACCCACTTGGTGATGGCAGCCAGGATGATGAACCCGCCCCATACCACCAGTGCGATCCGCCAATCGATCATGATGGCAATGGTACCGCCGGAGAGGATGCCTTTTCCGCCCTTAAAATGGAACATACAAGGGAACATATGACCCAGCAGGCAGAAGAGTGCAGACCAGTATTTGGCATAAGCTGTGACAATGGCCTCCTGACTCCAGAAGCCGTTATCCCAGCATCGGACCATCAAGATACCCACCCAGATGGCAACGATCGCCTTGATCACATCGGTGAGGATCACCACAAGGGTCAGCGGTCCGCCGAAGGTGCGGTAGAAGTTGGTCAGGCCGGCATTGCCGCTGCCGTGGGTGCGCACATCATCCCGGAGGATATACTTGGAGACAATGACCGCTCCGTTAAAGCAGCCGCAAAAGTAGGCGATCACTGCCAAAATCAGCAGCGGCAGACAGATGTTGGACAGCATGAAGGGAGAGAGCTCCGTCCATGTCATACCGGGCATACCTTATCCCTCCTTGTCGCTCTTCTGACGGATGGTGAGCCGCACCGGCGTGCCCTCCAGGCCAAAGGTAGAGCGGATCTGATTTTCCAGATAGCGCTGATAGGAGAAATGGAACAGCTTGGCGTCGTTGCAGAAGCAGACAAAATGGGGGGGCTTGATACCGATCTGGGTCATATAGTAGATCTTCAGCCGGCGACCCTTGTCCGTGGGGGGCTGCACGCGGGCAGTGGCGTCGGCCAGCACCGAGTTGAGCATGCCGGTGGTAATCCGCAGGGAGGCTTGGTCATTGACATAGTTGATGAGGTCAAAAAGCCGGTCCACCCGCTGACCCGTCAGGGCAGAGATAAAGACAATGGGAGCGTAGGTCATATAGGACAGGTCCCGGCGCACATCCTGGCGCATCCGGTCCATGGTCTTGTCGTCCTTCTCGATGGAGTCCCACTTGTTGACCACGATGATGCAGGCCTTCCCTGCCTCATGGGCCAGACCAGCCACCTTGGTATCCTGCTCCGTCACGCCCTCATTGGCGTCGATCAGGATCAGGCACACGTCGGCCCGCTCAATGGCCATGGTGGCCCGGAGCACAGAGAACTTTTCGATGGGGTCGTCCACCTTGGACTTCTTCCGCATTCCAGCTGTGTCGATGAGCAGGTACTTGCCCTTCTGGTTCTCAAAGTAGCTGTCCACCGCGTCCCGGGTGGTGCCTGCCATGTCGCTGACGATGACCCGCTTCTCCCCCAGAATCCGGTTGACCAGGGAGGACTTACCCACGTTGGGCTTGCCGATGATGGCCACCTTAATAACGTCGTCGTCCTCTTCCTCCTCGTCCTCCGGGGGGAAGTACTTGAAGCACTCGTCCAGCAGATCGCCGGTACCATGGCCGTGAACGGCAGACACGGCAATGGGATCACCCAGGCCCAGGTTATAAAATTCGTAGATGTCCGGGTTGGTGTGGCCCACCTGGTCCATCTTGTTTACCGCCAGCACCACCGGCTTGCCGGAGCGCAGCAGCATATTGGCCACTTCCTGGTCGGAGGCGGTAAGGCCGGTCTTGACGTCGCACAGGAAGATAATGACGGTAGCGTTCTGAATGGCGATTTCCGCCTGCTGGCGCATGAAGGCCAAAATCTCGCTGTCGGTGCCCGGCTCGATACCGCCGGTATCCACCAGGTCAAACTTCCGGTTGAGCCACTCAGCCTCGGCATACAGCCGGTCACGGGTGACACCGGGGGTATCCTCCACGATGGATAGCCGCTGGCCCACCAGCTTATTAAAGAGCATGGACTTGCCCACGTTAGGCCGTCCCACAATGGCAATTAAGGGTTTCATGGTAACTCCCTCCTTTTTACGGGTTGTAGCGGTAGTATTCCGCCTCCGGCGGGAGGACGGGGCATTGGGCTGTTACTTCCCGGCCCAGGATGGCGTCTGCCAGGTCAAAGCCGCTGTCGGCGGGCACCGGGACCACAGTTACCCCCAGAGCCTCCTCCACCTGCTCCACGGTCATGTCATCCAGGAACACGCGCTCTCCTGCCCGGAGCATATTGTCCGGAATGAGCAGCCGCTTGCCCAAATCCTTGCCGCTGAGCTGCTCGATCAGGTCGGTTCCGGTGATCAGCCCGGAGACCGTGATGGTCTCCCCAAAGAAACGATTGATAATAGGATAGACCGTTCCTTTTATATTACCACACTGATTCCGGGCGTTGTCAACAATTTCCTGCACAAAGGGTGCGGCGGACAGGCCGGTGGCAACGGAAAAGGGCTCCGTCTGTTCCGGCTCTTCCTCCTCCAGGGCTATGGTGGCCTGATGGAGGAGCAGCCGCAGCATTCCCACACCGTTTTCCAGCTGGTCCATATCCTCATAATAGGCCTTCTCCGGCAGCGCCCGTCCGGCAATAAGGTAAAGCTCGTCGGAGCACCACACCAGATTGGTGCCCTTTTTCTCCATAAAGCGGGCTGCGAAGCTCTCCACCTGGTCGATGAGGGCAGCAGCCTGTTCCCTGGTGTAGGGATCAATATGGCACAGTCCCTCCCGGAACTTGGTCACACCTACCGGCACCACCGCCACGCTGGTCACCGCGGGATAGAGCTGGCCCAGGTCCTCCATGGTACGGGCCAGCGCAGGCCCATCGTTGACGCCGGGGCAGGCCACCACCTGGCAGTTCATCTCGATCCCCGCCTGGGCAAACCGGGACATGATGTCCAGGCACTCCCCCGCCCGGGGATTTTTCAGCATGGCGGTGCGCAGCTCAGGGTCCGTGGCGTGGACTGAGATATTGATGGGGCTGATCCGCAGATCGATGATCCGCTGGATCTCCCGCTTGGACAGGTTGGTGAGGGTCATATAGTTGCCCATCAGAAAGGACAGCCGGGCATCGTCGTCCTTGAAATAGAGAGTATCCCGCATTCCGGGGGGCATCTGATCCACAAAACAGAAGATGCACTTATTGGCGCAGGAACGGGCCCGGTCCATGAGGTAGGTCTCAAAATTCAGCCCCAAATCCTCCCCCTCCGCCTTGCGGATGCGGAGCGTGCGGGTGCCTCCCTCCGGCTCTGTCAGGGTCAGCTCCAGCTTGGGATCGTAGGCATAGAACTTATAATCCAGCACATCCACAATGGGGTGGCCGTTGATGTGGGTCAGGGTCTCCCCCGGGCGCACCCCTGCCTTTCGGGCCGGACTGTGGGGGTCCACCGATGCGATTTTGGTCAGGCTCATGGGCACGCTCCTTCCCGAGATCCTATAATATATAGGGCATTTCACTTCATTTTACCCGATTTCCGGGCAAAAAGAAAGAGGGGCTTGTCTCCCCTCGTTCTTTTTCGGCTATTTACTTCGCCTCAGCGGTTTCCACCTTGCCCAGCTCATGGCCATTGTAGCTCATGCAGCTCTTGCACATCCGGTGGGGCAGACGGAACGCACCGCACTTGGGGCAGGTGGTGACGCCGGGAGTCTCCAGCTTCCACACGGAGCTGCGGCGCTTATTCCGGCGCTGCTTGGACACTTTACTCTTAGGGACTGCCATCTATGACACCTCCTTAGGTTCATGCCCTGGCCGGGCAAATCTTACTCATCTTTATCCAACAGCTGCGCAAGTGCAGCCAAACGTGGATCGATCTCTTTTCTGCATCCGCAGGGACCCTCGTTCAGGTTGGCGCCGCAGGTGGCGCACAGACCTTTGCAGTCCTCCGAGCAGACGTGCTTGGAATCCATAGACAGCACCAAAGCCGTGGTGAACACCTCGTCCAGATCCACGGCGCCGTCTTCCAGAAGCGCGATCTCGTCGTTCTCCTCATCCTCCAGGGTCTCTGCCAGCAGCGTGCTGACGGGCAGACGCAGCTCCTGACGGAAGGGCTTCAGGCAGCGGTCACACACCAGTTCCAGGGTGGTGTCCGCGCTTCCTTCCAGCACAAGCGCACCCGCCATATTGCGTACCGTCCCATGGATCACAATGGGATGGGCAAAGGGCCGCTCCCCATAAAAATCCAGGTCGGACAGGTCCAACTGGGACTCAAAGGGCAGAGACGCGCCCGGTACGTGAAGTATCTCCTTCAGATTGAAGCGCATAATACCCTCCTCATAACGGTACGCGGAATATTATAGCGAAAATACTCCTGGTTGTCAAATCTTTTTTTCAACTTTTTTCTGCCACTTTTTTGGGGTCAAATCCCCGCCCCACTTGCGCCGGGCCGGTCTGTTCAGTATAATAAGGACTGCTGAAAAGATACGTCTCTGACGTACTGGAGGTCAATATGAGGGAATTTACCATTGGAAAAAATGACGCCGGACAGCGGCTGGACCGGTGGCTGGGCAAGACCTTGCCTCTCCTCCCCGCTCCCCTGGCTCAGAAATACATCCGCCTCAAGAGAGTAAAGGTCAACGGCAAAGGCTCCGCCCGGGATGTGCGGCTCCAGGTGGGGGACCTACTGCAATTATATATCAACGACGAGTTCTTTGACCAGCCCCGGGAGGACAACGCCTTCCTGGCGGTGTTCAAGCCAAAGCTGGACATCGTGTATGAGGATGAGAACCTGATGCTCCTCAACAAGCGGCCCGGCCTGCTGTGCCACGCCGACGAGCATGAGAAGGTCAACACCCTCATTACCCACATCCAGGCCTACCTTTATCAAAAGAAGGAGTGGAACCCCAGGGATGAGCACTCCTTCACCCCCGCCCTGTGCAACCGCATTGACCGGAACACCGGCGGCATCGTCATGGCGGCCAAGAACGCCGAGACCCTGCGTATCCTCAACCAGAAGATCAAGGATCGGGAGATCGCCAAGTTTTACCTGGCTATCATCCACGGGCGCATGACCCCGCCTCAGGGCAAGCTGGAGGGCTTTCTGCTGAAGGATGAGAGTAAGGCCCAGGTGAAGGTATTCCACAAGCCGGTGCCCGGAGGCAAGAGCGCCGCTACCTTATATAAGACATTAAAGGTCAACCGAAGCCTGTCTCTGGTGGAATGCGAACTGCTCACCGGACGCACCCACCAGATCCGCGCCCAGTTCGCCGCCGCCGGTCATCCTCTGCTGGGGGACGGCAAGTACGGCCGGGAGCGGGACAACAAGCAGTACGGCCGCTCCTTCCAGGCCCTGTACTCCTACAAGCTGGAGTTTACCTTCCCCACCGACGCGGGACTTCTGGAGTATTTAAGAGGTAAGGTGTTCACGGTGGACAACGTGGACTTTGTGGCGGAATATTTTGGGAAATAAGAATAGAAAATCGTCTGCGGCGCCCGGTCAGGGCGCCGCAGACTGTTTGTTTCCAGCTCTCTACTCGTACAACCAGCCTTCCAGAGCCGTCAAAAACGCCTCTCCGCCCTCCACATGGAACGCCTTGCCGTCGGCCCGGATAAGGGCCTGCTGCGGATCGTCCAATGGGATCTGAAGCTCCAGAAGGTACGACGTCCTATAGATCTCTATCCAGAAGCAGCTATAATATTCCGCCGCGTCCCACAGATCGTCTGACAGCCTGGGCCTGGAAAAGTCCAACCGTTCCACCTCGGCCAGTACCGCCGCGCGGTCCTGCGGATCGTCAATGGTCCTCCGATCCCGGTGTCCATCCTCATCGCTCACATAAAACTGCATTTCGCAGCCGTCGGCCGTCGGCAGCTGCTCCAGCAAGACCCGGAATGCCCGGGCGTAACTCCCCCACCATACGCCGGCCAGGATGAGTATTCCGCACATCACACTGGCAAAACAGGCAATAATCCGTTTTTTATCACGATAGCCTTCTTTCATAGTTACCATCCCCCGGATCTTCGCCACTCCAGCCAGAGGAGAAAGCGTTTTTTCGCTTTTATTATACTTGTTTGCCCCAGACCGTTCAATCTATTTTAAGGCAAAAAAATAACTCTCCGCCCCTTCCATCCGCAGTGTAAAACGGCCCTCTGATGGCTTTGCCGCTGCTGCATTCTGAATCAAAGCACTCCGCCGTAAAATCCCTGAAAAAAAAGCGGTTTTATTATTGACATTTTTCGCAATTCCATATATATTTGTTTCGTCATAAGGGCGTACCCAACCGCCGGTTTGGGTACGCCCTTTACTACCGTTTAGAAATGGGGGAGGATACATGTCCAAGGAACTGATCCGCCTGTCGGATTGCTTCATGAAATTTGACGATGACGTCATTCTGGACCACATCAACCTTTATATCAATGACAAGGAGTTCCTCACGCTGCTCGGTCCTTCCGGGTGCGGCAAAACCACGACGCTTCGTATCATCGGCGGCTTTCAGAAGCCTACCTCTGGCGACGTGTATTTTGACGGCGTGAGGATTAATGACGTTCCCCCTCATAAGCGGAAGGTCAACACCGTCTTTCAGAAATACGCCCTGTTCACCCACATGAACATCTTTGAGAACGTAGCCTTCGGCCTGCGGGTAAATAAGGTCCCCGATCCCAAGGACCCCAAAAAGATGATCAAGGTGCCGGAATCCGAGATCAAGGAGCGGGTGGAGGAGGCCCTGGCCCTGGTCAACCTGGCCGGCTACGGCAAGCGGTCGGTGAACTCCCTCTCCGGCGGCCAGCAGCAGCGTGTAGCCATTGCCCGTGCCATCGTCAACCGTCCCCAGGTCCTGCTGCTGGACGAGCCTCTGGGCGCCCTGGACCTGAAGCTGCGCAAGGATATGCAGATCGAGCTGAAGCGCATCCAGCAGCAGGTGGGCATCACCTTCGTCTACGTCACCCACGACCAGGAAGAGGCCCTCTCCATGAGTGATACCATCGTGGTAATGAACGAGGGCAAGATCCAGCAGATCGGCACCCCCGAGGACATCTACAACGAGCCAAAGAACGCCTTTGTAGCCGACTTCATCGGCGAGTCCAACATCATCGACGGCATCATGCACGAGGATTATGTGGTGGGGATGTACGGCCGGAAGTTCAAGTGCCTGGACAAGGGCTTTGCCCCCGGCGAGGCGGTGGACGTGGTCATCCGCCCCGAGGACATTGACATTGTGCCTGAATCCGAGGGCCAGCTTACCGGCACCGTTACCGAGGTCACCTTCAAGGGCCTCCATTACGATATCATCGTGGATTTCCGGGGCTTCAAGTGGCTCATCCAGACCACCGACTACTCCCCCGTGGGGGCAAAGATTGGGGTGAAGATCGACCCCGACGGCTTCCATATCATGAAGAAGAGCCAATACTCCGGCACCTTCGGCGACTATAGCTCCTACTCCTCCGAGTACGATGAGCTCAACGAGGACCGGCTGGAGGAGGACAGCGACGATGAAGAATAAGTGGCTGGCCACGCCCTATGTGGTATGGATGGCCATCTTCGTGGTGGCACCTCTTATCCTGGTAGTGGTGTTTGCCTTTACCGGTCAGGACGGCAGCGTCACCCTGGATAACTTCAGCAACATGGGGACCTATGTCCCCGCCTTCCGCAATTCCTTTGTTCTGGCTTTTGTGGCTACCGCCATCTGCATCCTCATCGGCTATCCCCTGGCCTACTTCCTGTCCCGGGAAAAGCTGATGGTGCGCAAGGTGGCCATGATGCTCATCATGCTGCCCATGTGGATGAACTTCCTGCTGCGGACTTACGCCTGGATGTCTATTCTGGACGACAACGGCCTGATCAATCAGTTCCTGTCCGCCATCGGCTTTTTCGACCTGTGGAACGCTGTTTTCGGCACCAACCTGAGTTACTTCCACATGATCAACACCCAGGGCGCTATTGTGCTGGGTATGGTGTACAACTTCCTGCCCTTTATGGTGCTGCCGATCTTCTCGGTCATTGAGAAGATCGACCCCAAGGTTATCGAGGCGGCCCAGGACCTGGGCGCCAGCAGCTCCATGGTGTTCCGGAAGGTGATCTTCCCCCTGTCCCTCCCCGGCGTGCTCTCCGGCGTGACCATGGTGTTTATCCCCTCTGTGTCCACCTTTGCCCTGTCCCGCCTGCTGGGCGGCGGCAAGACCCTGCTGCTGGGCGATCTCATTGAGATGCAGTTTTTAGGCAACGCCTACAATCCTCACCTGGGCTCTGCCATCGCTCTGGTGATGATGGTGATCGTACTGGTACTGATGGCTATTATGAACCGCTTCGGCGAAGGTGAAGAGGGGGTGGCTGTGCTGTGAGAAAGCATCGGATCCCCTCCCGGGTGTTTACCCTGCTGGTGTATGTTTTCCTGTACGCCCCTATCATTCTGCTCATCGTCTTTTCCTTCAACGCCACCAAGAGCAACCGGGTTTGGGGCGGTTTCTCTCTTGACTGGTATGTGGAACTTTTCCATAACACCCGCCTGTTGGGGGCCCTGCGAACCACTATTATCCTGTCGGTGCTGGCCGCCTTCATCGCCACTATTTTGGGCACCGCCGCTGCCATCGGCTTCTACAGTATGCGCCGCCGCTCCCGCAGCGTGTGTATGTCCATCAACAACATCCCCCTGACCAACGCAGACATCATCACCGGTGTGTCCATGATGCTGCTCTTCGTGTTCGCCATCGGCGTTTTTAACAGCAGCTTCATCAGCGAGGCGTTGGGAATCCGCTGGAAGATGGGCTTTGGCACCCTGCTCATCGCCCACATCACCTTCAACGCCCCTTATGTGATTTTGTCGGTGCTGCCCCGGCTGCGGCAGCTGGACCCCAACGTATATGAGGCGGCTCAGGACCTGGGCGCCTCCGGATGGTACGCCTTCCGGAAGGTCATCCTGCCCGAGATCATGCCCGGCGTGCTCAACGGCCTCATCATTGCCTTTACCATGTCCATCGATGATTTCGTCATCAGCTACTTTACCAAGGGCTCCGGCGTCACCACCCTGGCGGTGGAGATCTATACCATGGTGAAAAAGCCCGTGACCCCCGAGATCAACGCCTTGTCCACCCTTATGTTTATCTGTGTGTTTGCATTGCTGCTGACCGTCAACATCCGGCAGGCCCGGCAGGAAACTGCCTCCCTGCGGCGGAAAGCCAAGCTCAATCCGGGCCGGTAAGGTCCGCGCTCCGCGGTAACACGCCCTAACGGGCTGTTATAAAATTGATTTCCGAAAGGGGATAAAGAAAGAAATTGAAAAAGTCTCTCGCACTTCTGACCACCTCCGCACTCTCTCTCAGCCTGGTGCTGGCCGGTTGCGGCGGCGATTCCAGCTCCGCCGACAAGGGCGTCGTCAACGTCTATAACTGGGGCGTCTATATTGACGAGTCTGTTCTGGAAGACTTCACCGCCGAGACCGGCATCAAGGTGAACTATGACATCTATGAGAGTAACGAGTCCATGTACGGCGTGCTGAAGAACGACGGTGCCAGCTACGACGTGGTCATCCCTTCCGACTATATGATCTCCCGTATGATCGAAGAGGATATGCTTGAGCCTTTGAACTTCAACAACATTCCCAATTTTGCCGATGTGGACCCTGCCCTGAAGAACCCGGACTACGACCCGGAGAATCTGTACAGCGTACCCTATATGTGGGGCCTGCTGGGCATCATTTACAACACCACCATGGTAAAGGAGACCCCCACCAGCTGGGCCACCATGTTCGATGAGAACTATGCCGGCCAGATCCTGATGTTCAACAACTCCCGCGACGCCATCGGTGTGGCTCTGAAGTACCTGGGCTACTCCTACAATACCACCGACCCTGACCAGATCAAGGAGGCCGTGGACCTGCTCATCCAGCAGAAGCCCCTGGTCCAGTCCTACGTCATGGACGAGATCTTTGAGAAGATGCAGGGCGGCTCCGCCGCCATCGGCGCCTACTACTACGGCGACTTCCTGACCATGCAGGAGATCAACCCCGACCTGGCCTTCTGCCTGCCTGAGGAGGGCACCAACCTGTATGTGGACGCCATGTGCATCCCCAAGAACGCCGAGAACAAGGAAAACGCCGAGCTCTTCATCAACTATATGTGCTCCACCCAGGCTGGTCTGAAGAACTGCGAGGAGATCTGGTACTCCTCTCCCCTGCTCTCCGTCCGGGAGGAACTGGACCCCGAGGTGTCCGGCGATCCCTATGCCTATCCCGACGAGTCCATCCTGGCCAACTGCGAGAGCTTCAAGAACCTGCCCGCTGATATCCTGGCTCTCTATGACGACCAGTGGACCCGGCTCATGCTCTCCTCCAACTAAATCGCTTATCCGGAAAGCCGCACAGTAATGTGCGGCTTTCTGCTTGCCTTATGGTGGGGATTGATGTAAAATAATACCCGCACGAACTGATTTCAGAAAAAAAGGAGTCTCTCTTATGTCTATTACTGCAGGTATGAAGGGCCGGGCCGAAACCGTGGTCACCCCTGAAAATACAGCCGCCGCCGTGGGCAGCGGCCTGGTTCCCGTGTTCGCTACCCCCGCTATGATCGCTCTAATGGAGAACGCCGCCGTCAACGCGGTGCAGGATGCGCTGGAGGAGGGCCAGGGCACTGTAGGCACCCTGCTCAACGTCAGCCACGACGCTGCCACTCCTGTGGGTATGAAAGTGTGGGCTGAGGCGGAGGTCGCCGCTGTGGAGGGCCGTAAGCTCACCTACACTGTGGCCGCCTTTGACGAGGCCGGCCCCATCGGCAAGGGAGAGCATCAGCGCTTCATCATCCAGGCCGACCGCTTCCTGGCCAAGGCCCAGGCCAAGAAAGAAGGCAAGTAAAATGTCCATCGAAGTATGCCGCGCCTACCTGCGTCAGCGTGGCTATGAGGACCGTATCCGGGAATTTGAGGTGTCCAGCGCCACCGTGGAACTGGCCGCCCAAGCCGTAGGCTGTGAACCCGCGCGCATTGCCAAGACCCTCTCCTTTGTCCATGAGGACGGAGCGGTACTCATTGTCTGCGCCGGTGACGCCAAGATCGACAACGCCAAATTCAAGGCCCAGTTCCACCACAAGGCCACCATGCTGACGCCGGAACAGGTGGAGACTTTTACCGGCCACCAGATCGGCGGCGTGTGTCCCTTTGCCATTCCCCATTCCAACACCGTTACCTATCTGGACATCTCCCTTCAGCGGTTCGACACCATCTACCCCGCCGCCGGCAACGCGGCCTCTGCGGTCAAACTCAACTGCGATGAACTGGCCCAGCTGTCCAACAGCGCCGGCTGGATCGACGTATGCAAGGGCTGGCAGGGCCCTGGCCTGTAACATTGGAGAAAGGTGGTCTTAATTATGAAAGAACGTCTGAAAAATATGACGGTCAGCTTTGTCTTTCTCTCCATCCTCTATCTGATCCTGGGCGTAGTGCTTATCCTGTGGCCCACCATCGTCATGGATATCATCTGCTATGCTTTCGGCGCCATCCTGCTGCTCTACGGCATCTTTGCCATTGTGGGCTTCTACCGCAGCGAGGACCGCAAGGGGGGCGCCTTTCTGGGGCTGTTTCTGGGCATCGTGGCCGCCGCTGTGGGCGCCGTCATGGTCATCTATCCCCCTCTGATCCAGGGGGTCATCCCAGTGATCCTTGGGCTGTATATCGCCATTGACGCCCTGCTCAGTGTCAAGCGTACCCTGGAGCTGCAGCGGATGGACTACTCCCATTGGAACATTAACCTGATCCTCTCCCTGGTGGCCGCCGGTCTGGGCATCTTCGTGGTGTTCCACCCCCTGCTCACCGAGGCCGCCCTCTTCCGTGTCATCGGCATTGTACTGCTGTACGCCGGTGTCTCTGATCTGTGGACCATCTTCCAGCTGTCCCAGTGGACCAAGGAGTATCGAAAGACCCATCCTGTGGATGTGGACCCTATCGACCTGTGAAAAAGGACCTGCTGCGTTTGTGAACGGGTCCAGCAAAACAGGCAGCAGCAAAATACCCCCTGATGTAGAAAGCAGCCTACATCAGGGGGTGTTGTTATGGAGAAACAAAATTATACGCACGTTCAAATGCTGCTGCCAGAAATCAAGGTCATGTTATCAGAGGGAAAAGACCAGCAGGAATCGGCAGAATGCTTTTGGTTTTAAGGATGTAGTAAAAGGGCTTCTTCTCCATAAGCGCAGAAGACAGCGGAAGCCGAAATCCTCCCGCAGCCCAAGGGCAGAGCGAGAAAATCATACCGGCAGGTGTGCTGTCCGGGCAGGCATATGGAATCCGGCGTTTGGAGGCTGTCTTCTCGAAAACCAATGGGATGCTAGGCCGATACATCCACTTTTGTCACCACAAACGCATCCAGCTAAAGGCCGAAAAAGCGCGGCTGACGCAATGTCTTTCCGGCTTTCTTCACAGAAACTTTATCATTTCCGCTCACCTTTCTCCCTGTTTCCGCATGGACTTTTCTCTTCCGCTATGGTAGAATGGTGTGAAATTATGGACTTGATCCAATCGGAGGCAATTCATTTTGAGGACAGATGTTTTGGGCGTCGGCTTCGACGACCTGACGTTGGATGAGGCGGTACAGACTGGCTCCGGGCTGGTGGGGGCGGAAGGCTTTCACTATGCCGTGACTCCCAACCCGGAATTTCTCCTGGCCGCCCGGAAAAACCCCGAATTCAAACAGGCCCTGCTGGGGGCCGATCTGGTGCTGGCCGACGGCATCGGCGTGATCTACTCCGCCAAGATCCTGGGTCGCCCCCTGAAAAGCAAAGTGCCGGGCATTGATTTTGCCCAGCGGCTGGTGGCATGGATGGCGGAAAACGGAAAGCGGCTCTTTCTGCTGGGGGCCAAGCCCGGCGTGGCTGAGCTTGCCGCCGCCAACCTGAAGAGCACTTATCCCGGACTCATTGTCTGCGGCACTCACGACGGCTACTTCAAGGAGGATGGCCCGGTGGTGGAGGAGATTCGCGCCGCCGCCGCCGACGTGGTCTTTGTCTGCCTGGGCGCCCCCAAGCAGGAGTTCTGGATGGTACAGAACGGCCCCGCCACCGGTGCGCACCTGATGATTGGCCTGGGCGGTTCCCTGGACGTCTTTGCCGGCGTGGTGGAACGGGCCCCCAAGGCCTTTCAAAAGCTGGGGCTGGAGTGGCTCCACCGGCTCATCAAAGAGCCCAAGCGCATCGGGCGTATGGCCAAGCTGCCCCTGGTACTGTGGTATGCCATGGGAGCCCGGATCAGGAGGCGCTGATATGGCAGGAAAGCTGATCGTATTTGAAGGAACCGACGGCTCCGGCAAGTCCACTCAGTTCAAGCTGCTGTGTCAGCGGCTGGAGCAGGAGGATATCTCTTTCCGCCGTCTGGTTTTTCCCCAGTATCAGGAGCCCTCTTCCGCTCTGCTGCGGATGTATCTGGGCGGCGAGTTTGGCTCCCACCCCTCCGACGTGAATCCCTATGCCGCCTCCACCTTCTACGCGGTGGATCGGTACGCATCCTGGAAGAAGGTGTGGGGAGACTATTACCGGGACGGCGGACTGGTGCTCTCCGACCGGTACACCACCTCCAACGCCGTCCACCAGGCCAGCAAGCTGCCCGAGGATCAGTGGGAGGCGTTCTTCCACTGGCTCTTCGACTTTGAGTGCAGCAAGCTGGGCCTGCCCTTCCCCGACCAGGTGATCTATCTGGATATGCCCACGGAGCGCGCCGTGGAGCTGCTGCGCAGCCGGGAAGAGGCTACCCATACCAAAGGCGATATTCACGAGGTAGATACCGATTATCTGGCTCTGTGCCGCCGTACCGCCCTGCGGGCGGCAGACTGCCTGGGCTGGCACAAGGTCCCCTGCGTGGACCAGACAGGCCGCCTGCGCTCCACGGAAGAAATCCACCGGGACATCTGGGCCATGGTGGCCCAAATCATAAAATGAGGTGCTGTTGAATGGTAGCGATTTTACTGGGTAACGGGTTTGAAGAGAGCGAGGCTCTGGTCCCCGCCGACCTGCTGCGCCGGGCCGGCATCAAGGTGGCCCTGGTGGGCCTGGACGGACTCCAGGTCACCGGCAGCCACGGGATCACTGTCACGGCGGACACCACGCTGGATCAGCTGGAGGCCGATCAGCTGCGGATGCTCATGCTCCCCGGCGGACTGGGCGGCGTGGAGGCCATCAGCGGCGATATGCGGGCCCAGGCCCTCATCCAGCGCTGCTATGACCACGGCTGCTGGCTTGCCGCCATCTGTGCCGCGCCCACCATTCTGGCCAACCTGGGGATGCTGGACCGCCGCAACGCGGTGTGTTACCCCGGTATGGAGGATCTGATGGGCTCTGCTGTGGTACAGAAGGGTTCCTCCGTCGTGGTAGATGGCCACATTGTCACCGGCGAGGCTGCCGGTTCCGCCTTCCCCTTCGGCCTGAAGCTGGTGGAGATCCTGAAGGGCTCTGCCGCCGCCACGCAGGTAAAGAATGCCGTCCACTATCACGGCTGAGAAGGCCCGCCTGCGCCGCCAAGCGCTGGACTGGCTGGCGAATCTGTCTCCTCAGGCCCGAACTGCCGGAGATGAAGCGCTGTTTCACCGCTTTCTGACTCTGCCTCAGGCGGAGTCCGCCCGGACCATCCTGCTCTACCATGGCATGGATGCCGAGCCGGACACCGTCCGGCTGCTGCCGCCTCTGTGGGGCCTGGGCAAGCGGGTATGCCTGCCCAGGTGCCTGCCGGGGAACCAAATGGAGGCCCGGCTCGTCCAACCAGACAGCACCCTGATCCGCCATCCTTATGGGATGCTGGAGCCGGATATAGACTGTTCCCTCATCCCGCCGGACCAGATCGACCTGGTCCTGGTACCCGGACTGGCCTTTGACCGCTCCGGCGGTCGGCTTGGCCGTGGCGGCGGGTATTATGACCGCTGGCTGGCCGGGTTTTCCGGCGTCACCGCCGCGCTGTGCCGGGATGGGCTGTTGATGGAGGACATTCCCCGCCTGCCCCACGATCTGGGCGTGGATCTTGTGGTCACCGAAACCGGCCTGTACGGCCCGTCCGCGCCGGGGCAGGAGAAAAGCGGGGCCTGAGGCCCCGCTTCCCCGCGGTACGTACGGCTCAGCAGCAGCCGTCGTTGCAACCGCAGTTGTTGTTGCAGCCGCAGCTGTTGCCGCAGCTGTTCCCGCCGCCGCAGCAGCAGCACAGCAGGATGATGATCAGGATGATCCACAGGCAGCTGTTGCCGCCAAAACCGTTATTGCCGAAACACATTATCGTCTCACCTCACTTGCTTTAACTGACCTATTCTATGCGAGGGCGGCGCTCCTGGTTCCGGCAATCCACCGTTTTTCATTTGGTTAGGAGTTGAACCTATGTCTCAGGAAGATTATCACAACGAGGGCCGCCGGGAGTCCCCTTCCCATGCCAACCACGGCGGGAAGCGCCTGGCATCTTCCGGCCGCTCCTCCAGCCGTTCGGCCGGCCGCTCCTCCTCCGCCCCGGAAGGGCAGCCCCGCCCCCGGCCTCGCAAGAAGCATAAGCGTCTGGGCTCATGGGGCGTTCTCATTTATGTGGTATGCGTACTGGGCGCTTCCGTCCTGCTGGCAGGGGTAAGCTGGATGTGGGCCAACGACATCCTTGCTCTGAATAAAGCCCCCCATACCGCTGTGGTAGAGATCAAAGAGGGCGACACCGTCAGTCAGGTGGCCGACAAATTGGAAGAAAGCGGCCTGATCGAATACAAGTTTGTTTTCAAACTCTTCTGCAGCTTCACCCATGTCTCGGGCAAGGCCGGAGAGGACGGTGCCAAGATCACCCCTGGCAGCTATGAGCTGAACACCGACATGGACTACCGGGCACTCATCAGCAGCATGGGCTCCAGTTCCGCCAACCGGCTTACCACCACGGTGACCATTCCGGAGGGCACCACCCAGGCTCAGATCTTTGAGATGCTGGAGAAAGCCGGTGTGGCCACGGTGAAGGATCTGAATGAGACGGCGGCCAACTATGACTTCAAGTTCTCCTTCCTCCAGGGCGTGCTGCCTCTGGGCGACCCCAAGCGGCTGGAGGGCTACCTCTTCCCCGACACCTACGAGTTCTATATGGGTGAGGACCCGGTGAGCGTGCTCAACAAGATGATCCTTCGTTTTGACCAGATCTTTACCGATGAGATGCGCAAGACCATGACCGACAAGGGCATGAGCGTAAACGACGCCGTCATCATTGCCTCCATGATTGAAAAGGAGACCGACGGCAGCGATCAGGGTAAGATCTCCTCGGTTATCTACAACCGGCTCAACAAGCCCACCAGCGAGACGGCAGGCTATCTGAACATCGACGCCACTATCCTGTACGCCACCGGCGGCACCAAAGTAAACACCCAGGCGGATACCCCTTATAACACCTATATCCACAAGGGGCTTCCTCCCACCGCCATCTCCTGTCCCGGTGTGGACGCCCTGAAGGCGGCGGTCAATCCCGACTCTACCAATTACTACTACTATGCGCTGGGCGATGATGGGGTACACCACTTCTTCCGCACCAGCAGCGAGCATCAATCTTTCCTCAGAAGCCAGGAGCTGTACAAGAATGACTAAACAAATCGAACTGCTCTCCCCCGCCGGGGACATGGAACGGCTGAAAATGTCCCTGGCCTACGGGGCGGACGCGGTCTACCTGGCGGGCAATGATTTCGGTATGCGGGCCTTCGCGGGCAATTTTACCGAGGAAGCAATGCGCCAGGCGGTGGAACTGTGCCACAGCAAGGGCGTGTCCATCCACGTTACCTGCAACACCATGCCCCGCAATGACGAGGTGGCCCGGCTGCCCCAGTGGCTGGAGTACCTCCAGTCTCTGGGGGTGGACGCCGCCATCGTGGCCGACGTGGGCGTGCTCTCCCTGCTGAAAAAACACGCCCCCAAAGTCAAGGCCCACATCTCCACCCAGGCCAGCATCTCCAACTATCAGGCCGCCCGGGCCTGGTACGACCTGGGCGCCAGCCGGGTGATCCTGGCCCGGGAGCTGTCCCTGGATGAGATCCGGGAGATCCGGGCCAAGGCCCCCAAGGAGCTGGAGATCGAGGCCTTTGTCCACGGCGCCATGTGCGTCAGCTACTCCGGCCGCTGCCTGCTGAGCAACTATATGACCGGCCGGGACGCCAACCGGGGCGCCTGCGCCCAGCCCTGCCGCTATAAGTATGCTCTGATGGAGGAAAAGCGCCCCGGGGAATACTTCCCCATCGGCGAGGACGAGGGCGGCGCCTTTATTATGAACTCCCGGGATATGTGCATGATTGACCACATTCCGGAGCTGATGGAGGCGGGCCTGAACTCTCTCAAAATCGAGGGCCGCGCCAAGAGCGCCTACTATGCCGCCGTGGTCACCGCCGCCTATCGTCACGCTATCGACGCGGCGACCGCCGGTCAGCCCATGGACCCGGTGTGGGGGGAAGAGGTGGACAAGGTGAGCCACCGTCCCTACTCCACCGGCTTCTACTTCGGCCAGCCGGGCCAGTATACCGGCGACGCCCGGTATGTCCGGGAATGGCAGGTGGTGGCCATCGTCACCGCCTGCGATCCTGAGGGCAACGCCACTCTGTCCCTGCGCAACAAGTTTGCCGTGGGAGACGAGCTGGAGCTGGTGGGCCCCGATGTGGCCGCTACCCCCTTTACCGCCGGTCAAATGACCGATGCTGACGGCTTTTCACTCACCGAACCCCGCACCCCCCAGATGGTATTCCGCATGAAGCTGCCCCGTCCGGTGCCCCCGCTGTCCATTCTCCGGGCCTGCCGGGAAAATTCCTGATATACAAAGTCCAGGCAAATTCGCCTGGACTTTTTTGTGACCTGAAGGCCCTCCCAGTCGTTATATGGGTGAAAGGAGGCGGTACGATGAAAGAAAACGACCCTTTGATCCGCCGGTTTGAAGCCGCCTATTCCGCCCACGGTACTTCGGTTTACCGGCTGGCCATGGTCTATCTGGGCCGCCCGGCGGACGCCGAGGATGTCACTCAGGAGGTCTTTCTCAAGCTGCTGTACAAGGCCCCCGCTTTTGCCGACGGGGCGCACGAGAAGTGCTGGCTGCTGCGGGTGACCGCCAATCTGTGCCGGGATCAACTGAAAAACTTCTGGCGACGGCAGACGGTGGCCCTGGACGAGAGCTGCCCTGTACAGTCAGGCCCGGATCGGGCAGTGCTGGAGAGCATTCTGGCTCTGCCCGAGACCTACAAAGGCCCTATTCACCTCCACTACTATGAGGGCTACTCGGTGGCAGAGGTGGCAGAGATCCTGAAGCTGAGCCAGTCGGCGGTCAAAATGCGGCTGAAACGGGGCCGGGAGCTGCTGAAACTGGAACTGGACACCGGATGGGAGGGAAGCGTATGAACACCCGGGATTATCGCAACGCAATGGACCAGCTGAACCCCGCCCCCGATCTGGAGGGGCGCATCAAAGAGCAGCTGAATCTGCCCCCCAAGCGGCAGGCACACCCCCGCAGGCTGGCAGGCAAGGTTCTTGTGGCGGCGGCCGCCATCGCCTGTACATTTATGGTTGCCATGGCGGTGAGCCCCCAGCTGCGAGCGGCGGTGCTCACCTTCTTCCACCTGGAGGAAACCGAGCAGGTGCCCGGCCCTGTGGGCGAGGCGCCGGAGGAACCGGAAATGACCCAGACCACCATTGACGGTCTGGTGGAGGCCCAGTATATCCGCCTCCCCAACGCCGGAGCGGGCTATGACTACGGCGTCGGCACCCTGTTCCAGGCGGAACGGGCCAACGACGGCACCCTTCTGGACCTCCACTACTGGGCGGCGGAAGGGGATCAGCTGGTTCCCCTGGAGACCCGTACCACCGAATTTTCCACCACCTGGGACGGCGTGACCTATACCGACACCGTCTACTGGTGCGAGTATGAGGGGGCGATCTCCTGCCATTGTGACGGCACCGCCGGCTATGCCCTGGACTACGACTGTAATGCCATCGCCATCCCCGGCTCTACCGACAGCGTCATCCTCCGTCTCAGCCAGGGCAGCCAAATGGACTACCGGCAGTACCCAGTGCTGCTGAACCTGGAAACCGGTGAAGTCACCGACCTGCTGGACGGCACCGGCTGGGAAAAGGCCGCGCCTCTGACTGACATACGGTGGACGAACGATCTGTCCGCCGCCATCCTGTCCAGCGACCGCACGGGCTGGTTCTACTGTGACCGCACGACCCAAACCACCACCGCCCTGGACGAGCTCACCGGCCTGGAGGTATTCAGCGCCTGGTTTGGTCAGGACGGCGCCCTGATCCTGCTGACCTGCTCGGGCCCCGACGGCGAATGTTATGATGTCTGGACCTGGCAGCCTGAGAACGGTCAGCTGAAGCGCACCTTCTCCCAGCTGCCGGTCTACCAGTCCCGGGAGGAGAACCCCCACGGCTTTCAGTTCTTCTTCGGCGGCAGACAAGGAATCTATGTGGCGGAGGACGGAACGGTGTCGATACTGGACCTGACTACCGGCGAGACCGCCATTGTGGAGGATTTCTCGCTGCCCCAACAGGAGAACGTCACCTTGATCCCCAACACCTCCGGCAGCAAGGTTCTGTTTGCCAGCTACGAGGGCCAGGCCGACGGACTGGGGATCTCCAGCCTGGGCGTGATGGACCTGGAAAAAGGTGTATTTACCCTGTTGGACCGGGAAAATTATGGTGCCCTGCAGGAGGGCTCCCTGAGCTGGTTCGACGAGGACCGGGTAGCCATCACCTCCCACGGCAAGGAGGACTACAACGAAACCTATCTCTACCTCTACCGGTTCTGACCGGCAGGCGGCCCGCGCATCTGCGCGGGCCGCCTGTTTCTTACACTGTTTCGTGTCGGAAACAGATTGTTGTTATTGTCACAACAAAGCGGAAATCGTTCCCAAATTCCAGCATTTTCAATTTTAAACTTTTTAGTTTCATTTCAAAATGTTGTCGTTATATTTTTAACTTATTCGTTATAAATATAACGATATTTTGTTAGAAAATAAACTTTCCAAAACATATTGACACTTTTAGTTTGGCAGATTATACTTGCGTCAATCATTTGGGCGCAGGCGCCCGGCACAAGGAGGAAATCTGCTATGTCCACTTACTACTTCCTGCCCACCCGCAATGTGTTCGGTGAAGGAGCCGTCAATGAGATCGGCGCACTGATGAGCAGCCTGAACGTCAGCCACGCTATGATCGTCACCGACAAGTTCCTGGCCCAGTCCGGCATGGCCGCCTCCATCCAGGAGATCCTGTCCGGCTCCGGTATCCGGTCGGTGGTCTTTGACGGGGCTGAGCCCAACCCCACCGACAAAAACGTGGAGGCAGGCGTGGCCTTCTTCCAGCAGAACGGCTGCGACTCCATCATTTCCCTGGGCGGCGGCTCCTCCCACGACTGTGCCAAGGGCATCGGCCTGGTGGCCAGCAACGGCGGCACCATCCACGACTACGAGGGCGTTGACAAGGCCACCAAGGATGTGGTCCCCCTGATGGCTATCAACACCACCGCCGGCACCGCCTCTGAGATTACCCGCTTCTGCATCATTACCGACACCACCCGTAAGGTGAAGATGGCCATTGTGGACTGGCGGGTCACCCCCAAGATCGCCGTCAACGACCCGGTGCTCATGAAGGGGATGCCCGCCTCCCTTACCGCCGCCACCGGTATGGACGCCATGACCCACGCCATTGAGGCCTATGTGTCCACCGCCGCCAACGTACTCACCGACTCCGCCGCTCTGATGGCGGTCAAGATGATCTACCAGTACCTGCCCAAGGCGGTAGCCAACGGCGACTACATGAAGGCCCGGGACAAGATGGCCTACGCCCAGTACCTGGCGGGCATTGCCTTCAACAACGCCTCTCTGGGCTACGTCCACGCCATGGCCCACCAGCTGGGCGGCTACTACAACCTGCCCCACGGCGTATGCAACGCCATCCTGCTGCCCTATGTGGAGGAGTTCAACCTTATCGGCAACCTGAACCGCTTCCGGGATCTGGCCCAGGCCATGGGCGAACAGATCGACGGCCTGTCCACCGGAGACGCCGCGGCCAAGGCCATCCAGGCCATCCGCACCATCAGCCGCCAGGTAGGTATCCCCTCCGACCTGAAGCAGCTGGGAGTCAAGCCGGAGGACTTCGAGGTCATGGCGGAAAACGCCATGAAGGACGTCTGCTGCCTCACCAACCCCCGCAAGGCCACCAAGGCCCAGATTATTGAGATCTACCGCCGGGCCTACGAGGGCAAATAAGAATCTCCGCCGGGCGTGCCTTAAGGTACGCCCGGCTTTGTCGCTCCTTGCTTTTATTGTTTTTCAATAAATTTATATTGACTTTCAGTTTTCCACATGGTAGGATGGCCTCGAAAGGAGCGATTCTTATGACTCCGTCACCAGCCTCCCGGTTTGGGGGATTTGCAGCGGGACACTTTGTGATCACCGCCCTCTGCGCTCCCCTGTTGTTGGTGTTGCCCCAAGTGTTTGCATCCGTTTCCTCACCGCTTCAGGCACTGTGGATGATGGTCCTCTATCTTCCCGCCGGGTGGATCATGGCTGCCCTCCGCGGCTGGAACCGGCCCACGCCGGAGGCGGGCATAAAGGCTGTTCTTTGGCCCGCCCTGTTGGCCTGGGGCTGGGCCTTTGGAGGGTGGCTTCTGCTTGTCTGTCCTTCCCTTCTCTCCGGCATAGGCTTCTGGATGCTGACAAGCACCTACTTTTTGGCGTGCCCCTCCTTTGTGTTCATGCTGGCAACTCTGGGGCAGAGCACAGATCTTACCGCCTGGAGCACCTTCGGCTTCAGCTGGTACCTCTCCATGTTTCTGGCCGGTCTGCTGCCGCCGCTGCTCTTCTTTCTGGGTTCTCTGCTGCCCCGCCCTGTCCGCACGGTCCGCAACTGATACGTCCCCCGAAAAAGAGGTCCGCGATGAAAAGAAAGCACATTCTATTGACCGTTGCCTGTCTCCTCCTTGTGGCCGGGTCCATCGGCTGGAGGATCCTCTCCAGCTATTCCCTGATACTTCGCCTGAACTGGGGAATCTCCATTCCCTTTCTGGCCCGGCCCGTTCCATGCTATGAAAAGGATTCCGGCCCCAGTTTTCTTGGGGACGGTATCCGGTACCATGTATTCTCCTATCAGTACGAGGATTTCATTGACCAGATGTTCGCCTGGGCCAGCGTGGACCGGGAAACCATCTACTGCGACAGCCTCACCCAGGCCGCCGAAACCTGGCTGGACGAGATTGAGGTCCCGGCTGAGTACCGCCCCGACTATGATGCCTGTTCCAACTGGTATCGCGCCAAGTCAGACAACAGTGAAATCATCTTTTTCTGGGACGCGGAACGGAACCGGCTCTACTGCCTGGAATCCTTTCTCTGACCGCTCGGCGCCGTTTCTCTCCGAAAAGGCGGTTGACAAAGGCGAAAAATGTGATAGAATAAGGCAGTTGAAGCGCGATGACGAAGCCAAGCAGACCACGCCGCGACAAGCGAGAGGGGAGAGTGAGAGCCCTCCGCGACACGAGCCTGCACGCCACTTCTGAGCGGCCCGGGAGGACCGGGACGATTCATCCCCGTTACCGGATGCAATGAGATGCGCCCTTTGGGCGCAGATCAGGGTGGTACCGTGGAGTGAACATTGCTCCGCCCCTGACATGGGGGCGGGGCTTATTTTTTTGCAGAGGAGATTGAATCATATGCCCAAGAAGTTCGGTCTGAACGAACTGCGCGAGATGTTCCTGTCCTTCTTTGAGACCAAGGGACACCTGCGCCTGCCCAGCTTTTCCCTCATTCCCCAGAACGACGCCTCCCTGCTGCTCATCAACAGCGGCATGGCGCCCATGAAGCCCTTCTTTACCGGCGAGCAGGAGCCCCCCCGCCACCGTGTGACCACCTGCCAGAAGTGCATCCGCACCGGCGACATCGAGAACATCGGTCACACCGCCCGCCACGGCACCTACTTTGAGATGCTGGGTAACTTCTCCTTCGGCGATTACTTCAAGAAGGAGGCTATTCACTGGGCCTGGGAGTTCCTGACCTCCCCCGAGTGGGTGGGCCTGGACCCCAACCGTCTCTATCCCTCCGTGTTCGCCGGCAATGAGACCACCCCCGCCGACGACGAAGCCTTCCGCATCTGGAACGAGGAGATCGGCATCCCCGCCGAGCGCATCTTCAAGTTCGGCAAGGAGGACAACTTCTGGGAGCACGGCTCCGGGCCCTGCGGCCCCTGCTCCGAGATCTACTACGACCGCGGCGAACAGTGGGGCTGCGGCAAGCCCGGCTGCACCGTGGGCTGCGACTGCGACCGCTATATTGAGGTGTGGAACGTGGTGTTCTCCCAGTTCGACAACGACGGCGAGAACCACTACACCGAGCTCAAGCAGAAGAACATTGACACCGGCATGGGCCTGGAGCGTCTGGCCTGCGTGTGCCAGGACGTGGCCTCCCTGTTTGACGTGGACACCGTCATGAACATCACCAACAAGGTGAGCGAGATCACCCACGCCCACTACGGCGAGACCGCCGCCAAGGACGTGTCTCTCCGCGTCATCACCGACCACATCCGTTCCGCCACCTTCATGATCTGCGACGGCGTGCTTCCCTCCAACGAGGGCCGGGGCTACGTCCTCCGCCGCCTGCTCCGCCGGGCCGCCCGCCACGGCAAGCTGCTGGGCGTCAACGAGCCCTTCCTGTATGAAGTGTGCGACACTGTTATCCACGAGAACGAGGGCCACTATCCCGAACTGCGGGAGCGACAGGACTATATCACCAAGGTCATCCGCACCGAGGAGGAGAACTTCGCCCGCACCATCGACGGCGGCCTGAAGATCTTCAACGAGATGCTGGAGGGCCACAAGGCCGGCGGCGAGACCGTGTTCTCCGGCGCTGACGCCTTCAAGCTGTACGACACCTATGGCTTCCCCATCGACCTGACCATCGAGATGGTGGAGGAGCAGGGCATGACCGTGGACCAGGAGGGCTTTAAGGCTCTGATGCAGGAGCAGAAGGAGCGTGCCCGCAAGGCCCGCGAGGCTCTGGGTGATCTGGGCTGGGCCGGCGTGGAGTTCGGCAAGGACGTGCCCGAGACGGAGTTTGTGGGCTACACCAACACCTCCATTGACGCCGCCAAGGTGGTGGCCCTGGTGGTGGAGAACGAGCAGGCCGAGGAGCTGATGCCTGGCGTGGAGGGCATTGTGGTGCTGGGCAAGACTCCCTTCTACGCCGAGATGGGCGGCCAGGTGGCCGACCACGGCATCATCACCACCGCTGCCGGCGCTCAGTTCCAGGTCACCGATGTGCAGAAGAACAAGGGCGGCAAGTATATGCACTCCGGCAAGCTGACCGAGGGCACCCTCAAGCTGGGCGATACCGTTACCGCCTCCATCGATGTGTCCCGCCGCAAGGCTGTTATGCGGGCCCACTCCGCCACCCACCTACTGGACAAGGCCTTGCGCACCGTGCTGGGCGATCACGTTCATCAGGCCGGCTCCCTGGTGGAGGAAGACCGGCTGCGCTTTGACTTCACCCACTTCTCCGCTATGACTGCCGAGGAGCTGGGGCAGGTATCCGCCATGGTCAACGAGGCCGTGCTGGAGGGCTACGACATCCACACCGACGTGCTGCCCATTGAGGAGGCCAAGCAGCGGGGCGCCATTGCTCTGTTCGGTGAGAAGTACGGCGATACCGTCCGCGTGGTAGATATGGGCGAGGGCTACTCCGTGGAGTTCTGCGGCGGCACCCACCTGGACAACACCGCCAAGGTGGGCGTGTTCCACATTACCAGCGAGTTCTCCGTAGCCTCCGGCGTCCGCCGTATTGAGGCCACCACCGGCGCTCAGTCCCTGAAGATCATGAACCAGAACCAGCAGAAGATCTTTGAGGCCGCTGCGGTCCTCAAGACCAAGCCCAGCGAGCTGCGCGAAAAGGCCGAGCAGACCATTGCCGAGCTTCGGGAGCTGCGCCATATGGTGGAGAAGTTCAAAGCCAAGGAGGCCGCCGGTGAGACCGAGCGTTTCCTGATGGGCGGCCATACCGTGGGCGAACTGAAGGTACTCACCGCCACCCTGCCCAACGCCGACGCCGCCAAGCTGCGCCAGATGGGCGATATGCTGCGGGACAAGCAGCCCAACGTAGTGGCTGTGCTCTCCGCCGTCAATGACAACAAAATCACCTTCCTGGCAGTGTGCGGCAAGGACGCCGTGGCCAAGGGCATCAAAGCCGGCGACCTGGTGAAGCAGGTTTGCTGCTGCTGCGGCGGCAAGGGCGGCGGCAAGCCCGACAGCGCCATGGGCGGCGGCTCCGACGTCCTCAAGCTGGACGACGCCCTCGCCAAGGTGGACGACTTCGTGGCTGAGAAACTGGGGCTGTAAATCGCCATCCCAGTTGTCATCACGGGCGTCGTCCAGCCCCGCCGCAAGTGCGGCGTCCCAAGCGTTTTGCCAAAGGCAAAACCTTGATGCCGGGCGGATTCATTCCGCCCGAGCAGATGTAATAGATGGGGCCCCCGCACGACATAGTCGTGTGGGGAGCGACGCCCTCGCCAAGGTGGACGACTTCGCGGCCGAGAAACTGGGGCTGTAAGCCGCCCCCATTTTGAAGTATTTTAGACACAGAAAGTAGGCATATTCTCTATGTTTCCCCAAGATCCCATGATTCTGCTCAGTTACGTTAACACCAAGCTGCGGGACTTCTATCCCTCCCTGGACGCCTTGTGCGACGATCTCCAGGCAGATAAGGACGAAATCTCCAAGAAGCTATCCATCCTGGATTGTCAGTATGATCCTGCTCGGAACCAGTTTGTACGGCTGTAACTTCAACAGAATCAAAATGGGCCCGCTGCACAGCGCAGCGGGCCCATTTTTCTATCCCGATACTCAAAATTCCTTTTTTGCGTAGATCCCCTGTGCGATGAAATAGGAGATCAGGTAGCTGCCTATGGCCAGCAGCCCGCAGAGGATGGGCAGGGCGGTCAGCAGCCATGCCGGCGGGGGCGGCAGAACGATTTGGCTCTTGGATAAGCTGCCCAGCAGCATAACCCCACCAAAGATAGCTACAAACGTGATCATACTGATGACTCTGGCCTTTTCCGCCCCATATTTAAGCAGAAACGGCAGGATGATGGCGTCCAGCACCAGAGTGAGCGCGCCGCAGGACAAGGTAACGAGCAGCAGATCATCCAGCGTTGTCTCGGTCAGTCCTGCCAGGGACAGGCATACCATCAGGCCCGCCGCCACCGCCACACTGACCACGATCACCAACAGGGTGAACACATATTTCCCTGCCACCACGCCCCGCCGCCCGGCAGGGGTAGCGATCACATAGCGGTCCCAGTGGGCGGCATCGTCCAGAGCCACCGAGGACATGGGAATGGTGAGTCCAAACACGGAGATAAGAACGCCCAGGATGGAGAAGTCAAACACTCCGGTAATGCAGAAGCCGCCGTACACGAAGAGAAAAATCACCAGCGTGGAAAGCTGCTTGCGCAAGGCCGCAAAGTCCTTATAGATCAGCCCGGTCATTGGGCATCCCCCTTTCCGGTAAAGACCATGATATCCTCCAGGGTGACGGGGTCCACCGTCAGGCCCGGATAGCGCCGGGTAAAGGCGTGCCGGTCCTTCACCAGCGCTTCGCACCCAAACTGCCCCATCCGGCTGCCCGACAGCAGGGACCGGTCTACCCGCTCCAGATCGGTGCGGCTGCACACCAGCTTGCCGTAGGAGTCCAGCAGTTCATCCTTGGCGCCAGTAAGTACCGCCTTGCCCTTATGGAGGTAGGTGATATAGTCCGCCGCCTTCTCCAGGTCGCTGGTGATGTGGCTGGAAATGAGGATAGAGTGCTCCTCGTCCTGAATGAAGTTGAGAAACTCATCCAGGATCTCATCCCGCACCACCGGGTCCAGGCCGGAAGTGGCCTCGTCCAGAATGAGCAGCCTGGGGCTGGCGGCAAAAGCGGCGGCAATGGCCAGCTTCATTTTCATGCCCCGGGAAAAGGTCTTCACCGTCTTTTTCTCCGGCAGTTCAAACTTCCGCAGATAGTCCCCGTAGCACGTTCCATCCCAGTTGGGATAGAGTTTGGACAGGATCTTGCCGATCTGGACCGGGTTGAGGGTGTCGTGGAAGAGGGACTCATCCAGCACCACTCCCACCTGGGATTTCACCGTCCGCTCGTCCCGGAGGTTATCCAGCCCAAAGACGGAGATCTCCCCGCCGTCCCGGTGGATCAGATTCAGAATACATTTGATGGTGGTGGACTTCCCCGCCCCATTCTCCCCGATCAGGCCCATAATGGTGCCGCCGGGCACGGTGAAGGACACGTCGTCCAGTTTGAAGGCGCCGTAGTCCTTGGTGAGATGGCATACTTCCAATGCGTTGTTCATACGATTTCCTCTCCATACAGAAGGCTGAGGGTCTCGGTCAGCTCCGCCAGGGTGACGCCGCCGGTCTTGGCGATGTCCACCGCCTGGGAAAGATGCTCCTCCGCCCGGCGGAGGGTCTCCTCCCGGACCAGCTCCAGGTTCCGGGGGGCCACAAAGCACCCCTTCCCTGGCACGGTGGTGATAAATCCGTCCCGCTCCAGCTCTTCATAGGCTCGTTTGGTGGTGATGACAGAAATACGCAGTTCCCTGGCCAGCAGCCGCATGGAGGGAAGGGCCTCCCCCTCGGCCAGTTCTCCCCGGAGGATGAGGCCCTTCATCTGCCGGGTGATCTGGTCATAAATGGGCACGCCGCCGGAGTTGCTGATGATGATATCCATAGGTATACCTCGCGTCGTTGTTATACTGTATATACTCGACATATACAGTAATAACACACAGACACACAGTTGTCAAGGGTCCGGAAAAATTTTCTTGCCAGGAAGAGCGGGAACCGGTATGATGAGGATAAAGGATCATCAAAGGAGGAACGTGTCATGTATGCGCCTATCCTGGAGATCAACACAAAAAAAGTGGCCGAAAACGCCAAAAAGCTCCATGATTTCTGTGTATCCAAGGGAGTAGAGCTGGTCTTTGCCACCAAAGGCTTCTCCGCCCGCCCGGAGGTGATCCGGGCGGCCATGGCAGGGGGCATCACCTCCTTTGCCGACAGCCGGATGAAGAATATCCTGGCCGCCAAGGAGGCCATCCCTGGCCTCAAGTACCTCCTCATCCGCATCCCCGCCATTCCGGAGGCGGATGATGTGGTACGCTGGGCAGACTGGAGCCTCCAGAGCCAGATCGAGGTGATCCGGGCGGTATCGGAGGCCGCCCTCCGGCAGGGCAAGGTCCACCCCATTATCCTGATGATCGACGTGGGGGACCTGCGGGAGGGGGTGTTCGGCCGGGAGCAGCTGGACGAGATCGTCCCCCAGATCCTGGCCTGCCCCGGCGTGAAGCTGGTGGGCCTTGGCACCAACGTGGGATGCTACGGCAGCGTGCTGCCCTCGGTGGACAATACCGCTATCCTGGTGGAACTGCGGGACTACCTCAACAGAGCCTTCGGCTGCTCCATCTCGGTGCTGTCAGCGGGAGGCACCTGCGCCCTCAAGCTGCTGGAGGACGGAGCCATGCCCGCCGGGATCAACCAGCTGCGGGTGGGCGAAGCGGTGCTCTACGGCGAGGACACCACCGGTAACCGGTTCCTGGACGGCTATCATCAGGATGCCTTTTTGTTCAAGGCCCAGGTGGTGGAGCTGCGGCGCAAGCCCTCGGTGCCCCTCGGTGAGCTGGGCCGGGACGGCAAGGGAGACACCCCGGAATACCCCGACCGTGGGGTGCGACTGCGGGCCATCTGCGCCGCCGGAAAACAGGACGTGGCCTGGGCCGCCCTCACCCCCACCCTGCCGGGGGCGGAGATGATCGGGGCCAGTTCCGACCATTTGATCGTGGACGTGGAGGACTGCGGCGGACGGGTACAGGTGGGCGACTGGCTGGAGTTCCGGTGCGGCTATATGGCGGTGCTGGACGCCACCACCTCCGCCTATGTGGATATTGTGGTGAAATAAGTATAAAAGATCCCGGACCACTGGTCCGGGACCTTTTTGCCTATTGAGTTGTGTCCGGCAGGAAAATGGAGCAGTCTCCGAACTGGATATGGTCGATCCTCTCCAACGGAATGGGGATGTCAAAGGCGGAGACACCGTAAAAGTAGTCCAGGCCGCCTGGTCCATCCGGGCCTGGATCGCCATATCCGTTTGCCCCGTTGATGGTAACGGCAGAGCCATCCTTGCAGACCAGTGTCAATTCATAGTGGACAAAGGGACCCGCGTCCGAAGGATAGGAGAGGGTGAAGCTGACCGACAGCGGGGAGAGGATCAGCGATTCCAGCGTGACCATCGCCCGGGTCTCTGTGTCCAGGCGGGCGACCCCGGCAGGGTCCACCTCCACAATCTCGCTCTGGTAGAGGTGATCCAGTGCGAAGCTCCACGTTCCCTCCAGAACCACAGGCTCCTCCCCGGAGGTGCTTTTCCGGGGGCGGAGCGCCAGATCGGTGAGATACAGGGTCTTGGATACGCCGTCGTTCCAGTCTACACCGCCCGGCCGGCCATAGAGGATAAAAACCAGCTCCAACACATTGTCCCCAGGGGTGCTGTCCGGCAGGAACCGCGCCTTCTGTAACCCCCAATCCAGCCTCTGGCCGGTGACGGTGTCCCGCAGGTCCACATCCAGGAACACATGGTCCTCCTGGGTACCCATATCGGGCAGGACAGTATCTTCCGGGGCCTCCACCCGCAGGCGGAGATAGCAGTTGTACGCATCAGACACCGAGGCCAGCGGGGTAATGGTAATGCCATTGCTGGTGGAGGGGGACAGATCGGTAGTACCCATCTCGTCCAGCAGAGCCTTCTGCCCCTCGTCCAGGGGGGCGCTTTCAAGGGTAAAGAACGAATCAAAGAGATTGCCGGGGCCCCAGATTTGATAGGCGGCCACAGCAGAAATGGTAAGCGCCGCCGCCACGGCGGCACAGGCCGCCAGCCGGGGCAGCAGCCGGCGTTTGGGTTTGGTATGCAGCAGCTTCATGGTGCGTTCCCGTATCCTTTCCGGGGACACCTCCGGCCCGGGAGGAAGCTCCACCGAGCGGTCCTCCCAGCCATCCATCAGGTCAGAGATCCGCATTTTCACAGAGATACCCCCTTTTCAACAGTAATTCCTTCAGCTTTTTACGCCCCCGGTGGAGGCGCACCTTGACGGTGGAAGGGTTGACGGCCAGGGCAGCGCCGATCTCGGCCACCGTCTGGCCGTAGTAGTAGTGGCGCAGGAAGATGGCCCGGTCCTGAAGGGACAGGGAGTCCAGCAGCTGTGCCACCAGGGCCTTCCGCTCCGCCTGCTCCAGAAAATCGGCAGGCCCCGGATCGCCGGAGGGCTCCAGGTTTAGAAGATCCTCCTCCAGAGGCAGCTCCTTCCCCAGTTCCCGCAGGCGGTTTTTGGCTCTGTTGCGGACAATCGCACTGAGATAGCCCCGCACCCGGCCGGGCACCAGCTTGTGGGCGTTATTCCACAGGGCCAGGAAGGAATCGGACACCACCTCCTCCACATCCCTGGGGGCGTCCCGCAGAATGGAGGAGGCCACCCCGCAGGCAAAGGCCATGTCCCGGTCCATCAAAGCCTCCAGGGCGGCAGGGTCCCCCCGCTTCATCCGCTGGATCACTTCTCCTTCCTCCATCCGCTCACCTCCACACTTGAAAGCGCTTTCACCTATCTTAACACAAAAAACGAGCATCTGGTTTCAACCAACACAGACCAAACCCAAAACCGCGCCGTGTTCCGACCATATTTTTCCAATTTATAGGTTACACTGTCTCTGATACCGGAAGGGCAAATACGCCCCAAAGCAAAGGAGACAGGGACCATGGCAACAAAAGAGAAGCTGAAAACCAAGGCGGCGCGGCTGCGGGAGGAGGCCCGGGAGACGGGAAAGGTGGTATTCCGTGCTCCGGCGCTGGTGCGCTTTGCCGAGTGCGTCATCCGCTTTTTGCTGGGAGCCCTGCTGGCGGGGGCAGAGATCTTCGGGGGCTATGCCCCCTTTGGGCTGGGACTGGTGGGAGCCTCCGGCTCCGGCCTGGACGGCTTCTGCGCTCTGCTGGGGGCCTGCTTTGGCTACCTGACCATGGAGGGCTTTGTGGAGGGCCTGCGGTACGCGGCGGCCTGTGTGCTGGTCTTTTCGGTGGCCTTCGCCTTCTTTGATGTGGGGGCCTACCGGAAAAGCTGGTTCATGCCTTTGGCGGCCGCCGCCATCGACGGGGTCACCGGCTTCATCTATCTGTCCGACCAGGGCTGGACACCGGAGAGTCTGATCTTCTTTGGCACTGAACTGTTGCTGTGTGGGGCATCGGTGTACTTCTACCGCATTGCCTTCACCCCCTGGACCGAAAAGCGGGAGGAGGAGGGGCTGACCGCCCGGCAGACCATCAGCCTGCTGCTGCTGTTGGGTTCCCTGCTGCTCACCCTGTCCAAGCTGACCCTGCTGGGAGACCTGTCGGTGGGCCGCTTTGCCGCCGCGGTAGCGGTAATGGCTGTGGCCTACAAGGGGGGCGTCAGCATCGGAGCCACCGCCGGCGTGGCAGTAGGTCTGGGCATGGACCTGTCCACCGGCGGGATGCCCTTTTACGCCATGGCCTACGCTCTGTCCGGGGTGATGACCGGCGTCTTCCACCGCCAGGGTAAGCTGGCCGCCACTCTGGCCTATGTGCTGTCCAACGCGCTGGCGGTGCTGTGGACCTGGAAAGACGGGCTGTACATTCCCCTGCTCTACGAGGTGTTTGCCGCCTCGGTGGTCTTTCTTCTGCTGCCGGACAAGCTGCTGCGGCAGGTTGGGGCCCTGGTAGCCCGGGAGCCCAAGCACGGCACCCAGGAGCGGGCCATGGCCTATGTAAAGGCTCGGATGGAGGACACCGCCGCCGCTTTCAAGAGTCTGTACGAATCCATGCGGGGTACCCTCCACACAGTCCGCCCCAACGACAATGATACCGCCGCTATCTTTGACCGGGCGGCAGACCGGGTGTGCAAGCGCTGTCCCCTCCAGACCTCCTGCTGGCAGCGGGACTATGTGTCCACCTACAATGCCCTCAACGACGCCCTGCCCGCCATGCTGGAGCGGGGCCGGGGCGATGGTGGCGACTTCCCCGCCTATTTCTCCAACCGCTGCATGAAGTTTGCCGACTTCCTCACCGCCGTCAACGAGGAGCTGGCGGGTCTGCTCTACCGGCGGCAATACCAGAGCCGTCTGCGGGAGAACCGGGCGGCGGTCTGCCGGCAGTACGGCGAGCTGGCCGAGGTACTGGGCGCGGCGGCGGCAGAGCTGAGTGCCGAGCTGATTCCCGACCCGGTGCGGGAAAAGCGGCTGCGGCAATATCTCACCGCTCAGGGCCTGGAATGTGAGTTGGCCGTGTACTACGACGAAGCAGGCCACTTACGGGTAGAGCTGGAGGGGGCTGGGCTCTCTCCCCTGCGGCAGAGCAGCCAGGTAGACAAGCTGGCCAAACTGATGAACTTCCCTCTCCGTCTGGTGGAGGAGGGCCGCCGGGACAGGCTGGTGCTGGTGCAGAGTGAGCCGCTGATGGCGGTGGCCGGAGTAGCCGCCCGGAAAAAGGACGGACAGATCGTATCGGGAGATACGGGAGCCTGGTTCAAGCACGATGACGGCGCACTTTATGTACTGCTGTGCGACGGTATGGGCTCGGGACGGCTGGCCCAGCGGGAGAGCACTCTGGCGGTGCGGCTGCTGGAGCAGTTCCTGCGGGCCGGGGTGCGGCCGGAAAACGCCCTGCGGACCCTCAGCTCCGCCCTGGCCCTCCGGGGGGAGGATGAGATCGGCTTCACCACCATCGACCTTTTGCGGGTGGACCTTTTTACCGGCGAGGGGGACATCTACAAATACGGAGCGGCCCCCAGCTATGTGAAAAAGGGAACCGCCGTCAGCCGGGTCACCGGCTGCGCCCTCCCTGCCGGGTTGGCTGGGGGCGAAGGCGGCGCTCCCGACGCGACCCACTTAAAGCTGGAGGCGGGAGACTGCGTGCTGCTCATCAGCGACGGAGTCACCGGCGGACAGCCGGACCAGTGGGTGCGGGACAAACTGGCCGCCTTTGACGGTCAGAGCCCCCGGGAGCTGGCCCAGGAGCTCATCGACGCGAGCGATCAGCAGGCTGGCACAGCAGACGACCGCACCGCCCTGGTGCTCCGGCTCAACAAGCGGTAGTATAAAAGGCGGCCCCATCGGACTTCCGATGGGGCCGCCTTTGGGCTTTTTATTCGATGTGGACGTGGTTGTGGATGTGCTCCGAGCAGTAGCAATAGTAGCCGTTGCACTTGGAGCAGTACCGGAACTCCTCGTCGGGGTAGTCGGTGTCGGTCTTGCCGCAGACAGCACACTTGTGGATATAACCCTTGGTTTGCTGGGCGTGCTTGGCAGCCTGCTTGAAATTGACGGTCTGGCGGGAGTGGCGGTGGGCCGTCTGCCGCTTTACCCGGCCCAGGCTGGCCATCAGGTCATCCCAGAAGAAGATCAGGTAATTCAGGATGGCCACGATAGGAATCACGGCGCCGATCAAGGCATACATTCCCACCCTGGGTATCTGCACCAGATTGTAAATGATCTCGTAGGCAAAGAGAGCGGCGTCCAGCCATGCCAGCCACTTAACTTTGATGGGGATCACAAAAAAGAGCAGCACCTGCATCTCCCCGTACAAGGTGGCAAAGGAGAAGAACATGGACAGGTTGACGTAGTGCATGGTGGCAGTGACCGCAGGCACCGGGAAAAAGGCGTATAGCACGAAACCGGCGATGATGTTGAGCACCAGTCCCAGCAGATAAAACACCGTAAACTTGGTCACGCCCCACTGCCGCTCCAGGATGGAGCCGATCCAGTAGTAGAAATACAGGGAGATGGCCAGGAAAAAGAGGTTACTGGTGGTAGGCACAAAGATAAAGGTAACCAGCCGCCACACCTCACCCTGCAAAATAAAATAGGGGGCGAAACACAGGGCAGAGGACAGGGAAAAGCCCTGACTGAACTGATCCAGCAGCCACACCAGAACATTGCCGATGACCACCACCAGCATCAGGTTGGGGATGCCGAACCGGGGATGCTTATAGCAGAACCGGTCCAGCCATCGTTGTATCACACTCAAAAATCATTACCTCCCGAGGGGCGGCTCCGCCGCCCCGCTTCCATGTGTGCCCAGTGTATCAGGGCATGGGAGAAAATTCCCAAACAAATTGTAAACATTGTATCCGTTATTTCAGGATCTTGCGGATTTTCTCCTTCATCTTGGGGGTGAGCACCTTGGCTGCCGCCCGGTAAGGCAGCGGGGGCGGGGTGAGGTACTTCTGCTCCACCTGGTCGAAGGGCATGGCGGCAAAGGCCGCGAAGAAGGCCCCGCGTTTGGCATTGTGAGTCAGAGGATAGGCCAGACGGGGATTGCCCGCCACCGCCTCGGCCAGAGGCCGCTCCACCTGGCCCAGCTTGTCCGCCAGTGCGTCAAAGACCTTCTGACCTTTGGCACTGTTAACCAGCACCAGGGAGACCCCCTTCTCCCGGTCGGTGGGCAGCTTCAGCTTGGGGTCCAGGCCCCAGAAGTCACCCAGAGTCAGATCCGCCGGGCGGCTGACGCTGGTATACCGGCACTTGGCGCACACCGGCCGCAGGAAGAGCTGCATCCCGAAGCCCCGGCCAAAGGTGGTACGATGGAGCGGGGTAGTGGTGCTGCCTCCGTCGGCAAAACGGACCGTCATATGGGAGTGGGACCAGCCGTGGGCCTTATCCCGGAACCGCAGCCCGGTGACCGGCGCGCCGTGCTCCATGCCCAGCTTTTTCAGATAGGCCTGGAACACCGCCGGAGAGGGCACACCGTTGCACACCAGATCACAGGTAAGCAGGTTGTCGTAGTCCCGGCCCAGGTAGTGCTTCAGGCCGTCCACCTGGCAGGCAAGGCCGGTAAAGAGCACCGGCTTACCCGCCTCCAGCTGTTCTTTCACCTGATGGAAGGTTTCCCCAAGATCGCTCTGAACATACTTGGAACCCCGCATGGCGGCCACTTCCTCCATGGAAGCGGCACAGGCATGGCGCACCGTCATATAGCCGTCAAAGGCGGCGCCGAATACCACGCCTCCCTGGTCCAGCACATGGCCGGCCAGCAGAGAGAACACACCGCCGGAGGAGCTGCCCGAGCGCACCTGGTCGTCTTTGTTCCAAACCCCGTGGGCGCAGTTGGGATCAGGGCCCTTCACCGGCTCAGTCAGGGCGGGGCAGGCGCTTTCGCACCTGCGACAGAGGATGCACTTCTCCCCCACCACAGGCCGCAGGAAGCCCTCATGGTCGGGTTTCATCTCAATGGCTCCCACCGGGCAGACAGCGGCACAGGCGGTACAGCCGGTACAATCCTCCGCCTTACAAAGGTTGGGCTTGGCCTGCTCCTGGGCCGCGCCCATTTCCTCCGGCAGGGCGGTGCCCTCCACCGCCGCTTTCAGATAGGCCAGGGAGTCCGCCCGAGCGGCCTCCAGCTTCTCATAGACCTTGTCATAGTCCATCTTGGCGTCGATGGGCGCAGTGGTATCCAGACCGATGATGCGGTCGGCGCATCCCAGCCGGGAGAGCAGGCTGTAGATGCGGGAGAAGGTGGGCTCCCGCCGCTCCTTGGGGGACATGGAGGTGAAGAAATCCTTCTTGAACTGGAGGGAGAAGGCCGCTCCGTGGAAGGAGTTGGTCACCACCGCGGCGGCGTGCTGGAACAGGCCCAGGAACTCCCGGGGGCCGGCGTCAAAGACGATCTCTTTGGCCCCGTCGATTTTCCGGCGGGCTCCCGCCAGCTGGACGATGGGCCATCCCGTCTGCCTGGACAGGGCCTGGGCATAGGGAGCCGCCTCTCCGGGATCGGAGACAAAGTAACACAGGATGTAGGGACCCTGGTGTCTGGGAGCCGCGGCCAGCTTGCCCCAGTCCTCGCCGTTGAGCAGCAGGGTGGGGTCCAGCACCACCCGGGCCTCCCGGCCGGCCACCTGACGTACCAGCACCTGGCCCCGCTTCTCACGGACCGCCAGTGCGGAGAAGGGCTCCAAAAAGCGCTTCAGCTCCGCTGACTTGTCCTCCGGCAGCTGAGGCACGCCCAGGCTGGGGGCGTAGGCAATGCGGCGGCCCTCCTTCACGAAGTCCAGCAGGAAAGCGGGATCAAACTGCTTGTCCTGAAAAATGTAAGGATTCCAGATCTGATCGCTGCCCGACACATAGACGTCGTAGGGTGGAGGCGCGTCCTGAAGTTGTCTGAAATCGGTATACCGCCGGGGAGACAGCTCCATCTCCTCCGCCACAAAGGCCTCAAAGCGCTGGAACCGGCGCTGGAAGGCGGCGTAATGGAGGGCGGTATGGGCATCTGACGCCATATCCCGCACAGAGGTGCTCTTTTTGAACAGCCCGTTGGTGCGGGTGGTATGGGGCAGACGGTAATCAATGATCTGGCACTCATGCCCCAGGCGCTGAATGGCCTTCATAGTGGCCAGAGCCTGGAGCTGTGCGCCATAGTGATGAGCAAAATGGAATGTGATGAGACCGGTGCGCATAGGCTCACTCCTCGTTTGCAGGCTATCCGTAATGATTCTATTTAGTATACCACAGGAATGGGCCGTTGTATATCGTCAGAATGGAAATCCGCTATTTTCATAGACATTCCGCTCCTTCTGTCGGAAATATTGACAGGATTTCTATTTTGTCTATGGTATTGCGGACTGTGAACCTGTATGATATCCTATAGATTATTGTGGATAGGCCGCTCCTCCGTTTTTTAGGGGAAGCCGGCCGTCATCATGCTATCGGGCGAAAGGAGGGTATACAGCTATGAGCATTCCGGCCCGGCTCAAGGCATTTGGCATCTCCAAAGCCCTGGATTATCTGGATCGTGACCCTGATACCAATCTTCCCAGGCTGATGGAGTGGCTGGGCAAATATGCCGGGGAACGGCTCCCTCCTCCCTATCAGGCCTTGTTCCACCAGGTCATGACCGATCCGGATAACAACTGGCACCAGTTGATCCGAAGTATGTATACCGATATCGACAACCGCATTCTGAAGAAGATCTTTGAAAATTTCATCATTCACGGCCATCTACTGGATTGGCCGGCGAAAAAAGCGGCCGGACAGCTGGGACAGGACGAGGCGCCCTGGTCCGTGATCATTGATCCCTCCTTCCCCTGCGCCATGGACTGCACCGGCTGCGGCGCCTCCATTTTCGGGGTACGCCCCTCCATGGAGTTTGACAGTCTGGACGAAGAGCTGGAGGCCCGCAAGTCCAGAGGCTGCCACCTGTTTATTTTCAGCGGAGGCAACCCTCTGGTCCGCCAGGAGGAGATCATTGCCCTGTGCAACAAGCATACCGACTGCGTTTTTGCCGTGTTTACACCGCCCGTCTCCATTACCTCCTCCCTGTGTGAGGATCTGCTGCGGGTTCGTAACCTCTTCCCAGCCATTCAAGTGGATGTAGATCCTTCCGACGCTCAGCGGGCCTCCCTGCTTCTGAAGGCATATAAATTGCCCTTCGGCGTGGCCTGTCGTTGCACGGCGGATAACGCGGATCTGGTGGCTACCGCAGATTATTACGACCGCGTCATTGACAGCGGCGCCAAATTCTGTTGGTTCTTTACCTGCCCCGCCTACGGTGGGCCGCGCTCCCCCTCTCAGGAACAGCTGATGGATCTGCACTGCCGGATCCAGGCTTTCCGCCAGACCAAGCCCCTGCTTACTCTTGATTTCTGGGACGGGCCCAGCCCTTCGGCAGCCCCCCAAGGAGGTTTATGATATGAGTATTGTAAAAGATCCCTCTCTGGCCCCCTCCGGACGCCGCAAGATCAGCTGGGTCCGGGACTTTATGCCCGCTCTGGGCAGCATTGAAGCCCGTTTTGAGCAGGAGAAACCCTTTGCCGGCCTGCGGGTGGCGGTGTCCGTCCACCTGGAGGCCAAAACCGCCAATCTGGGCTATGTGCTCTCCAAGGGCGGCGCCGAGGTGCGGCTCACCGGGTCCAATCCTTTGTCCACTCAGGACGACGTGGCCGCCGGCCTGGCCGATCTGGGCGTGGAGACCTTCGGTATCCACGGCGCCACCGCCGAGGAATACGAGAGCCACCTGATTGAAACGCTGAAATTCAAGCCCCACCTGATCGTGGACGACGGCGGCGATCTGGTCCACCTGCTGGGGGGCAAATGCGCCGATCTGGGCGAAAACCTGATCGGTGGCTGCGAGGAGACCACCACCGGCATTCTGCGCCTCAAAGCCCGGGAGCGGGAGGGCATCCTGCCCTGTCCCATGATGGCGGTCAACGATGCCAAGGCCAAGCACTACTATGATAACAAGTACGGCACCGGCCAGTCCGTGTGGGACGCCATCATGCACACCTCCAATCTGGTGGTGGCAGGCAAGACCGTGGTGGTGGCCGGCTACGGCTGGTGCGGCAAGGGTGTGGCCATGCGTGCCAGTGGCATGGGCGCCAACGTGATCGTCACCGAAGTGGACCCCTTCAAGGCTCTGGACGCCACCATGAATGGTTTCCGGGTCATGCCCATGGACGAGGCTGCCAAGTACGGCGACATCTTTGTCACCGTTACCGGCTGCAAGGACGTGATCACTCCCCGGCATTTTGCCGTCATGAAGCACAACGCCATCCTCACCAACGCCGGCCACTTCGACTGCGAGGTGGACGTGAAGAGCTTGGCCGAGATGGCCGTAAAGCGTGAGCTCCGCCGGGATAGCATCGAAGGCTTCACCCTGCCTGACGGCAAGGTGCTCAACGTCATCGGCGAGGGCCGCCTGGTCAATCTGGCCGCCGGCAACGGTCACCCCGCCGAGATCATGGACATGTCCTTCTCCGTCCAGGCCCTGGCTCTGGAGTGGCTGATCAAGCACCAGGACAGCCTGGAGAAAAAGGTCTATCAGGTGCCCGCCGAGATCGACGACGAGATCGGCCGGGTCAAGCTGGCCGCTATGGGATTTGCGATCGACAGGCTCACTCCCGAGCAGGTGGAGTACCTCAACGGCTGGAAGGCCTGAGGAAATAAGTTCCTATCGCTCTATACAAAGCCTGTATTTTGTCTATTGAAAACGTGGGAAAAAGTCGATAGAATACTTACAGTCAATTGAATAGCCTTATCGAGAGTGGTGGAGGGAACGGCCCGATGAAACCCGGCAACCTGCTTTGCAAGGTGCCAAATCCGGCGAGAGAATCGAAAGATGAGGATGGAAGAGCCCAACGCGCTCCGCCGTCCGGCGGAGCGCGTTTTTGCTCCAGTTTAGAAAGGAAGGTACAACTATGGCAAACCGTCTGTTTACCTCGGAGTCCGTTACGGAGGGTCACCCCGACAAAGTATGTGACCAGATCTCCGACGCCGTCCTGGATGACATCCTGGCCGCCGATCCCACCGCCCATGTGGCGTGTGAGACGTTCACCACCACCGGCATCGTCACCGTGATGGGCGAGATCACGACCAGCCACTATACCGACATCCCTGCCATCGTTCGCCGCACCGTGCAGCGCATTGGCTACACCGACCCGGCCTATGGGTTTGACTACCGCTCCTGCGCTGTCATGACCGCTATCGACGAGCAGTCCCCCGACATCGCCATGGGCGTCAATCAGTCCTTTGAGCATCAGGAAGGCGGCACTGACGCCGCCGACCTCATTGGCGCCGGCGACCAGGGCATGATGTTCGGCTACGCCTGCGACGAAACCCCCGAGTTGATGCCCGCCCCCATCTCCATGGCCCACAAGCTGTCCCGGCAGCTCACTGACGTGCGCAAGGCCGGCAAGCTGAAGTGGCTCCGCCCCGACGGCAAGAGCCAGGTCACTGTGGAATACGACGACGACGGCAAGGTGCTCTCCTGCCCCGCCATCGTGGTGTCCACCCAGCACGACCCCGATATCGCCCTGAAGGACCTGCGTGAGGCCGTGGTGGAGGAGATCATCAAGCCCATTATCCCCGCTCAGTACATCACCAATAACACCAAGTTCTACGTCAACCCCACCGGTCGTTTCGTGGTGGGTGGCCCCGTGGGCGACACCGGCCTCACCGGCCGCAAGATCATCGTGGATACCTACGGCGGCTCCGCCGCCCATGGCGGCGGCTGCTTCTCCGGCAAGGACCCCACCAAGGTGGACCGCTCCGCCGCCTACATGGCCCGCTACATCGCCAAGAACCTGGTGGCCGCCGGCCTGTGCCGCAAGTGCCAGATCGAGCTGGCCTACGCCATCGGTGTGGCTCATCCTGTCAGCGTACTGGTGGACACTTACGGCACCGGCGTCCTCTCCGAGGAGAAGCTGTCCGCTATCGTCAACGAGTGCTTTGATATGCGTCCGGCCAAGATCATCGAGAAGCTGGATCTGCGCCGTCCCATCTACGAGCAGACCGCTGCTTACGGTCACTTTGGCCGTACTGATATTGACTTGCCCTGGGAGCACACCGACATGGCGGAGCACCTGAAGAGCTATCTGTAAAGCTGTAAAAATCTTGCCGTCCACGAAACTGATCAGGTTTGCATTTTTTGTGCGACAATGGCTTGATGACATAAGAAAAGAGAGCTAACTGATTAATCAGTTAGCTCTCTTTTTATAACTAATGAAAAAGTGTTGCCAAATCGTTGCCAGGTCTGGTCTTAACCCTTCAAAAACCCAGTCATATCAGGCTTTCCCGGGCCTGTGAAATTATTCCCACTCGATGGTGGCAGGCGGTTTACTCGTGATGTCATAGCAGATGCGGTTTATGCCCTTGACCTCGTTGACAATGCGGGTGGATATCTTGTCCAGCACGTCATAGGGGATGCGGGCCCAGTCGGCAGTCATAAAGTCGCTGGTGGTCACAGCACGGAGGGCCAGGGTATAGTCGTAGGTACGTCCATCACCCATAACACCCACGGAACGGGTGTTGGTAAGCACCGCGAAATACTGATTGATATTCTTGTCCTCACCGGCGGCGGCGATCTCCTCACGATAAATGGCGTCAGCGTCCCGGAGGGTATCCAGTTTCTCCTTGGTCAGATCACCGATGACGCGGATGGCCAGACCGGGACCGGGGAAGGGCTGGCGCATGACCAGGTACTCGGGCAGGCCCAATTCCCGGCCCAGCTGACGCACCTCATCCTTGAAGAGCAGGCGCAGAGGCTCGATGATCTCCTTGAAGTCCACATAGTCAGGCAGACCGCCCACGTTGTGGTGGCTCTTAATAACAGCGGCGTCGCCGGCCCCCGACTCGATCACATCGGGATAGATGGTCCCCTGCACCAGATAATCCACCCGGCCGATCTTCTTGGCCTCTTCCTCAAAGACCCGGATGAACTCCTCACCGATGATCTTGCGCTTCTGCTCAGGCTCCTCAATGCCGGCCAGCTTCTCCAGGAAGCGAGCCTCAGCGTCCACCCGGATAAAGTTGATATCCCAGGGTGCAAAGGCGGCCTCCACCTCGTCGCCCTCGTTCTTGCGCATGAGGCCGTGGTCCACAAACACGCAGGTCAGCTGCTTACCCACCGCCTCGGCCAGCAGAGCGGCGGCCACAGAGGAGTCCACGCCGCCGGACAGGGCCAGCAGCACCTTGCCATCGCCCACCTTCTCCCGGATATCCCGGATGGCGGTATTCTTGTAATCTCCCATGGTCCAGTCGCCGGTGGCGCCGCACACCTCATAGAGGAAGTTGCGGATCATGTCCACGCCGTGCTGGGTGTGGTTGACCTCGGGGTGGTACTGCACGCCGTAGAAGCCCCGCTTCTCGTCGGCAATGGCCACGTTGGGGCAGGCGTCGGTGTGGGCGGTAAGAGCAAAACCTTGGGGCACCTTGGCCATATAGTCGCCGTGGCTCATCCAGGAGATACCCTGCTCGGGCAGACCCTTGAAGAGCTTACAGGTGGTGTCGTAGTAGGTCTCGGTCTTACCATACTCCCGGGCGGTATCCTCCTGGGCGGCGGTGACCTGACCGCCCAGAGTGTGGGCCATCAGCTGGCAGCCGTAGCAGATACCCAGCACAGGCACGCCCAGATCAAAGATGGCGGGGTCCACGTGGGGGGCTTTTTCCTCATACACGCTGTTGGGACCGCCGGTAAAGATGAAGCCGATGGGCTCCATAGCCTTCAGCTGCTCCAGCGGGGTAGTATAGGGCTTGACCTCGCAGTAAACGCCGCACTCACGGACACGGCGGGCGATGAGCTGATTATACTGTCCGCCGAAGTCCAGGACGATCACGGTTTGATGGGACATTCAAGTTCCTTCTTTCTATGGAGTCTATGGGTTTCCGAAAAATCGCGCAACAATTACGGTTTAGAATATCATATTTTTCCCCCGGGCGCAATACTTCTCCCACAGGTAAACCGTGTCTGAAGCAGGCGGTACCACCCTCCACCCAATAAAAAGTTGGTACAGCGGCCCACGACCGGATTGCCCAGCAGGAGCAGCAGGCCCATCCACGCCAGCAGTACCTGCCACGTCTGAGCCAGCATCCAGGGGGCTTTCATTCGGATCATCTGAACGATGAAGCCGTGAAGCAAATAGATAGGCAGGGTATTCTGCCCCAAAACCGTTATCACCGGGATTCTGTGCTTGAGGTGAGAGACCAGTCCAGCAAACAGGAGAAAAATCACACTGGCAGCGCAGCACATGATAAGGCCCCGCACCTGCCAGCTGTAGCCCAGATCCTCATAGCCGTAGGCGCCCAGCATCATTTTTGCGGTTACGCCCTGGCGCAGCAGCAGCCACTCCAGAGCCACGCAGCAGGCAGCCGCAAAGCTCAGCATAATCCCTCTGGACCTCCGCCCTGCCCCGTTCCAGCGAGTCCGCAGGCCATCCGCCCGTCTGAAGTAGTAGCCCAGCAAAAACCAGGGCTGGAAAACAATAATCCGTGAGGCGCTCCACTGGTAGTCAATGCTCTTGTCAAAGCCCGCCAGCAGCGCCAGAACCACCGACACGGCCACCATCAGCCACCGCCTTGCGGGGGACAGCGCGTCGTACACCGGCAGCAAGAGGGTGTAGATGGCCAGTACAAAGAGGTACCACAAAATCCAGTAAGGTCTGGAAAACTGCACATGGACGTAGGGATCTCCCAGCTTTTCCACAAAGGCGGTGTACAACCACTGGAGGAGCAGATAGGGCAGCGCCATACCGAAGATCCATTTGATTCGATCAAATCTGGCAAACATTCCGCTGAGGAACAAAAAGGCAGGCATATGAAAGGAGTAGATCATAATATACAGGGTCTCCTTATGCGGAAATTCTCCCGCAATCTCCAGCAAATGACCCAGCACTACCAGGGCGATGAGCAGGAAACGAATATTATCATACTGATATTCCCGCGTTTTCATGCCTGCCCCGCCTCCTTTCTCTTCCCACACGTCTTGTTCAGAATATCACGTTTCTCTCCATCTCGCAACAAGGCAAAACGCCGCCGGACTGTACCAGTCCAGCGGCTTTTGTTCAGCCTTTTACTTCTGCACCGCCCCATTCCACAGCGGTAAAGCCGGTGCGGGCGGGAGCCGTGAAGGTCTGGGGTTCCACCTCCACCGGCTGCTCCAGCCCCTGCCAGGCCATGAATACCCGGATCAGGGTATCCGGAGCAGGGTCAATGGTCAGCTTGGCGCTGTCGGTGTAAGTCTCTGTCTGAAAGGAAATCAGATTATAGGGATTGCGCTCCATCTCGGGCAACCAATAGATGATGAACTCGTTAGTCTCCTGATCAGTCAGACCCAGGTCGGCCAGAGCCTCCTCCAAAAAGGCGGCGGTGTTTTCCCCAGCTACACAAAATCCGGTGGAAAAGTCGTACTCGGTCTGACTGACCCCCTCCCAGAACAGGCAGTAGTACTGCCGCCCGGTGGCAGGGTCGGTGAGGGTACCATCGGGAGAAGCGTCCACCGTCCAGCCATCCCCATAGGCGGGATAGGTGGAGGTCAGTTCCCCGTCAAAGTCCAGGGCGACGCTCACTTGAATCTCTTCCTCCGGGTAGAGGTAGATCACCGGTTTTTCAGCCGCAGGGCCTCTGTCCAGAGCTCCGCACCCGGTCAGTGAGGTGGCCAGCAGGCAGGCCGCCAAGGTCAATGGTACCAGTTTACGCATAAAAACTCCCCCTTCCAGATTCTTATGTCCATTTTATCAGACGAATCTGGAAGGGGGAAGTTCCTATTTTCATTAAATCTGGGTAATGTCAATGGGGCGCAGGTCGGAGGACCGGCCCTGGGTACGAACCGTGAGCATAGCCCGGGCGGTGTCGATGGCGGTGATGCAGGCCACAGAGTGTTCCACGGTGGAGCGGCGGATCTTGAAGCCATCGGTATCGTGGCGGCGGCCCCGGGTGGGGGTATTGATGACCAGGTCCACGGTGCCGGAGGCGATCATGTCCAGAATGTTGGGGTGGGCCTCGGAGACGCGGGCCACCTTACGGGCGGGGATGCCGGCGGCATTGAGGGCGTCACAGGTACCGCTGGTGGCCAGGATGTCAATGCCCATGTCGGCAAAGCCCTGGGCAATGCCGATGATCTCGCCCTTGTCCTCGTCCTTGACGGTGATGATGATGCGGCCACCCTTCTTGGGCGCCTTCATATTGGCGCCCTTAAAGGCCTTCAGCAGGGCCTGGGGGAAGGATTCGGCCAGACCCAGACACTCGCCGGTGGACTTCATCTCGGGGCCAAGGCCGGTATCCACGTCGGTGAGCTTCTCAAAGGAGAACACCGGCATTTTCACAGCGTAGTAGTCGGCCTCTTTGTAGATACCGGTACCGTAGCCCAGGTCCTTCAGCTTCTGGCCCAGCATGACCTTGGTAGCCAGATCGATGATGGGCACGCCGGTGACCTTGGAGATATAGGGGATGGTACGGGAGGAGCGGGGATTGACCTCGATGACATACACAGTGTCGTCGTAGATGACGAACTGGATGTTCACCAGGCCCACCACGCCCAGAGCCTTGGACAGGTCGTAGGTGTAGCGGTAGATGGTCTCCTTGTGCTTCTCCTCAATGTGGATGGGAGGATAGACCGAGATGGAGTCACCCGAGTGGACACCGGCCCGCTCGATGTGCTCCATGATGCCGGGGATGAGCAGATCCTCGCCGTCGAACACGCCGTCCACCTCCACCTCACGGCCCATCAGATACTTATCCACCAGGATGGGATGCTCCTGCTCCACCTGGTTGATGATGCGCATGAACTCGGTGATGTTGCGGTCGTTGTAGGCGATCTCCATGCCCTGGCCGCCCAGCACGTAGGAGGGGCGCACCAGCACGGGATAGCCCACCTCGTGAGCGGCCTCCAGAGCCTGCTGGGTGGTGAACACGGTCTTACCAGCGGCGCGGGGGATGTGGCACTGGTTGAGGATCTCGTCAAAGCGCTCCCGGTCCTCGGCGGCATCCACGCCGTCAGCGGAGGTACCCAGGATGGGCACGCCCATGTTGGTGAGGGCCTGGGCCAGCTTGATGGCGGTCTGCCCCCCGAACTGGACCACGGCGCCCCAGGGCTTCTCCAGCTCCACCACGGCCTCCACGTCCTCCGGGGTCAGCGGCTCAAAATACAGCTTGTCGGCCACGTCGAAGTCGGTGGACACGGTCTCGGGGTTGTTGTTGATAATGATGGTCTCATAGCCCAGGCGCTTGAAGGCCCAGACAGAATGGACAGAGCAGTAGTCGAACTCGATGCCCTGGCCGATACGGATGGGGCCGGAGCCCAGCACCAGTACTTTCTTTTTGTCCTGTCCGGACCGGTGGGCCTCAGGCGCAGCGGCGGCCAGATAGGGAGCCTCCGGGATGTGGGGAGCCACCTCACCCACCTGGGGCAGATGAAGCTCTTCGGTTGCCTCGTTCTCCTCGTCATAAGTGGAGTAGTAGTAAGGAGTCTGGGCCTCAAACTCGGCGGCGCAGGTATCCAACATCTTAAAGGCGGGCTTGATGCCAAAGGACTCCCGCAGGGCCTTGATCTCCTCCCGCTCCTTGCCGGACAGAGCAGCGATCCAGGCGTCGGAGAAGCCCATCTCCTTGGCCATGCGCAGGGTATCGGCGTCCAGATGGCCGTGGTCCAGCTTGTCCTCCATCTCCACGATGTTCTGGAAGCGGTCCAGGAACCACAGGTCGTACTTGGTGATCTTATTGATCTTCTCGGGAGAGAAGCCCCGGCGCAGGGCCTCAGCCACTACAAAGAGGCGCTGGTCGTCGATGTTCACCAGCCGCTCCTCGATCTCCTCGGTGTACACCTCATCCAGGCCGGGCAGGCGGAGGGACTTCACCGGCAGCTCCAGAGAGCGGATGGCCTTCATCAGGGCGCCCTCAAAGGAGTTGCCGATGGCCATGACCTCGCCGGTGGCCTTCATCTGGGTGCCCAGGGTACGGCTGGCGGTGGTGAACTTGTCAAAGGGCAGGCGGGGGATCTTGAGCACACAGTAGTCCAGAGTGGGCTCAAAGCAGGCGGTGGTCTTGCCGGTCACCGCGTTGGGGATCTCGTCCAGGGTATAGCCCAGGGCGATCTTGGCGGCCACCTTGGCAATGGGATAGCCGGTGGCCTTGGAGGCCAGGGCGGAGGAGCGGCTCACCCGGGGATTGACCTCGATGACTGCATACTCAAAGGAATCGGGATTCAGGGCCAGCTGCACGTTGCAGCCGCCCTCGATCTCCAGGGCGGAGATGATGTCCAGCGAGGCCTTCCGCAGCATCTGGAACTCCCGGTTGGCCAGGGTCTGGGTGGGAGCCACCACGATGGAGTCGCCGGTGTGGACGCCCACCGGGTCCACGTTCTCCATGGAACAGATCTGGATCACGTTGCCCGCCGAGTCCCGCATGACCTCGAACTCGATCTCCTTCCAGCCGGAGATGCAGCGCTCAATGAGGACCTGGCCCACGCGGCTCAGATGGATGCCCCGGTCGGCGATCTCCCGCAGGGACATCTCGTCATAGGCGATGCCGCCACCGGTGCCGCCCAGGGTGTAGGCGGGGCGGACAATGACGGGATAGCCGATGCTGCCGGCGAAGGAAACGGCATCCTCCACGCTCTCCACCACGTCGGAGGTGACGCAGGGCTGGCCAATGGCCTCCATGGCGTCCTTGAAGCCCTGGCGGTCCTCCGCCTTACGGATGGACTCGGGGCTGGTGCCCAGCAGGCGCACGCCGTACTTCTGCAGGATGCCCTGCTCGTGGAGGTTCATGGCCAGGTTCAGGCCGGTCTGGCCGCCCAGGGTAGGCAGGATGGAGTCGGGCCGCTCCTTCTGGATGACCTGCTCCACACTGGCGATGTTCAGGGGCTCGATGTACACATGATCGGCGATGTCCTTGTCGGTCATGATGGTGGCGGGGTTGGAGTTGACCAGCACCACCTCCACGCCCTCTTCCTTCAGGGCGCGGCAGGCCTGGGTGCCGGCGTAGTCAAACTCGGCGGCCTGGCCGATAACGATGGGGCCGGAGCCCAGTACCAGCACCTTCTTGATATCCGGATTCTTGGGCATTACCGGTCGCCTCCCTTCATACTGTCCACAAAGCGGTCAAAGAGATATTCGGTATCCATGGGGCCGGGGGAGGCCTCGGGGTGGAACTGCACGGTGAAGCAGTTGGGCCGCTTGTAGCGCAGGCCCTCCACACTGCCCTCGTTGACGTTGACGTGGGAAATCTCGGCCACAGCGGGGTCCACGCTCTCGGCGGTGACCACATAGCCATGGTTCTGGCTGGTGATATAAGCGCGGCCATGCTCCAGATCCTTCACCGGATGGTTGCCGCCCCGGTGACCGAAGCGCATCTTCCGGGTCTCGGCGCCGGTGGCCAGAGCCAGCAGCTGGTGGCCCAGGCAGACCGCGAAGAGGGGCAGGCTGGAGTCGTAGAGCTTCTTGACTTCCTTGATGATGTCCACGTTGTCGGCCGGATCGCCGGGGCCGTTGGACAGCATGACGCCGTCATAGCCGCCGGTGAGGATGCTTTCCGCCGGGGTGTGAGCGGGATAGACGGTGACCTGGCAGCCCCGCTTCTGGAGGCAGCGGATCATATTCTCCTTCACGCCGTAGTCCATCAGAGCCACCCGCAGCTTCTGCTCGCCCAGAGCGGGATAGAGCTGGGGCGCCTTCCGGGTCACCTTTTCCACAGTGCCCTCCACCCGATAGGCGTGGATCTTCTCCAGGCACTCCTCTACATGAAAATGCTCCGCACAGGTGATCATGCCATTCATGGTCCCCTGACTGCGGAGTATTCTGGTTAAAGCCCGGGTATCCACGCCCTCGATCCCGGTGATGTCATATTGTTTCAGATAGGCGTCCAGCTCCCCTTCACAGCGGAAATTGCTGCCCCGCCGGGCCAGATGCCGCACAATAAATGCCTCAGCCCAGGGCCGGGAGGACTCATTATCCTCGTGGTTCACGCCGTAATTGCCAATGAGGGGATAGCTCATCACGATTCCCTGTCCCGCATAGGAGGGATCGGTCAGGATCTCCTGGTAGCCGGTCATGGAGGTGTTGAACACCATCTCGCACACCCGATCTGCGGGGGATCCCATGCTGACGCCCTGGAACACAGCGCCGTTGGCCAGAATCAAGGTCGCCTTCATCTCCTGCATCACGCCTTTCTTTCCTTGGTATTTGTTCGATTGTACTCTAAATATCCGCCCCCGGCAACTCCCTTTTTCCCTTCTTTTTCAAAATCGTAATTTTGGACAAAAAGCCGGGGCGCATCCCCCGTTTTTCACGGTCAATGCGCCCCGAATGTCTCAAAAATCTATATTTGACCTAATAATTATTTTGATGGTTCTATGTTCACAACCACCAGCTCCGGTCGGTTGAACAGGCGGGGCACACGGGTGCTCTCCCGGGCCAATCCCCGGCTGACGATGAGGGTTGCGTTTCCGATTTCATAGCGCCCGCCGGCATAGGCGGGGAACATTCCCTGATTGGGGGCCAGCACCCCGTTGATGAGGCCGGGCAGCCGCCATTGACCGCCATGGGCGTGACCGGCCAGCACCAGATCAAACCCGCTGCCGGCGTAGTCGCTCACCCGCTCGGGCCGATGAGTGAGCAGAATGGAAAAGTGACTGCCGTCCAGGCTGCCGCTGGCGGCCGACAGCTGGTCCTGCCAGTTCTCCTCCCCGGTCTCCGGGTCGTCAATACCGCCGATCTGCACCATCTGCCCACCGGCAGCCGCGTTGACACAGTCTCCGTCCAGCACCACCGCGCCGCAGGCAGCCACCAGCCCCTTGATCTCCGCCAGTCGTCCGGTGCGGTACTCGTGGTTACCTGAGGCGTAATATACCGGCCAACGGTCGGCCAGCTTTTTTACCGTGAGCAGGGCACGCCACTCCTCCATCCGGGGCTCGTCATCCACAATATCGCCACACATGACTACCAGATCCGGTTTCTGTGCGGCCACCGCCGCCACCAGCTGCTCCTGGTTTTTCCCGTACCGGCAGGCGTGAAGGTCGGTAAGTACCGCCAGGCGAATAGGTCCATCCACCTTGTCGCTTTTTACAATGTAGCGCCGCACCGCCAGGCGTACATCCAGGGCCGCCAGCAGAATACCGGCGGTGGCGCCTCCCGCGGCCAGCAGCGCCGCTGTTCTTTTTTTCATCGGTTGCCTCCTTCTGCATATCTGTTGCCATCCCGGCCATACTGAAGGTATCGTGATCTCCGGGAGGTCCTTTCATGGTCATTGCTTTTTTGCGTACAATTATTCTTTATGTCTTTATCATCGCCGGCATCCGGCTGATGGGAAAGCGGCAGGTAGGTGAGCTGGAGCCCTCCGAACTGGTTCTGGCCCTGCTTATCGCCGATCTGGCCGCTGTCCCCATGCAGGACTTCGGTATCCCTCTGCTCACCGGCCTCATTCCCATCCTTACTCTGCTGTGCCTTACCATGGCCCTGTCGGTGCTCACCATGAAGAGCATTAAGTTCCGGGCGGTCCTCTGCGGCCGGCCCAGCATCATTGTGGAAAACGGTAAGCCCCGGCAGGGCGAGATGAAGCGCAACCGTTTCACCTTGGATGAGCTGATGGAGGAACTGCGGATGAAGGGGGTCACCGACCTGTCCACCGTTAAATACGCCATTCTGGAGACCAACGGCCAGCTGTCCGTCCTCCCCTTCGCCGCCCAGAAGTCCCCCACCGCCCAGGAGCTGGGGCTCCACCTGCCGGAACCGGGGCTGCCGGTGGTGCTCATTAATGATGGACGGGTCATGAGCCAGGCCCTTCATCGCCGGGGGCTGGATGAGGACTGGCTGGACAAGCAGCTGAAAGCGCACCATATTAAACACATTCGGGACGTATTCCTGCTGACGGTGGATGAGACCAACAGGGTCTGCGTCATTGAAAAGGAGGCGGTCCGGTGAAGCGGCTGTGGATCGCCCTGGCACTGCTGGCCGCCCTGCTGTGCGGCACCCTGCTCCATACCTGGTCCCTGCGGGGCTTTAGCCAAGGTCTGACCGACTCCCTGGATCAGGCCCAGGCACTGACCCGGGCCGACCGCTGGGAGGAGGCCCGTTCCCTGACGGAAGAAGCCCTGCAAACCTGGCGGGGGCGGGACGTCTACCTCCACGTCCTGCTCCGCCACGCCGACACCGATCAGATCTACGCCGGATTCCAGGAGACCCTGGCCCTGCTGGAAAGCCAAGAGTACGGAGAGTATGCCGCCGCCAACGCCCGTCTGATCACCCAGATCGAGCTGCTCAGCGAGGCGGAACAGCTGACCTTAAAAAATGTCCTTTAAACGAAGGGGGGCGCATCCTCTGCGCCCCCCCTGCAATTTCTGTCACTTCTCTGCCAGAAGCTTGTTCAGTTCCTCCATAAAGGTGCTGATATCCTTGAACTGCCGGTAGACGGAAGCAAAACGGACATAGGCCACCTCGTCCACCCCTTTCAGCCGTTCCATCACCAGTTCACCGATACGGGCAGAGGGGATCTCCCGGTCCATTTCGTTTTGCAGGACCTGCTCGATCTCATTGGCCATGTCCTCCAGCGTGGCAAAGGCCACCGGCCGCTTCTCACAGGCCCGGATCATACCGTTGAGCAATTTGGTCTTGTCAAAGGTCTGACGGCTGCCGTCCTTTTTAATGACCATCAGCGGCAGGCTCTCCATGGTCTCATAGGTAGTAAAGCGCTTATGGCAGGCCAGACACTCCCGCCGACGGCGGATGCTGGACCCTTCATCGGATGGACGGGAGTCCACGACCTTGCTCTCCGGGTGAGAACAAAACGGACATCTCACGGCGGCAGACCTCCTTTAAAATACTGCCCCAGGCTTATGCCCAGGCAAAATATAGTAGCTTCTGTCGTGTTATTATACCATACTTTGTTGCCCGTTGGTATCCCTGAAATGAGAAAGTTTTTGTATAAATGAGGAAACACCGGGGCAAGCTAGGGATGGTGAAAGCGAGGTGAGCACCATGCAGAACCAGCACAACGAGCAGAAGAAGTCCAGAAACCAGAATCCCGCTCCCCAGGACTGCAAGCATCCCCAGAGCAAGAAGCAGGAGCAGCCCCAGGATAAGACCGGCGATCCCAACCGTCATTGACCCCTTTTCCGTGGGCCGGAACGTCCGGCCCACAATTTTTTTATTTTTTTCATTTTTCCTCTTGACATTTCTCTGTAGTTTGCTATAATAACACCTGCGCTCATGAGAGCAGCAACCAAATAGCGGGATTGTGTAAGGGTAGCACAGCAGACTCTGACTCTGTATGTGAGGGTTCGAATCCTTCTCCCGCTGCCAAAAGGAGACAGCCTGTGGCTGTCTCCTTTTTCTTTTTCGGTACCTCCCCTCATCTCCCCGCGTATACTGGGCTGTGGGGGGCAACCGCCCGTCACAATTTTGATTGGGGGTACTTCATCATGTGTTGTAACAACCGGAATCGCTGCTGCCGCTGCTGCTGCTGTCGCTGCTGCTGCGGCGCCTCTGAGAACAACAGGACCACTTCCAGCGACCTGTTCCCCGGCCTGACCCTGTCCAACCAGTCCGGCACCGCCGGCGGCCGTCAGGTCTATCTCACCATCCCGGCTTTTCTGTGGGCTGCCGATCAGGAGGAGGACACCTCCTGCGGCTGCGGCTGCTGCCGCTGCTGCTGAGCCCCACGCCGCCCGCTCCAGGGCGGCTACTTACCCCCGATCTCCGCCCTGCGATCCAATCGCAGGGCGCTTTTTTTGCACTTTTTTGTGAATTTAAACAGTTCTGAAGATTATCCTCTGGAGTTTCCAAAAAAAGTCTTGACAAATCACTTTTGCCTGCTAAAATATGCTTAAATTATTTTATTTAAATTTTTTTAAGTAAAATGATTTAACTAAAATTTTTGAAGTGTTTTGTAAGGAGCATTATTATGGATTTCGAGAAGATGAAAGATCTCATTGTGGAGACTCTGAGCTGCGACGCCGACAAGGTCACTCCCGACGCCCGCCTGGCCGAGGACCTGGAGGCCGATTCCCTGGCTGCCGTAGAGCTGTCCATGGCTCTGGAGGAGGCCTTCGGGGTGACCATCGCCGACGAGGATCTGCCCAACATGAAGACTGTGGGCGACCTGATGAAGTACATCGAGGATCACGCTGAGTAAGAGGAAGAAAACGGGCATCGGTGCAAACCGATGCCTTTTTTCCGAAAGGAGCCGCTATGACCAACCAAGAGATTTTTGAGCTGATGACCCGCTTTGACCAGAGCGGCATCACTACCTTCAAGCTGACTACCAAGGACTGCACCCTGGAGCTGGGCAAGGGCGGCGCCGCCGTTCCCGCCGCTCCCGTAGGCGCACCCGCACCTGCCGCTGCTGCGCCCGCCCCGGCGGCTCAGCCCGAGGGTCCCTGCATCACCGCCCCTCTGGTGGGCACCTTCTATGCCGCCTCCGCCCCCGACGCCGAGCCCTTCGTCAAGGTGGGCGACAAGGTGAAGAAGGGCCAGACCGTCTGCCTCATGGAGGCCATGAAGATGATGAACGAGGTCCACGCCCCCTGTGACTGCACCATCGAGGCCATTCTCCAGGAGGATGGGGCTCTGGTGTCCTTCGGGGACCCCCTCGTTCGTTACCGGGAAGGGTGATTCCATGTTTAAGCGTATTTTGATCGCCAACCGGGGCGAGATCGCCGTCCGGGTGTTCCGGGCCTGCCGGGAGCTGGACATCGAGCCCGTGGTGGTCTACTCCCAGGCCGATTCGGAGGCCCTTCACGTCCAGCTGGCGGAGCAGGCCTGGTGCATCGGCCCCGCCCGCTCGGCGGACAGCTACTTAAATGTGGACGCCATCCTCACCGTGGCCCAGGCCACCGGGTGCGACGCCATCCATCCCGGCTACGGCTTCCTGTCGGAGAACGCCGACTTTGCCGACGCCTGCGCCCAGGCCGGCATTGCCTTCATCGGCCCCTCCGGCGACGTGATACGGGCCATGGGCAACAAAGCCGCCGCCCGCAAGCTGATGGTAGAGGCCGGGGTACCGGTGGTCCCCGGCTCCGACGGGGCGGTGGACACTGCCGAGGAGGCCAAGGCTCTGGCCGACTCCATCGGCTACCCTGTGCTCATCAAGGCTGCCGCCGGCGGCGGCGGACGGGGTATGCGCCGGGTGTTTGAGCCCGACCAGCTGATCCCCCTCTTTGAGGAGGCCCGCAGCGAGTCGGTGGCCTGCTTCGGCAGCGGAGAGATGTATCTGGAGAAGCTGATCCTCAATCCCCGGCACATCGAGTTCCAGATCCTGGCCGATTCCCAGGGCCACGTGATCCAGCTGGGGGACCGTGACTGCTCCATCCAGCGGCGCAACCAGAAGCTGCTGGAGGAATCCCCCTCCAAGGCCCTCACCCCCGAGCTGCGGGAGAAGATGGGCGCTGCCGCCGTGGCCGCCGCCAAGGCCGCGCACTATGAAAACGCCGGCACCATCGAGTTTGTGCTGGATCAGGAGGGCAACTTCTATTTCATTGAAATGAACACCCGCATCCAGGTGGAGCACCCGGTCACCGAGCTGGTCACCGGCATGGACCTGGTGCGGGAGCAGATCCGCATTGCCGCCGGTCTGCCCCTGTCCCGCACCCAGGAGGAGATCACCCTCAACGGCCACGCCATCGAGTGCCGTATCAACGCCGAGGACCCGGCCAACGACTTCCGCCCCTGTCCCGGCAAGATCGACTTCGTGCATCTGCCCGGCGGCTGTGGGGTGCGGGTGGACACCGGGCTGTATACCGGCTACGCCCTGCCCCCCTACTACGACTCCCTGATGGCAAAGCTCATTGTCCACGCTCCCACCCGGCTGGAGGCCATCCGCCGGATGCGCCGGGCTTTGGAGGAGCTCATCATCGAGGGGCCTGCCAACAACACCGATCTGCTCCACCAGATCATGCACCACCCCGACTTTATCCGGGGCAACTATAACACCGGCTACCTGGAGGCCAATATGGACACCCTGCTGGCCTGGAGCCGCAGCGGAGAGGAGGACAATCAGGCATGAGCAACGTCTTTGCCCAGCGGCGTCAGAAGCTGCTCTCTCTGAAGGCCCTCCGGGGTTCCTCTCCCGCCCCCGCCCACACCGAGGAGACCTGTCCCGCCTGCGGCGGCGCCTTCCGCCGCCGGGATCTGGTCATGAACCGGTACGTCTGCCCCCTGTGCGGCCACCACTATCCCATTGGGGCCTATTACCGCCTCAGCCTGGTGCTGGACAAGGGCACCTTCCGGGAGCTGGACGCCGCCCTGTCCTCCAACGATCCCCTGTCTTTCCCCGGCTATTCCGCCAAGCTGGAGGGAGCCCGCCGCCGCACCGGCATGAACGAGGCGGTTGTCACTGCCACCGGCCGCATCGGTGGCCAGAAGGTGGCCATCGGCGCTCTGGACAGCCGGTTCTTCATGGGCAGCATGAGCGTCGCCCTGGGCGAGAAGGTCACCCGGCTGGTGGAATACGCCGAAAAATATAAACTGCCCCTCATCCTCTTCTCCGCCAGCGGCGGAGCCCGGATGCAGGAGGGCATTTTGTCCCTGATGCAGATGGCCAAGACCTCCGCCGCCCTGGAGCGGTTCTCCCGCAAGGGCGGGCTGTACATCTCAGTGCTCACCCATCCCACCACCGGCGGCGTCACCGCCAGCTTTGCCAGCCTGGGGGATATCATGCTGGCCGAGCCCGGCGCCCTCATCGGCTTTGCCGGTCCTCGTGTCATTGAGCAGACCATCGGCGAAAAGCTGCCCGATGGCTTCCAGAGCGCCGAGTACCTGCTGGAGCACGGCTTTCTGGACGCCATTGTCCCCCGCTCCCAGCTGCGAGACACCCTGATTCAGCTGCTGAAACTTCACGGGAAAGGAGGGAGCGACCGTGGCAAGTAACCTCATCCCCGCTCAGCGGGTGGCTCTGGCCCGCCATCAGGAGCGTCCGGGCACCGCGGATTTTATCGCCGCCCTCTTTACTGATTTCTTTGAACAGCGGGGCGACCGGCTGTGCGCCGACGACGGCAGCATTCTGGGCGGCGTGGCCCTCTTCCACGGCCAGCCGGTCACCGTCATCGGCCACCGGAAGGGCCGTACCCTGGAGGAGCACCTGGCCTACCATTTCGGTATGCCCTCCCCCGAAGGCTACCGCAAAGCCCAGCGGCTCATGGAGCAGGCGGAAAAATTCCGCCGCCCTGTTATCACCTTCATTGACACCCCCGGCGCTTACCCTGGCCTGGAGGCCGAGGCCAGAGGTCAGGGAGAGGCCATTGCCCGCACCCTGGCCCTCTCCTCCGCCCTCACCGTCCCGGTGATCTCGGTGGTCACCGGCGAGGGCGGCAGCGGCGGCGCATTGGCTCTGGGTGTGGGCAACAAGGTGCTCATGCTGGAGAACGCGGTCTACTCCGTTCTCTCCCCCGAGGGCTTTGCCGCCATCCTGTGGAAGGACTCCTCCCGCAGCGACGAGGCCTGCGACGTAATGAAGCTCACCGCCGCCGATCTGCTGGAGCTGGGGGTCATCGACGCCATCATCCCCGAACCCGCTGAAGGCGCCCACACCAACCTGCATGGGGTATGCAGGGCGCTGGATGCCGTCCTGGCGAAGGAGCTGGCGGCGCTGAACAAGCTGAACGGTCAGGCGCTGGCCACCCAGCGCTATAAAAAATTCCGCTTAATGGGCAGTAAGGCCCTGAGAAAGGAGCGCCCATGAACGGAATCAAACTGCTGAGCACCGGTTCCGCCCTGCCCCGGCAGGCGGTGACCAATGACGATATGGCCAAGATCGTGGACACCAACGACGAGTGGATCGCCAGCCGCACCGGCATCCGCAGCCGCTACCACTGCACCGAGGGGGAGAGCCACACCTCCCTGTGTCTGGCCGCCGCCAAGCAGGCCCTGGAGGGCTCCGGCATCAGCCCGGAGCAGATCGGGGTGTGCATCGTGGCCACCCTGTCCCAGGACTATCTGACCCCCGCCGCCGCCTGCATCCTCCAGCGGGATCTGGGCTTCCCGGAGGACACGGTGTGCTTTGACCTGAACGCCGCCTGCTCCGGCTTCGTGTACGGCCTGCACACCGCCGAGTGCCTTCTAACCGCCGCAGAACGGAAGTTCGGCCTCATCGTGGGAGTGGAAACCCTCAGCCGCATCACCGACTTCACCGACCGTTCCACCTGCGTCCTCTTCGGCGACGGCGCAGGCGCCGCCGTGGTGGAGTGGCGGGCTGACTATCCCTCCCTCTGCGGAGTGCTGGGCTGCCGGGGCAATCAGGAAGCTCTGTACGTCCCCGGGGCCAACAGCACCGCGCCCTCCTACATCCACATGGACGGCAAGTCGGTGTTCCGCTTCGCGGTAGAGGCCCTGCCCCGCTGCGCCAAAGAGGTACTCAAAAAGGCGAGCCTCACCTTGGAGGACGTGGACCGCTTCGTGTTCCACCAGGCCAACCAGCGCATCATTGACTTCGCGGTGAAGAAGCTGGGGGTAGATCCCGCCAAGTGCACCGGCAACATCGCCCGCACCGGCAACACTTCCGCCGCCAGCGTACCCCTGCTGCTGGATGAGCTGGTCACCTCCGGTCAGCTGACCTCCGGCCAGAAGGCTCTGTGCGTGGGCTTCGGCGGCGGCCTGACCTGGGCGGGAGCCCTTTTGGAATTGGCATAAAACGGCGGGGCGTCGAGTACGCCGCCCGTTTCTTTGATAAGGAGCTTACTATGAAACTGAACGAATTGTTGGGGATTGAATTCCCCATGATCCAGGGCGGTATGGCCAACGTGGCCACCGGCGCTTTTGCCGCCGCCGTATCCAATGCCGGGGCTCTGGGCCTCATCGGCTCCGGCGGCATGGACGCCGATTCTCTGCGCCGTGAGATCCAGGTGGCCAAGTCCTCCACCAGCAAGCCCTTCGGCGTCAATCTGATGCTGATGAATCCCCACATTGAGGATCTGGCCCGGGTGGTGGTGGAGGAGGGCGTCCAGGTGGTGACCACCGGCGCCGGCAATCCCGGCAAGTACGTCCCCGCCTGGAAGGCTGCGGGCATCAAGGTGTTCCCCGTGGTGGCCGCTCCCATCCTGGCCAAGCGTCTGGAGCGCTACGGCATTGACGGCATCATCGCCGAGGGCACCGAGAGCGGCGGCCATGTGGGCGAGATGACCACCATGGCCCTGGTGCCCCAGGTGGTGGACGCGGTGAGCGTGCCCGTCATCGCCGCCGGCGGCATTGCCGACGGCCGTCAGATGGCTGCCGCCTTCGCCCTGGGCGCCTGCGGCGTGCAGATCGGCACCTGTCTGCTGGCCAGTGAGGAGTGTCCCATCCATGACAACTACAAGCAGGCCGTGGTGAAGGCCGGGGCCAACGACACCACCGTCACCGGCCGCACCGGCGGGGCTCCTGTCCGGGTACTCAAAAACAAGATGGCCCGGGAGTACCTGCGCATGGAGAAGCAGAACCTGCCCCTGGAGGAGATGGAAAAACTGACCCTGGGTTCCCTCCGCCGGGCGGTGTTCGACGGCGACCTGGACACCGGCAGCTTTATGGCCGGTCAGGTGGCCGGTATGGTAAAGGAGGTCCGTCCCCTGCGGGCCATCTTTGAGGAAATGATGCGCGGCTGTGAGGCCGTTGTGAAAGGACTGAACGTATGAGCCTCGCGTTTCTGTACGCCGGACAGGGCAGCCAGCATCCCGGCATGGGAGCCGACCTCTATGAGGCCTATCCCGTATTCAAAGCCGTGCTGGACAGCGCCGATGTGGACTTTGACCTGAAAACCGTCTCCTTTACCGACCCCGACGGGGTGCTGAACCAGACGGAGTACACCCAGCCCTGTATGGTGGCTTTCGCCGCCGGCATGACCGCCATTCTGTTTGAGATGGGCATCCGTCCCGACTACGCCGCCGGTCTCAGCCTGGGCGAGTATTCCGCCCTCCAGGCCGCTGGAGTGTTCACCCCCGCCCAGGCCGTCTCCCTGGCCGCCTTCCGTGGCAAGGCCATGGCCTCCGCTGCCGCCGGTATCCCCTGCGGCATGACCGCCGTACTGGGTCTGGACCGGGAGAAGCTGCAGCAGGCCTGCAACCAAGCCGCCGACGCCGGTGTGGTGGAAATCGCCAACTATAACTGCCCCGGCCAGCTGGTCATCGGCGGCGCCCAGGAGGCGGTGAACAAGGCCGCTTCCATCGCCAAGGAGCTGGGCGCCAAGCGCTGCCTGCCCCTGAAGGTCAGCGGCCCCTTCCACACCTCCCTGCTCTCCCCCGCCGGCGACGTCCTGCGGGAGAAGTTCCAGAGCGTCACCTTTGGAGAGATGGCCTTCCCGGTGCTCTTCAACTGCCTGGGCCGTGAGATGGGCGAAAACGACACCATTCCCGCCTTACTGGAGCGCCAGGTCCAGTCCTCCGTTTACATGGAGGACACCATCCGCCGCCTGGAGGAGCTGGGTGTGGACACCATCGTGGAGATCGGGCCGGGCAAGGCCCTCAGCGGCTTTGTGAAAAAGACCGCTCCCTCTATCAAGACCTACGCCGTGGAGACCTGCGCCGACATCGAGGCTCTCTCCGCCGCTTTGAAAGGATAACATTATGAGCATGAATGGAAAAATCGCCGTGGTCACCGGCGGCAGCCGGGGCATCGGCAAGGCCATCTGCCTGGAGCTGGCCCGCCGTGGGGCCAACGTGGTGTTCTCCTACGCCGGCAACACCGCCGCTGCTGAGGAGACTCTGGCCGCCCTCAAGGAGCTGGGCGTGGAAGCCCGTGCCGTCCAGGGCAGCGTGGCCGATCCCGCCGCTGTGAAGACCCTGATGGACACCGCCGTGAAAGAGCTGGGCGGCCTCCACATCCTGGTGAACAACGCCGGCATCACCCGGGACAACCTGGCCATGATGCTGAAGGAAGAGGACTTCGACGCAGTCATCGAGACCAACCTGAAGGGGGCCTTCCTGTGCATGAAGGCCGCCGCCCGGCCCATGATGAAGGCCCGCTACGGCCGCATCATCAACCTCAGCTCGGTGGTAGCGCTCCGGGGCAATCCCGGCCAGATCAACTACTGCGCCAGCAAGGCAGGCGTCATCGGCATGACCAAGTCCCTGGCCAAGGAACTGGGCGGACGGGGTGTTACCGTCAACGCCGTGGCCCCCGGCTACATCGCCACCGACATGACCGCTGCCCTCCCCGATGCCGCCCGGGAGGCCATGCTGTCCACCATCCCCGCCGGCCGGGCCGGCACTCCCGAGGACGTGGCTACCGCCGTGGCCTTCCTGGCCTCCGATGAGGCGGCCTACATCACCGGCCAGGTCCTTTCCGTCGACGGCGGCATGGGTATGTGAGGAGGAACAAGATCAACTATGGAAAAACGCAGAGTCGTCATTACCGGCATGGGGACCGTGAATCCCCTGGGCCACAACGTGGCCGACACCTGGCAGGCCATCCGTAACGGCGTGTGCGGCATCGCCCCCATCACCCAGTACGACGCCGCCCCTCAGAAGGTCCACCTGGCCGCCGAGGTAAAGGACTGGGACCCCACTTCTGTGCTGGACAAGAAGGAAGTGCGCCACATGGCTCGCTACTCCCAGCTGGCCATGGCCTCCGCCAAGGAAGCGGTGGCTGACAGCAGCTTGGATCTGGAGTCCATCGACCGCACCCGCTGCGGCGTCATCGTCTCCAGTGGCATCGGCGGCATCGGGGTCACCGAGTCCGAGCAGACCCGCTGCTCCGAAAAGGGTTTTGACCGTGCCTCCCCCTTCTACATCCCTTCCGCTATCGCTAACATGGGCGCCGGCCTCATCGCCATCGCTTTCGGCTTCCGGGGTATGTGTACCTGCCCCGTTACCGCCTGCGCCGGCGGCTCCAACGCCGTGGGCGACGCCTTCCGCCACATCCGGGACGGCTATGCCGAGGTGATGCTGTGCGGCGGCGCTGAGTCCGCCATCACCCCCCTGTCCATCGGCGGCTTCACCACCATGCGGGCCCTCCATGTGGGCGACGACCCCGACCGGGCCTCCATCCCCTTTGACGCCCAGCGTTCCGGCTTCGTTATGGGCGAGGGCGCCGGCATCCTGGTGCTGGAGGAGTATGAGCACGCCAAGGCCCGTGGGGCCAAGGTATATGCCGAAGTTGTGGGCTACGGCGCCACCTGTGACGCCTATCACATGACCGCCCCCGCCCCCCACGGAGAGGGCGGCGCCCGGGCTATGGCCCAGGCTCTGGCCGACGGCGGCGTGGCCCCCGAGCAGGTGGGCTACATCAACGCCCACGGCACCTCCACCCCTCTGAACGACTCCGGCGAGACCGACGCCATCAAGACGGTGTTCGGCGACCATGCCTACCAGCTGGCGGTCAGCTCCACCAAGTCCATGACCGGCCATATGCTGGGGGCTGCCGGCGCGGTGGAGGCCATCTTCTCCGCCCTGGCCCTGAAGGACGGGTATCTGCCCGCCACCATTAACTATCAGGAGGCTGATCCGGCCTGCGACCTGGACTATGTGCCCAACCAGGGCCGGAATGCCGACGTACAGTACGCCCTGTCCAACTCCCTGGGCTTCGGCGGTCACAACGCCTGCGTGCTGTTCAAGAAGTGGGAGGGTTAAGCCATGGAACTCAACTCCAATCAGATCGCAGAGATCCTGCCCCACCGCTACCCCTTCGCCCTGGTGGACCGCATCGTGGACGGCGAGGCTGGCAAGTGGGCCAAGGGCATCAAGTGCGTCAGCGTCAACGAGCCCTTCTTCCAGGGCCACTTCCCCCAGTACCACGTCATGCCCGGCGTCCTCATTCTGGAGGCCCTGGCCCAGGTGGGCGCGGTGGCCCTGCTGTCCCTGCCGGAGAACCGGGGCAAGATCGCCTTCTTCGGCGGCATCAAGAACGCCCGGTTCCGCCGCCAGGTCACCCCTGGCGACGTGCTGGAGCTGGAATGCACCCTCACCAAGCAGAAAGGGCCGGTGGGCATCGGGGAGGCCAAGGCCACCGTCAACGGGCAGGTGGCGGCCACGGCGGAACTCACCTTTGCCCTGGGTAAGGATTCCTGATTGCCCTCCCCTCCGCTTTTTGCTATAATATGTTTAAAAATGATACTGTTTTGCGGAGGCACGGGTATGCTGGAAGAGAAATTTGAAATCGTGTATACAAAATTTAAACTTCACTTTTATCAGGAGATCTTCGAGCGGTTCCAGAACCGGGAGGCCAGCCTGACCACGGTGGAGACCTTCGCAATGGAGACCATCCAGGCTCTGGGCTCCCCCACCATCAACGAGTTTGCCTCCTTTATGCGGATCTCCCCGCCCAACGCGGCCTATAAGATCAACAGCCTCATCCGCAAAGGCTACGTTCAGAAGATCCAGTCGGAGCATGACAAGCGGGAGTATCACCTGCAGGTGACCCAGAAGTACAAGGACTACTACAACGTCAGCAGCGACTACGTTCATGTAGTCACCGAGCGGATGCGGGAGCGGTTCACCCCCGACGAGTGCGCCAAGCTGGAGGAGATGCTCTCCATCATCAGCAAGGAGCTGATGCCGGAGGTCAGCCTGGGTTCCGCCGAAGCCTGAGCAACAAAAGAGGACGTGCTGCATAGCAGCACGTCCTCTTTTCATTCGATATCCAGTTCCGGCGGCACATCGATCTCATCGGATACATATTTGCCGTTCTTTTTCCGCTGCCGGACGCACTCGGTGAGCAGATACTCGATCTGCCCGTTCACCGAGCGGAAGTCGTCCTCCGCCCAGGCAGCAATGGCCGCATACAGCTTGGGAGACAGGCGCAGGGGCACCTGCTTCTTACCATCGCCCGCCATATCAGTACAGGCTGCCGGAGTTGACCACCGGCTGGGCGTCCCGGTTGCCGCAGAGCACCACCAGCAGGTTGGACACCATGGCGGCCTTCCGCTCCTCGTCCAGTTCCACCACCTGCTTCTCGCTGAGCCGCTCCAGAGCCATTTCCACCATGCCCACAGCCCCGTCCACAATCATCTTGCGGGCGTCGATGATGGCGCTGGCCTGCTGCCGCTGGAGCATCACCGCGGCGATCTCGGGGGCGTAGGCCAGGTAGGTGATGCGGGCCTCAATGATTTCCAGCCCCGCCTGGGCCACCTTGCTCTGGATCTCATCCTTGATACGCCCGGCCACCACCTCACTGGAGCCCCGCAGGCTGCCCTCGTCAGCGATGCCGTCGCCGGTAGTGTCCACATTGGGGGCCACGTCGTAGGGGTAGATACGCACGATGTTCCGCAGGGCGCTGTCACACTGGAGGGACAGATACTCCTTGTAGTTGTCCACGTCGAACACCGCTTTGGCAGTGTCCACCACCCGCCACATGACGGCGATACCGATCTCCACCGGGTTGCCCAGGCAGTCGTTGATCTTCTGGCGGTTGTTGTTCAGGGTCATGATCTTCAATGAGATCTTCTTGCCGGCCGCCTGGGCCTCCGCCTTCTTCTCCGCCTTGCTGCCGCCGTCCACATCGCCGCTCTGGTTCAGCTTGGTCTGGGCCGCTGGGTTCACCCCGGAGCAGAAAGGATTGACGTAGTAGAAGCCCTCCCCCTTCAGGGTACCGATGTACTTGCCGAACAGGGTGAGCACCAGGGCCTCCTGGGGCTTGAGCACCTTCAGACCGCACAGGAAGATCCAGCCCAGAGACGCCCAGACAACACTCACAGCCAGAATGACTACCGTGACTGTATCCATGTCTCCCGCCCCATCCTGGACGGCGGCCCACACGATGCCGACGATCGCCAGCACATACAGGGCCAGAATGAGCAGCAGCATAGGCATACCCTTTTTCTTGCCGGTCAAAATCTTCTCTTCCATAAGAGCACCTCCCGCTCTCTTTTTGATATCAAAATAATATCACCTAAATATCAATTTGTCAAGCAGCAGGCGCATACCTTTCTTTGCATCCAACGTTGTTCGTCCTTCCTGCCCGTATACTTGTATTTTGGTTTCGTTTCCCGTATACTGGTGTCAATATGTGTGTGAGGTGGATTATGGATCTCTGCAACAGCAACGACATCAAGGCCCTGTTGGGCCGTCACGGCTTTCGCTTTTCCAAAAGCATGGGCCAGAACTTCCTCATCCAGGGGTGGGTGCCCCAGGACATTGCCGACGCCTCCGGCGCCGACGAAACCTGCGGCGCGCTGGAGATCGGGCCGGGCATCGGTCCCCTCACCGTTCAGCTGGCCCGGCGGGCGGGCAGGGTGGCCGCCATAGAACTGGACCGGGACCTGCTGCCCATTCTGGGTGAAACTCTGGCCCCCTTTGACAATGTGACCGTCATCCCCGGGGACGCCATGAAGCTGGACCTGGCCGCCCTGGCAACCGAACAGTTTCCCGGCCTCACCCCGGTGGCCTGCGCCAACCTGCCCTACAACATTACCACCCCCGTCATCACCGCCCTCATTGAGGCAGGCTGCTTTGCCTCCATCACGGTGATGATCCAGCGGGAGGTGGCCAAACGTATCTGCGCAGCTCCCGGCACGGCGGATTACGGCGCCTTCTCCCTCTTCTGCCAGTACTACACCACCCCCGAGTACCTCTTTGAGGTACCCCCGGAGTGCTTCCTGCCCGCGCCCAAGGTGACCTCGGCGGTGATCCGCATGGTGCCTCGAACAGAGCCGGTGCAGACCCTGGTGGAGGACGCCTTCTTCTTCCGGGTGGTACGCGCCTCCTTTGCACAGCGCCGCAAGACCCTGCTCAACGGTCTGTCCGCCGCCTTTGGAGACCGTCTGAGCAAGGAACAGCTGCGGCAGGCCATCGCCGACGCCGGGCTGCCCGAGGGTGTCCGCGGTGAGCGGCTGGGTATTGATGAATTTGCCGTTCTGGCCCGCACACTCCGTGCTCTCGGGGCTTGAAGATCCTGGCACTTTGAAAGGCAGATTGAAACTGTCGGCAAACAGAATTGCAAAATCGCCGGGTATAGAGGAATTGACATTATGCCTAAATTTGTGTATGATTATCCCATGGGATTTGTAACTTCCGGGGCTTGTCCGCCCCGCCGGAGCCCCAGAGAGATCAATACGGGAAAGAGGTCATGCATTATGGCAAACATTGATTTGAATCAATACGGCATCACCGGCGTCACCGAGATCCTCCACAACCCCTCCTATGAGGTCCTGTTCCAGGAAGAGACCAGGCCCGATCTGGAAGGCTATGATAAGGGCCAGGTCACCGACCTGGGTGCCGTCAACGTCATGACCGGCATCTATACCGGCCGTTCCCCCAAGGACAAATTCATCGTTATGGACGACACCTCCAGGGACACCGTGTGGTGGACCTCCGATGAATTCAAGAACGACAACAAACCCGCTTCCCAGCAGGCCTGGGATACCTGCAAGCAGCTGGCCATCCAGGAACTGTCCAATAAGAAGCTGTACGTTATGGACGTGTTCTGCGGCACCAACGCCGACACCCGTATGGCCATCCGCTTCATTATGGAAGTGGCCTGGCAGGCCCACTTTGTAAAAAATATGTTCATTCAGCCCACCGAGGCGGAGCTTGAAAGCTTCCAGCCCGATTTTATCTCCTACAATGCCTCCAAGGCCAAGGTGGAAAACTATAAGGAGCTGGGTCTCAACTCCGAGACTGCCGCCATCTTCAATCTTACCTCCCGGGAGCAGGTCATTCTGAACACCTGGTACGGCGGCGAGATGAAGAAGGGTATGTTCTCCATGATGAACTACTTCCTGCCCCTCAAGGGCATGGCCTCCATGCACTGCTCCGCCAACACCGACATGAACGGTGAGAGCACCGCTCTGTTTTTCGGCCTGTCCGGTACCGGCAAGACCACCCTGTCCACCGACCCCAAACGCCTGCTCATCGGCGATGACGAACACGGCTGGGACGACAACGGCATCTTCAACTTCGAGGGCGGCTGCTACGCCAAGGTCATCAACCTGGATAAGGAGTCCGAGCCTGATATCTACAATGCCATCAAGCGCAACGCGCTTCTGGAAAACGTCACTGTGGACGAAAACGGCCACTGCGACTTCAATGATGATTCTGTCACTGAGAATACCCGCGTCTCTTATCCCATCAACCACATTGAGAAGATCGTCCGGCCCGTGTCCGCCGGCCCCGCCGCCAAGAATGTGATCTTCCTGTCCGCCGACGCCTTCGGTGTGCTGCCCCCTGTGTCCATCCTGACCCCGGAGCAGACCGAGTACTACTTCCTGTCCGGCTTCACCTCCAAGCTAGCCGGCACCGAGCGGGGCATTACCGAGCCCACCCCCACCTTCTCCGCCTGCTTCGGCCAGGCCTTCCTGGAGCTCCACCCCACCAAGTACGGTGAGGAACTGGTGAAGAAGATGGCCAAGTCGGGCGCCAAGGCCTACCTGGTGAACACCGGCTGGAACGGCACCGGCAAGCGGATCTCCATTAAGGACACCCGCGGCATCATCGACGCCATCCTGGACGGCTCCATCCTGAAGGCGGAGACTATGACCATCCCCTACTTCAATCTGGCTGTTCCCACAACCCTTCCCGGTGTGGATACCAATATTCTGGACCCTCGCAATACCTATGCCGATCCCACCGAATGGGACGCCAAGGCCAGGGATCTGGCCGCCCGCTTCGTGAAGAACTTTGCCAAGTATACCTCCAACGCCGCCGGCAAGGCTCTGGTGGCCGCCGGTCCCAAGGTGGACTGAGTCATTTACATACATCGTTCAGCCGTCCCCGGTGCATTTTGCGCACCGGGGACGTTTTCTGGTGCGCAGGCCTCCCTTCTCCCGCATAGCATGGGGAAAAGGAGGTTATTTCTATGCCCATTATCTACCTCTCCCCCTCCACACAGGAGAACAACCTGTACGTCACCGGCGGCACAGAGGAAGAGTGGATGAACCGCCTGGCCGACGCAATGGAGCCCTACCTCACCGCTGCTGGCATCCGGTTTTCCCGCAACACTCCGGACATGACCGCCCTGTCCTCCATCCGGGCCTCCAACGCCGGAAACTACGATCTCCATCTGGCCCTCCACTCCAACGCCGCTCCGGAGGAGCAATACGGTCAGGCACGAGGTATCCTGGTGTTCTATTACCCCAGTTCCACAGAAGGCAAGCGGGCCGCCCAACTCATTGCCAACGGTCTGAAAACCATCTATCCTCTGCCCAATAAGGTTCGGGCGGAGTCCACCACCTCCATTGGCGAGGTGCGGCGGGTGCGTGCCCCCTCGGTATTTCTGGAGCTGGGCTATCACGACAACCCGGACGACGCCGCCTGGGTGCAGAATAACCTGGACGCCATTGCCCGCAATATCGTGCTCTCCCTGACGGAGTATTTTGGTCTGCCCTTTCTGGAGCCCCAGTCCCCCCGCCCCGCCGTTGTGGACGTCTCCTGGGGCTACCTGAATATCCGGGATAAGCCCTCCCCCACCGCCGCCGTGCTGGCCAAGGCTTACGATGGCACCCGCCTTACCATCCTCAACCAGTGGGAAGACTGGTATGTGGTCCGTCTGGACGGTATGGTGGGCTGGGCCAACAGCCAGTTCATCACACTGCTGTAGAAAACTTATGCGTTCATAATTCGTTCACAATAAGTTCCAAAACGGTTCACCACTTCGGTTTGGAATCTGGTATCATAGGGATCGTCAGGATACCAGAGATAACAATGACATTACTCCTCCTCTCTTCTCTCTCTTTTCAACGCACTACCCACTGTCCCACCGCAGGGCGGCAATCGCTCCCTGCGGTGGGGACAGACCAAAACTCCCGCGCCTCTGTTTCAGGGGCGCGTTTTTTGCTGCCCGCTGTATCCTTTTTCCTTCTGCCGGCTATACTAGCTATGCAGGCTAACCGGCAGGAGGTGATACGATGGCGTATGTAGATCCGGCGATCCGGCCCCAGTTTGATTCCATGCCGCCCCAGCTGAGGGAGCATATCCTCGGCATGGGGGTCCGGCTGGAAACCATGGCTGATTTGATGGGCTGTTTGGAGCGTATTATCGCGGAAGAGGGCGGCAAATAGCCCTTCAGAAATTTTTTGAAAAAAATCAAAAATAACTCTTGCATTCTGTCTAAAGCTGTGCTAATATAATTAAGCTGTCAGCGAGAGAGAAACACTTCAGCTGATATGCGGCTGTAGCTCAGTTGGATAGAGTGTTTGGCTACGAACCAAAAGGTCGGGGGTTCGAATCCCTTCAGCCGTACCAAGAGAGACACGCTTTTGCGTGTCTCTCTTGTTTTTTTGCTTTTTATCCGCCAGTCAATTTTTCTCTTTATTTTTTCAAATCAGGGGTTGACATACCATTCCCGCTGTGGTATTCTAGTTAGGCACTCAGAAAACGCGAGACTGGAGCCCTCCACGCCGGAGTGGCGGAATTGGCAGACGCCCGGGACTTAAAATCCCGTGGGAGTAATCCCGTGCCGGTTCGACCCCGGTCTCCGGCACCATATCGCGGGGTAGAGCAGTTTGGTAGCTCGTCGGGCTCATAACCCGGAGGTCGGAGGTTCAAATCCTCCCCCCGCAACCACATTGTGCGACCAAAAAAGATATCGCACCGGAAAACCCCGAAGCCACAACGGTTTCGGGGTTTTTTCGCGTCCAATTTTGACTGCACAAAAAAAAGATATCTTTTCATGCTTACCCCCATTGGTGAGGACTTGAACTAAATTCTGGCGGTTATCCCCCCGTTTTTCGCCGTTGTTTTCAGAATTATTCCGCTCACAGCAAAAAATATTTTGTTAAATTTTCGTGAACAAAGTGGTTTGTACTAAAATATGACATTAAGGTCAAAAGGGGGTGTGACACAATACTTCAGGTTTGATATAATGTAGATAAAAACAGGGTGGTGGCGGAAGATGTCATACAGGGCCAACGGAAGCCAGCAGTTGTCCATATTCGACCGCAGTCTCCGGCTCA
>JALFRA010000017.1 GCA_022785125.1 Clostridiales bacterium
TGAGCCGGAGACTGCGGTCGAATATGGACAACTGCTGGCTTCCGTTGGCCCTGTATGACATCTTCCGCCACCACCCTGTTTTTATCTACATTATATCAAACCTGAAGTATTGTGTCACACCCCCTTTTGACCTTAATGTCAAAATGTAGTACAAACCACTCTCTGAATCAATGGCAATTTCAAAATCTTCAGCCAAGGGAGAACTGCGCCCATTCGCTGGACCCAGGAGCGGTTCATTGTGAACCACCCAGAAGGACTCACTCTATCAGAGATTTAGGTCAGAGAAAAGACTTATCATCATCTTAATGAAAAATCTTACTTCTCAAGTCGAAATTTCAGCAGCAGATACGGCTCCACTTCAAGGACGGTGGCTATCCTAAACAGCAGATCCAGAGACAGGCCATGACTCATGCCGGGCGCTTCAACGGACGCGAGATGCTGGCGGCTAATATCAAGGATCTCTGCCAACTGTTCCTGGGAATATCCCTTTTTCTTGCGATAGTATCCGATAGCATAAGATAGGTTTTCCATGCGCTCGGAAAAGTCAAAATCCCATTCCAGAGTTATCACCACCTTACGGAATTAGTTTATCCGAAGGCAGCGCATACTAAAATTAACCCTAAAGCATTATTGACGCTCATAAAGCGTCAATATATAATTAAAACACTATTTTGTTCGATGTTATGTGAGGTGTCAATATGACAAGGGGACTTGCCTGTGCCATCATCGGCCATAGACCGACACGCTTTCGCTTCAAATATGATGAAAACAACAACGGCTGCAAGCGGATCAAGAAACGCATCCGGGATCAGTTGATCCAGCTCTATGAGCAAGGCTTTCGCCAGTTTTGGGTAGGCGGCGCTCTGGGCGTGGATATGTGGGCCGGGGAGATATTGCTGCGGCTCAAAGAACAGCCGGAATATAGCGAGATCCAACTGAAGATCGCTCTGCCCTTTGAGGGCCACGACACAGACTGGGAAGATCGCAGCCGCAGCCGTATGTCTTTTCTGATCCGACACAGTGCGGAAACGGTTATCGTGGGTAATAAAGAAGCGCCCCCGGCGGTCAATTACCGGAGACGCAACGAGTATATGGTGGACCGTGCAGGCTACTTACTGGCAGTCTATGACAACGACCGTTCTATCCGCAGCGGAACGGGAATGACCGTCAACTATGCCAGAAAAAAGGGGCTACCCATCACTCTGATCCACCCGGATAAGGCAACGATATCAAAAGAAAAACCTGAACGATGAAAACTACCCGCTGCGGATAGGGCAGGTTTATGGAATCCATGTTATACTGAACTGAAATGGATACTCCACGAAATGAATTCAATAAAGTATCCTGTTTCAACTGGCTTTTTTTACCCTCAGCAGATATAATGAAAACGAGGTGATGCGATGTGAAGGTACGAAGAATTGCGGCGTTTTTGCTGGCAGGTATCTTGCTGGCCTACTGCTGCGCGAGCTGTTCCGACACGGCCAAAAAAGAAGAGACGCCGACCACCATTACGGTCTGGCACGTCTATGGCGGTCAGACAGATTCCCCACTCAACGACCTCATCGATGCGTTCAACCAGACGGTGGGAAAGGAGCAGCGGATCAACGTGCAGGTCACCTCCGTGTCCAACACCAACACCATCCACGAGCTGGTGCTGGCCGCCGCCAACGGAGAGCCGGGAGCTCCGGAGCTGCCCGACCTTTTCGTATCCTATCCCAAGACGGTGATGGCGCTGCCCGACGACAGCATTCTGGTGGACTATCAGGACTACTTCAGCGAGGAAGAACTGTCCGCTTTCCTGCCGGCTTTCGTGGAAGAGGGGATCGTCAATGACCGGCTGGTGGTCCTTCCCGTGGCGAAATCCACAGAGATCATGTATATCAACCAGACGATCTTCGACCGCTTCTCCCAGGCGACCGGCGTGACGCTGGCGGACCTGGACACCTGGGAGGGGCTTTTCAAGGCAGCAGAGGTCTATGCGGACTGGACCGACGCTCAGACGCCGGATATTCCGGGCGACGCCAAGTCCATGTTCGTTCACGACTACTATTTCAACTATTTCCAGGTGGGGGCGGAATCCCTGGGCGAGGATTTCTTCCAGGGTGACAAGCTGGCCTTTGGCCCCGCATTCCAGGCGGCGTGGGAGCCGCTGGCCCGGGCCGCGCTTCGTGGGGGCGTCTGGCTCAAGGGCGGTTACGCCACAGAATCCATCCGCACCGGCGACAGCATTGTGAGCGTGGCATCCTCGGCCAGCATCCTCTATTACAGCGATGTGGTAACTTATCCGGACAATACCTCCGAGGAGATCACTATCATCTCCCGGCCCTGTCCGGTCTTTGAAAACGGGGAAAAGCTGGTCATGCAGCGCGGAGCCGGTTTCTGCACCGTCCGCTCCACCCCAGAGAGGGAGCAGGCCGCCGTGACCCTCCTCAAGTGGCTGACCGAGCCGGACCACAATGTGGAGTTCGTGACCCGAACGGGCTACATGCCGGTGACTCGGGCCGCCTTTGAAAACGAACTGCCGAAGGCCATCGAGGGACTGGAGAGCGCCAAATACGCCTCCCTCTATCAGGCGTATCTGGATACCCAGGCAAACTATGAGTTTTATGTGCCGCCCCAGCTGGAGAGCTATCTGAGTCTGGAAACGACCCTGGAAGATCAGGTGCGCTCACAGCTTGCGCTGGGCCGTCAGGATTATCTGGGGGCCGGAGAAACCGGATTGGAGCAGATCAGCGCAGAGCGGCTCCAGGCCTTCCGGGAGATCATGGAGCGATAAACAAAAGAGAGGAGGAAACACCGTGCTGAACAAATTCCGGGAGTTGCGGGCGCTGAACGCCTTTGCCAAAAAGCAGAGCGTGGGCATGCAGAGAAAACTGATGCTCTACTGGGTGTCCATGATCCTGGTGGTCTTTGCGGCGGTGATCCTCCTTCTGTCCATCGCCGGGGCCTTTTCCCAAAACGACGAGCAGCTCCATGAGGTGATGGAGCTGCAACTGAAAAATACACAGGATAGCCTGGCCAGTCGCCTGGATCAGCTGACCGCCCAGAGCTTGAATCTCTCCAAAGAACTCAGCCGCGAGATCGAAGGGGAGCTGGTACGGGAGGGCATTTCACTGCAAGAGGTCAACGATGACCCGGAGCGGCTGCTGAAGCTGCAGCAGATCATGTACCCGCTGGTCAATACCACCCTCCAGACCGCCAACTGCAACGGAGCCTATGTAATTTTAAATGCCACGGCCAATACCACCCTGGAGGTGGCAGACCACTCCAGAAGCGGGATCCACCTGCGTTACACCAACCTCAGCGCCAGCAATCCGGTTGCCCCTACCGTGGTCTACTTCCGCGGTATCCCGGATATCGCCCGGCAAAAGGATCTGGAGCTGCACAACCGGTGGAATCTGGAATTTGATACCGATCTGATCCCGGGCTGCCGGGAGCTGATGGACTCTCCTCTGGACCGGCCTGCGCAGCGTTATTTCTGGTCCCGCCGCATTGACCTGAAGGGTACCTGGGAATCCGCCATGCTGCTGTGCGTCCCCATCGTGGGCAGCGATGGGAGCGTATACGGCGTCTGCGGCGTGGAGCTCAGCGCGCTGTACTTCCAGCTGTCCTATCCCGCGGCGGAGGGGCAGTTCGGCTCCGCCGTTACCGTTCTGGCTCCCATTCAGGACAGCCGTCTTCTGCTGTCGGATGGATTGGTGGGCAGCGTCAACGGTACCTATCTGGACGGTCAGGAGACGCTCGCCATCCATCAGGGACGATACTATAACGAATATGACACAGGCGCCGAGCGGTATATCGGCCTGCATCAGACCATCTCCATCTCCAAGGGAGAGACGGAGGACACCGCCTGGGCCGCTGCGATCCTGATCCCCCAGGACAGTTATGCGGCATACACCGCTGAAATACAAAAAACATGGATCATTGCGGCCCTGGGACTGCTGGTGGTGCTGCTGGCCCTCTCCTTCTTCCTGGCGCGGAGATTTGTCCGGCCTATTACCGACAGCCTGAAGCGGTTCCAGCAGGAAGAACTGCCGGAACAGGGGCTGTCCTCCGGGATCTCGGAGGTGGATGAACTGGCGGAGTTTCTCAACGCCCGGGCCCGGAACCAGCGTCTGGAGCAGGGCGAGCTTCCCCCCAATATTGCCGAGCTCTTCGACCAGTTTGTGGCGCGGAAGGATCTGCTGACAGAGGCGGAACGGAATATCCTCCGTTACTACATCGATGGACATGAGATCGCGGACATCCCGGATCTGGCGTTTATCAGCATGAGCACGGTCCGAAAGCACAACCGGAGCATCTACGAGAAGCTGGGGGTGGCCTCCCGGGATGAACTGATGCTCTATATCGATCTGCTTCGCCGGTGCGGACGGCTCCAGGAGCTGTTCTAAGACAAGTTTCTCCATCACAGCAAAGCGCACAAAACCAGAGGACTGGTTTTGTGCGCTTTCTCTATTATCCAATGGATACCTTTGCGAAAAAGTGGGAAAAAGTATCCGACGGACCATATACTCCCGCCCCTTACTCCTGTTATAACAGGAGTAGAAACGAGGAGGTGCGGAATATGACAAATCTCTTGTCCAGCCACTTAGAGGATCGGTCCACGCCCCAGTATTTCTGCTTTTCCATCCGCTGCGAGGTGTGCGGAGAATTTTGGTACAGCAGCAGCATCCCCTTTTCCAAAGCGCTGCAGGCGGCGGAACACCGGGAGAAGAAGGAACTCTATGACGCCATCTATCAGCGGGAGAAGCAGCGGGCCATGCAGGCGGCCGGTCAGGAGGCCAGGGAGCGGTTCAGCCAATGCCCCATCTGCCGGCGGCTGGTCTGCGACGCCTGTTTCCTCATCTGCGATGAGATGGATCTGTGCCGGGAGTGTGCCGGCCGGATGGAGGAGTCCGGGGAGCCGGTGGCGCCATGAAAGGGCGTTGGCTGCCGCTCCTCCTGCTGTGCCTGATCCTGGCCGGGTGCGGCACGGTGGACACAGGGGGCCGTCTGATCTCCGCGGCGGAGGGCGCCGAGGCGTATAGCGCGGCTCTCGCCCCCTTCCTCCCCGGGTATTCCCTTCAGACGGCAGAGGATACCCTCTACGCGGAGGTGAGCCGAGGCAGCGCCGTGGCCTGCTTTGATGTACAGGCCATCCCGGCGCTGGAGCGGGGCATTGGCCGGTATTGGTATCCCCATGTCACGGCCACCGTGATTCTGGCGGTGGACCGCAGCCGGACGGACGCCGCCGTCACCGGCTGGAACAGCCTTCGGGAGAGTCCGGTCCCCGTGGGCATCAGCAGCAGTTCCGTGATCCGCAATATGCTGGCTCTGGGCGCCCTGTCCTACGGTCTGGACCGGGAGGCGCCCTCCAAGCGTGACGCTCTGGAGCTGCTGGAACACCTCGGTCAGAACGGAAACTTCCGGCTGGAGGCGCCGGACGCCCCCATTCTGATCTGTCTGGACTGGGAGGCCGCCGCGTGGAACCGGAACGGAGGAAATTATGAGATCATCGTGCCGGCGGAGGGCACGCTGTCCTGCCGTATGGGGCTGCTCTCCGATGTCCCTCTGACGCTGGAGCCGGGGCTGGATGAAACCCTTCTGTCAGCAGGGCTGCCCCTGGTAGACGGAGAGAGACCAGCTGATTTTCCCGATGATTACCGGCCGGCCCGTACCCTGAGCGAGGAGGACTACGGCTGGTTTCTGGAGTTGACCGGGGACAGCAGCCGGGACCTGCGCCGGCAGGTTCTCCACACCCGGCGCTATACCACAGCAGATCTCCGGGAGCATATTTTATCCGCCCTGTTCCTTGCCGCCGCCATCCTGCTGTGGAAGGGGACGGTATCCCATCGGATGATCCGCCGGGATGTCCGCCGAGTAGTCGGGGTCATGGGCTGGCTGATGGTGGGATGGCTGCTGCTGCGCCTGTTCAAATATCAGCTGACAGCAGATGGGCTTCTGTGCCGGATGTGCTGGTATGGCTATTACATCTTTCAGCTTGCCCTTCCGGTAACGCTGCTGTATCTGGCCGTGATCCTGGACCATCCGGAGGGCGAGAAAAAGCCGCTGCGCCCTCTGTGGCCGCCTCTGGCCTGCTATGCCCTCTCTGTGCTATTGGTGCTCACCAACGACCTCCACCAGCTGGTATTTCGTTTTGACCCGACCGGGGACTGGGCCTCAGACTACCGGTACGGTCCGGGATACTGGGGCGTAATGACTTTATCCCTCCTGTTCCTGGCCTGCGCAGTCTGGAAGCTGCTCCACAGGGGGCGGTATAGCCCTTACTGGGCCGGCAGGATGGTTCCGCTGCTGTTCTGCGTGGGATTGCTGGCCTACATCACTGCTTACATCAGGCGGGTGCCTCTGGCGTGGGAGAGCGATCTTACCGTGAACATCTGCGTGCTGTCCGCCCTGTTTTTTGAGTCGGCCCTTCACGCGGGGTTTATCCCGGTCAATCTTCAGTATCAGCGCCTGTTCACCGCCACTCCCATTGGGCTGACGCTGCTGGATGAGCAGGGCCGCACCGTCCTGTCCTCCCGGGGCGCGCCTCCCGTCTCCCGCTCCATCTGGCGGAGGATCTCCATGGATATGGCCCATCCGCTGCTGCGGGACAGCGACACCCAGCTTCACGCGGTTCCTATTCACGGCGGTATGGCGGTATGGCAGGAGGACCTCTCCCAGCTCAACCGGCTGCGCAGAGAGATCCAGGCTGTGCAGGCCCGTCTGGAGGCGGCCAACGCCCTGATGCGTGAGGAGGGCGATGTGAAAAAGCGCCTGCTGGCTGCGGAGACAAACCGCACCATGTTTGAACAGCTGGACCGGGACATGGAGCGCCGCATCCAGACATTGGGACGGCTGATCGAGGCTCTGCCGGAGACCCCCCATCCCCGGGACCTGACCGCCTATATCACTCTTTGCCTGTGCCATATCAAACGCAGATGCAATCTGTTTTTCCTGGCACGTCAGGGAGATGGACTGCCCGGAGAGGAATTGAGCATTTATTTGGATGAGCTGGCAGAACTGGCCCGCTATGCAGGACTGCAGCTGCTCATTCGCTGCGGGCAGCGTGGAGTGCTGGAGATCCGCAGGGCGGCACTGTGCTACGACTTTGCCTTTGAAGCCATATCCTGGGCCCTGGGGGAGAACGCCTCTCCTCTGCTGGGGTATCTGGAGCCGGAGGGCGCCCATCTGGTTTTCCGCTTTATTCCGGGCGGTGATCCCGGACAATGGCGCTTTTCGGAGGAACTGACGACGGCGGCTGCCGCGCTGGGCGGTCAGATCGCCTGCAAGGATCTGGACGATGCCGTTGGGATCTGCATGACGCTGCCCTTGGGAGGTGAGTCCTGTGGCTGAATTTTACCGGTTTCCCCATTGGGCGCTGACCACATTGGTGATGGCGGCCGCCCTGTGCATCGTGTTTCAAACAAGGGCCATCTCTTACAGCATCCGACGTCTGCCCACCGGCTGGGTGCGCCGGGTGGAAAATGGGATGGAGTGCGCCATCCTCGGGGTGCTGTTCCTCTTCGCCGCCCTTCTTGCACAGGTGCAGTATGGGCTGTTCTGCGACTTTTTGGCGCCCAGCGCCTACGACCTTGTCCGGCAGGCGGTGTTTTTGCTGACTGCGGTGCTGGGAACCACCGCCGCGGTGGGGATGGAACTGATCTGGCCGCTTTTTGCCGTGGGCGGGGCGGCTGTCCTGCTCCCCCTGACAGAGACGGTCACAGGGCCCGCCTATCCCGTCTTTTTTCTGATGAGTATGGCGTTCTTCCTGCTGCGCAGCGTACATATCTGCCTGCTGCGCCGGCTGGAGCTCTACACCCAGCTCTCCTCCGTATCTGTCAAGGAAGCCATTGATACCCTGCATACCGGTCTGCTGTTCTTTCGGCGGTCGGGGGAGCTCCTGCTGTGCAACCGCAGCATGGAGGCGCTGGCACGGCAGATGACGGGGCAGCCGGTACAGGACGGAAGGCTGTTTCAGCGGCTGCTGGAGTGCGGCCCGCTGTGCGGCGGCTGCGCACGGGAAGTTCTGGGTGGGCAGCAGGTGTTTCGCCTCCCCGATTCCTCCGTATGGAGCTTTTCCGCCCATGAGCTCCCCATGGGGCGCCGGACCATGCTTCTGCTGACTGCCGATGATGTCACGGAGCATTGGGACGCGGTGACCTTTCTTGCCCGGCAAAACCAGGCGCTGGAGCAGCGCGGACAGGAGCTTCGCAGCACCATTGCGCATTTACAGGCCATCTGTGAAGCGGAGGAGATCGCCCGAAGCAAGGCGAGGGTACATGACCTTTTGGGACAGCGGATCAGCCTGCTGCTCCGGGCGCTGCGGGATGACCGGCAGATGGATGAGTCGCTGCTGCTGGACTTTGCCCGCAGCCTTCCCACGGCCCTCCGGGAAGATCCCACGCCCAGCCCTGCTCATCGTCTGGAGATGCTGCGGGAGACCTTCCAGGGCATGGAGGTGTCGGTGGAGTTCCAGGGCGCGCTGCCGGAGGATGGGGCGGTGGCGGACAGTTTTGCCGAGATCGCCGTGGAATGTGTCACCAACGCCGTGCGCCACGGGTATGCCACCCGCATCCAGTTCCACTTTTTCCAGAATGACTGCTGGCGCATGACGGTCACCGACAACGGCATCCCGCCCGCCGGACCCATCCGGGAGGGCGGCGGCATCGGCGGGATGCGCCGCAGGGTCCGTCAGCTTGGCGGCAGAATGGAGCTCTATACTGTCCCCCGATTCCGAATCGAACTGTCTGTTCCAAAGGAGGCTGTGGAGAAATGACCAAGGTTCTGATTGTGGAGGATCACGTTTCCATGCGGGAATCGCTGACCACGGCGCTGACGGCGGCGGGAGATTTTTCTGTGGTGGGCGAAGTGCCCAACGCAGACTATGCCCTGGATTTCTGTAAGCATCTGCATCCGGAACTGGTGCTGATGGATGTCTGCACCGAGGGCGGCGCCTCTGGGCTGAAGGCGGTGGAGGCCATCCGCAAAACAGATCCGGAGGTCAAGATCATCGTCATGACCGCCTTTGACGAGATCACCTATATCCCCCGGGCCAGGGCCGCCGGGGCCAACGGCTTTGTCTACAAAAGCCGGAGCCTGCACGATTTTCTGGAGGTGGCCCGGACGGTGATGGCGGGGGGCAGCAGCTTCCCGGAGCCCAGGACCATTCCCATGCCCCAGGGAGAGGCTCCCCTCACCGACCGGGAGATGGAGGTGCTCCGGCTGATGTGCAGACACATGACCAACAAAGAGATCGCCCAGGAGCTGTTTATCAGCGAAAACACCGTCAAGTATCACAAGATGAACATGCTGGGCAAGACCGGCTTTTCCAAGGCGGTGGATTTGGCCTTCTACATGATCTCCAACGGCTGGATCAATCCCCTGTATTAAAGAATTGCGCTTCCTATCCACCGGCTTTGTGCCGGTGGATTTTTTCTTTCAGGGAAAAGACTACCCGCAGCGGGTAGGGTGCAAATTCGAAATAAGCTCTACAATAAATCTGTAATACAGAAGGTATGGGAGGTGGGGAGGCTGAAAACTGTGCTCCTGATCATGCGGCGGGCATCGCTGGCTCAGGGCCTGATGGCGAAAGTGCGGGACGCCCCGGGAATACAGCTGTGCTATGAGCCGGACTATGCCAACGCGGATGTGGCCATCCGCAGCCATCTGGCCTCCGGGGCACTGCTGGAGGTCTCCGAGGACGGCGATCACGGCATCGACTTCTGTCTGGCCCTGTGCGCATGGCTGCGGGAAGTCACGCCCCACTGCCGGCTCATGCTGATGTGCCCCGAAGGACAGCCGGAGGCTGTGAGCCGCGCCATCGAGGCTAAGCGTAGGGGCGAGATCGACGACTTTGTGTTTTATGATGTATCTCTGGACTATTTGGCCGCCAGTCTGCAATCCCTTTGAGATAGGCAAAGATCATTTTGAAATGGGGGTACCCCCATTTCAACGCCTACTACGGTAGGCGTTGATCCGGCTCTGGTCGATTCGGTTTTATACACAAAGACGGCCTGGCGGCGAACACCAAGAGACAACGGAAAAAGTGCTGCGGTTTTAGGGGGCAGAAGGGAGGAAAAAAGAGGCCGCACGCCGAGAAACAATGCGCGGACAATGGGTATCTAATCAAAACAGGAGGAAGATAGAACATGAGAAAACGAATTACCAGTTTACTGCTGACGCTGGTGATGCTGCTCTCCCTCGTGCCCGCCATGGGCGTGACGGCGAGCGCAGCGGACGATAGATCTTATACAGAGGCTGAAATTAGGAACTATGATACGTTTGCGACCTATCTCCGTTCGTACGATTCAAGAGATCTCAAGCTGATGGAAGACATCGATTACACGGTGGGCATTAATGATCTTTCTATCGATGTAATACGCAACCAAAAACTGGATCTGAACGGTCATAAGATCACGATCGACGCAAGCAGGCGGTCGGGGTTTGAAAACCTGCTCTGCATTCGCCGCGGCGAATTCACGCTGTATGATAGCAAGGGCGGCGGCGAGCTCGCGGTTTCCTTTCCTAATGACAACAAAGCGTACAGCATCATCATGATGAGCTCCGAAAAGGAAGACGAGCCTTCAAAATTCACAATGGACGGCGGCACGCTGACCAAGCTGCGTCCTAACATGACGTACACCTATGGAGCCAGCGGCTGCATCGGCGACGACTATTTTAATAAGCCCGAGAACGGCAAGCGCTCGCAGATCACGATCAACGGCGGCACGATCAACTGCCCATACGACTGGGACAGGAGTAAGTCGCTCCTCGACCTCACGGTTGAAGCAATGCCGCTGGCGCTGCAGCTGCGCTATTCCAATCTCACGATCAACGGCGGTACCTTCAACGGAATTGTCTGGACAGATAATCTTTGGCGAGGAACGCAGGATACAGAGCCGCGCGTTGTCCTCAACGGCGGCGAGTTCAACTCCCCGTTCGTGGTAGAAGGTATGCAGAAAGATGCGACGCAGATGGTCATAGACGGAGCGCACTTCAAAGACGGCTTTCATGTTAACAACGGGTACAGCATAAACACTGACGTGGGAACCGTCCCGGTGCTGCTGCTCAAGAGCGGCGTGTTCGACTCGCCCGACAAGAATCCCAAACTCGACATTTACAATGTTACCGCAAATAGCTATGGCAATGGGGTGAATTCGGATGCCACAGCGCGTGCCAGGCTGGAAATGATACTTCACGCCATGAAGTGCTTCCCGAATAGTGCGATAAAGGTAAACGGAAAGTTCTATACCTCCGAGAACATTGAGTCGCTCGTGGGGAAAAATATTGATGATTTCTATCTGAAACTTAACTCGAGCACTCCCATCGAGGTCATCCGCGACGCATGGGGTGTGATGGAGTCCGTCACGCTGGACGGCAACCCCATCAACTACGCCAAGGACTGGAAGGGCACCGTTGAGCGGATGGACAACAGCAAGGATCATACCCTCAAATTCACGTGGAAGCCTCTGGCGGCCGAGCTGAGTGCCGCAGGCTACAGCTATAATGCCAAGTGCGAGCGTTATATCTCCGGCGCCTCCGGTGTACAGCAGACAGATACCATCGCTGCCGGTGCAACCTCGCACACGGTCACCATTCCCGCGGGCGCAGACCCCAAGGTCTATTCCTTTGACCTGCAGCTGAATCTGCAAAAGGACGGCAGCTCCGTCGGCATTTACACCAACGATCATATCGTCAAGCTGGTGGTGAATCAGGCGCCGGTGGTTGAACCCGATCCCACCATCGATGGTACAGTGTACTACACCAGCGGCATTGTCTACGGCAGCCCCATCTCCATCGCTGCCAGCGTGACGCCCGCAGAAGCTACCAAGTCGTACCAGTGGCAGCGCAGCACGGACGGCGGCAGCACTTGGGAGAATATCAGCGGCGCTACCAATGGCCGGTATACCCCCGTGGCGGCTGACATGGGCGAGAATGTCCGCATCCGCGTGAAGGTCACGGCGGAGGGCTATCTCGGCGAAATCGTCGGCGCACCGGTGAAGGTCAGCAAGGCCGCCAACAACGGTTATCCCGAGGTTATTAAGCTTGAGGCCGTGCAGGATGGCGCAGGCACTTACACCGGCTTTGAAATCACGAACTTCGACTCCGACTGCGAGTATGTTTACAGCACGACCTCTACGCCGGATTGGAACGCAAATCAGATCACTTCCGCAACCGTAACCGGCCTGACGAGCGATACCACCTATTATGTTTTCGCCCGTTTCAAGGAGACCGCTACCCATACGGCAGGCTCTATTGTGAGCAAAAACAGCATCAAGCTGTATGAGAATGTTCCTTTGCAGTACGTGTTGCTGGAAGGCTACGACAGCGGCCAAAAGATCTACATCAAGCAGGGCGAGAGCGTTACGCTGAAGGTCAGCGCAGACCCCAGCAACGCCAATTCTTGGAATGAGATCACCTTCAAGGATAGTAGTACAACGGGAACAAGCAACATCACGATCTCCAATGAAAAAATTGCCGCAAGCGGCACGACGGCCACACCGTTCCCCAAAGACCATACCATCACGATCACCGGCGTTTCTACGGGCAGCGCAACGCTGGACGCCAGTTACTCTGGACCCGCGCAACCCTACTATAGTCGGTGGAATGTGGTTGTATACGATGATTCCACTGTGGCTGATGCTTTGAGGCTTGAGAGCGTTTACGCATACGAGGATATTACCCTGAGCGTAAATGACGAGGCGGGGCTTCCGACCGAGCTTCCGAAGCTGCTGCCTGAGAACAGCGGCTATCATCTGGAATGGCGCATTCTCAAGAGAGGAACCTCCGGCGCTACGTATGTGACGGAGAATGATAATATTAAGCTGGAGGACGGCAAGATCAAGCCGAAAGCGGCTCATGCCGCATCGGAGAAAACCCAACTGGAACTGGTTGCCGTCAAGGATGGCAGCACCGCAATCAGATCGCTTTCTCCGTCTTCTGGCTTCTATGTCACCGTGACCGCAGCGCCCGTCATTGAGCTTACCGGCGTTACCGTTGCCCCGACGAAGGTGAATCTGGAGCTTAACGCAACCTATCAGCTCTCCGCCGTGAAGCAGCCTGTCAACGCAGAGGGCAGCCTGACTTGGGAAAGCAGCAATACCGGTGTGGCAACAGTTGACAGCACCGGCAAGGTGACCGCTAAGGCACAGGGCACGGCAGTTATCACAGTCACCTGCGGCAGCAAATCCGCAAGCTGCACCGTAACGGTCGGCCATACCCACGATACCGACGGGCGGGATTGGATGTATATGGACCCCGGTATGCATATCCAGACCTGCACAGCGGGCGACGATTTCAAGGTGGAAGCCCACGACTTCTCCGCATGGACGAAGGTTGATGATACCAATCATAGCCGTACCTGCTCCAAGTGCAAGAAGTCCGGCGAAACCGCAAACTACACCGAAACCGCCAACCACAACTGGCAGTGGGTGGTAGACACTGCGGCAACCCCCAACGCGGCGGGCAAGCAGCATGAGGAGTGCGTTGACTGCCACGCGAAGCGCAGCGAAAACACCCCGATCCCCATGCTGACCAGCATCATGGTGGAGCACCTGATCGTTGCCAAGCCCGTCAAGGACGCTGCTGCGGCTGCGGCTTCCACCACCGACAGCACCTACACCGTGGCAAACACCGAGTGGATGGCTGCGGACGGTACGCCCCTTGCCATCGGCGGCAAGTTCCAGCCCGGCACGGTCTACACCGTGAAGATCACGCTGGAGACCGCTGGCGCAGACGTATTCTCCGTTAAGTCCACCTACAACACCATCGAGGGCAAGACGGCCACGGTCAGCCCCAATCTGACCGGCGATAACCACGCGGACAGCGTGATCCTGACCTACACCTTCGATGCCACCGAGGGCAGTACCGGCGGCAGCACAGGTGGCGGTGGTGGCAGTGGTGGAGGCGGTGTCACCACCTACGCGATCACCGTGAAGGATTCCAAGAATGGTGACGTGACTGCCAGCCACAAGTCCGCTGCCAAGGGCACCACCGTCACCCTGACGGTCGATCCCGACAAGGGCTATGTACTGGATACCCTCACTGTGCTGGACGATAAGGACAAGGAAATCAAGCTGACTGAGAAAAACGGCAAGTATGTCTTTACTATGCCGTCCGGCAAGGTTACCGTAGCGGGCAGGTTCAAGGTCGAGCAGCCTGCCGGCAAGCATCCCTTCACGGACATTCCCTCCGGCGCTTATTATGAGAACGCTGTGATCTGGGCTGCGGACAAGGGCATCACCGGCGGCACCAGCGCCACTACCTTCGCCCCCAACGGCATCTGTACCCGCGCCCAGGCGGTCACCTTCCTGTGGAGGGCTGCCGGATCTCCCGCCCCCAAGAGCATGAACAGCTTTGCCGATGTCCCCGCGGATGCCTACTATGCCAAAGCGGTGGCCTGGGCCGTTGAGAACGGCATCACCAGCGGCACGGGCGGCGGTAAGTTCAGCCCCGACGCTACCTGTACCCGCGCTCAGATCGTCACCTTCCTGTACCGTGCGGCGGGCAGCCCTGCGGTCAGCGGAGGAAGTGTATTCAGCGATGTAAAGGCCGGCGCTTACTATGCCGACGCGGTCACATGGGCGGCGAACAAGGGCATCACCGGCGGGATCGGCAATGGCCTGTTCGGTTCTGATAACAACTGCACCCGCGCCCAGATTGTCACTTTCCTCTATCGGTATATGGAATAATAACAGGATATTCTTACCAAGCGGAGCGGTAAATGCCGCTCCGCTTTTTTGCGTTTTGTCCGAAAAACTACCTGCTGCGGGTAGGGCGCAAAACAGCGGCACCCGGTAAAATGAAACCATAGTAGAGCGCAGAGGAACAAAAACAGAAAGAAAAGAGGTGTCGTCATGCAAGTAACTGCAAACAGGAAAATGATGATGTCAAGGTGTGCAGTGAGATGAAACGAGTATGGATGTCTATGCTGGCCTTGCTGTTGGCGCTCTGCCTGACGGCCTGCGGCGGCACCCCCGGCGGCGGAGAAGAAGGGCCGCCCGAGTCTCCTGATGACACAGCGACCTCCGCCCCTCCGTCCGACCATAACTCCGACAGTTCATTGGGCGGTACCTATTGGACGGCTGTACAGCACGAGTCCTACAACGATCTCTTTGATCGCACAGAGGTGAGCCAGATGCCCACGGAGCGGTGGTGGGCCGATCTCTTTCTCAACGAGGACGGAACGGCGCAATTCCGTGAGGTCCTGGGCGACAGCTTTAACAGCTATCTGGGCAGCGGGACCTGGTGGCTCGGCGCGGATCACACCCTGCGGCTGACAAGTTCGGACGGCGATGAAGATGGTGAGATGAATGGCCGCATTGAAGATGGCCGCATCATTTTGGAATCCTTCTATGGGGATCGATTCTATTTTGAAAAAGCGGAGCGGCCGGGCCCGGGCGGCGAACTGTGTATCGCAAACCTGCATGGGACATGGCACATGACCACAGGCGAGGTGGAGGGCTGGAGCTATAACGCCCGGGAAGAAGGCCTGGCCTCCACGCTGGTTTTTGAAAGCAGGTGGAGCGACGCCATCGAGGGATATGTGCTGAGCGCGGATTATTACTTCGCGGACTTTCTGGATACGGATGAGCCGGAATACCGGCAGGAAGCCGAGCTTCGGACGGAACTGCTGGAGGAACCGCTGTTCCACGGCCTCTCCAACGAGCTTTGGAGCGTCCGGCTCTTTCACGATGATACCGGCGCGGAGTTCTTTCTCACGCTGACCGATCCGGATACGCTGTATCTCCAGGAGCATTACGAGACGGACGGCGCTCCGGCGGTCCGCACGGCGGTCTACCAGCGGGTAGACGCATTCCTGCCGGAAACGCTGCAGACGGCTTTGTATGAGGAGCCCTCTGACTGCCTGACCTTCTACTGGCCCAACCCACCGGACGATGTGTCCGCATGGCTGGAGGTACTGCCGGTCACAAAGCTGGAGCCGGATGGACTGGACAGGCTGCTGGTGGTGGGGCGCTGGTATGAAACACAGATCCGGTTCTGTACGGGCGAGCCCCTGTGGGATGACAGCGGACGGCTTCTGGATTGGGTCACGGACGAGATCCTGTACGACGAAACGCTCAACATTGATGAGCCTCGGTGGTTTTCCCTGACGATCCCGGAAGGCGTACCGAACCTGTGCCTGCACATCAAGCGCTCCTGGGAGGATTTTTGGTACCTCTGGCCCATCACCGACACAAACGGGTATCTGGTGGATGGGTGGACATTCCTGACACCATAACAAAATAAAACAAGAGAGGAGATCGCATTATGGGACTGATCAAAGCTGCATTGGGAGCAGCCGGCGGCGTGATGGCCGACCAGTGGAAGGAATTCTTCTACTGCGAAGCGATTCCCGCGGATGTGCTGGCGGTAAAGGGAAGGAAGAAGGCCACAGGCCGCTCCAGCAACACCAAGGGGGATGACAACATCATCACCAACGGCTCTGTCATCGCGGTGGCAGACGGCCAGTGTATGCTCATCGTGGAGCAGGGCAAGGTGGTGGATATGTGCGCCGAGCCGGGCGAGTACACCTACGATATGTCCACCGAGCCCAGCCTCTTCACCGGCGATCTGGGGGAATCCATCAAGGGCGTGTTCCAGAACATCGGCAAGCGCTTCACCTTCGGCGGCGAGGCCCCCAAGGACCAGCGCATCTACTATTTCAACACCAAGGAGCTCACCGGCAACAAGTACGGAACCCCAAGCCCCGTCCCCTTCCGGGTGGTGGACCAGCGGGCGGGTATCGACATCGATATCGCCATCCGCTGCTTCGGCGAGTACAGTATCCGCCTGAAAAACCCCATGCTGTTCTATACCAATGTCTGCGGCAACGTCAGCGAGGACTTTAAGACCGAGCAGATCGCGGGGCAGATGAAGACGGAGCTGCTCACCGCCCTGCAGCCCGCATTCGCAAAGATCTCGGAAATGGGTATCCGTTACTCCGCTCTCCCCGGCCACACCCTGGAGCTGGCAGAAGCCCTCAACGAGCAGCTCTCCTCCCGGTGGCGGGACCTGCGGGGCATGGAGATCGTTTCCTTTGGCGTCTCCAGCGTCAAGGCCAACGAGGAAGACGAGCAGATGATCAAGGAGCTACAGCGCAACGCGGCCTTTATGGACCCCACCCGGGCGGCGGCCCATCTGGTGGGCGCACAGGCCAGCGCCATGCAGTCCGCGGCCAGCAACCCCAATGCCGGTCCCGCTATGGCTTTTATGGGCATGGGGATGGCTGGACAGATGGGCGGCATGAACGCCCAGAACCTCTATCAGATGGGCGCGCAGCAGCAGGCTCAGCCCGCACCCGCACCTGTACCCACGCCCCCGCCTGCCGCCCCTGGCTGGACCTGCGCCTGCGGACAAAGCGGCATCACCAGCAGCTTCTGCCCTAACTGCGGCAGCAAAAAGCCGGAGCCCAAGCCGGCAGCAGAGAGCTGGCAGTGTACCTGCGGTGCAGCCGTCACCGGAAAATTCTGCCCGGAGTGCGGCAAGCCCCGGCCCGCAGCGGACGGCTGGACCTGTTCCTGCGGCGCGGTGAACAAAGGGAAATTCTGCGCGGAGTGCGGGGCGAAAAAGCCCGCCGGCGTGCCCCAGTACAAATGCGACAAATGCGGCTGGGAGCCGGACGATCCCGCCCATCCGCCCAAGTTCTGCCCGGAGTGCGGCGATCCCTTTGACGATGGCGATGTGCAGGGATGACCCGGGGAAGAAAAACCGCCGTATTTTCTGTTGTAGGTCTGTTCCTGCTTCTGGCGGCTGCGGGATATTGTTTCAGAGGTCATCAGGGAGGTGATTCATCCATACAGAAGAAATCTGCCGTGCCGCCCGGTACCTTGACCGGCGTCACATACAGCCACACCAGCGGCATGGTTGCCAGAGCGGATTTTGCCATCACGCTTTCGCCGGTGGCTATTCTGGAAACAAGCTATTATCCGGCCCTTGATCCGGATACGGCGGAGGACGAGGAGTGGTATCATCCGTCCACCAAAGAGAATGTCCCCATCACCGCGGCTCAGTGGTCGGATGTGGAGCAGATCATTCTGGAGCTCTACCCGCTGATGGAGCCCATCCCGAAAAACCGGCGTGAGGTGAAGCTGCCACCGGGGATCGAAGTCATGGATGGCGGGGACTCCACCAGCCTGATCCTGACCTGGAGCACAGAAGACGGAACACGGAGCATCCGTTATAATCCGCCAAACGACCGCCGTATCCATACGCTGATCGCTCTGCTTGAGGAGCTGGCCGACCCCATTGGACGGGAGATCCCCCGCTATGCCCCGCCGGAGCTGAGCGGCTTCTATATGGGTCAGTCCGGGGCTCTCTTCTCCAAGGACTATTCCTTCCAATTCGACCGGGGTCCGTCTGTTGTGTACGGAGAGGACGCCCCATATATCCTCCGGGCCAGATTTACCCCGTCCGGTCGGAAGCAGGAGATCTGGAGTGACTGGGCCGTGTCAGATGAGGAGTGGGATGCCTTCACCGCGTTTGCGGAGGAGATCCGTCTGGAAGAACAGCCGGACGGCAGCTCGGAAAAGCCGGCCTGCACCCTCTATTACTCTGACGGCAAACAGCAGCAGAAGAAATTGGATCAGGAAACAGCGAAGCAGCTCCGGGCGTATTTTACAGAGCTGGCCCTGTGCCTGCTGGATGAACAGCCATAGTACGCAAATCGATCCATAAAAACAGAACATAGGAGGTACTACAAATGAAAGGTCAGAAGATTTTGAAAGTCACATCCATTCTCATGATCATCGGCGGCATCATCGCCGCCATCGCCGGCGTCATCGCCATTCTCGGCGTCAGTGCCCTGGCAGTCCTGTCGGGGAGCGCGGAGGGTACCGGCCTGCTCTATGCCAGTTCCATTCTTGTGACTGTGGCCTCTGTGATCCAGTTTATCGCGGGCATTAAGGGCATCGGGGCCTGCAGCGCACCCCAGAAGGCCGCTTCCTGCGTCAAATGGGGCATTATCATTGCGATCTTAGCGATCATCTCCATCATCATCGGTTTTGTAGGCGGAGGCCAGTTCAGCATCACCAGTCTGGTGCTCAATCTTCTGCTGCCGGGATTGTATGTCTACGGCGCCATGCAGATGAAGGTCACCGCGTAAGCGGCTTCAGAAAGGGGTGCAGATGATGGGGCTCTTTGGAAAACTATTTGATAAAAAGGAATGCTCGGTCTGCGGCGGCGAGATCGGGCTGCTGGGCAACCGCAAGCTGGAGGACGGCAATCTGTGCAAGGAATGCGCCGCCAAGCTCTCCCCCTGGTTCAGCGACCGCCGCCAGAGCACGGTGGCGGAGATCCAGGAGCAGCTGACCTACCGGGAGGCCAATCAAGCCAAGGTATCCTCTTTTCGCACCACCCGTACTCTGGGTGAGCGTACCAAGGTGCTGCTGGACGAGGATGCGGGTCTGTTTATGGTCACCTCCGCCAGAAATTGGGAGGAGGCCAATCCGGATGTGCTGTCCTTCTCCGATGTGACCGGCTGCAAGCTGGACATCGACGAGCGCAGGACGGAGATCGAATACAGGGATAAGGATGGAGAGCGGCAGAGCTTCAATCCCAAACGGTATGCCTATTCCTACGATTTCTACATCGTGATCAACGTCAACAATCCCTATTTCAGCGAGATCCGCTTCCAACTCAACAGCAGCTCAGTGGATAACGATGAGGAAACACTGCTGGATGGGCCCAACGCCATGCGCAGACCCCGCGGGGGTCTCCGGGCTAAAGCCGGCGGAATGGGCGGCGGCTCCCTGACCTCCAACGCGGAGGAGGTGCGCTCCAGCGTGGAATACCGGCAATATGAGGAAATGGGCTGTGAAATCCGGGATGCGCTGCTGCAGGTCCGGCAGCAGGCGCGGGAGGAAGCGGCCGCGGCAGCAGCACCCAAGGCGGCGGTGACCTGTCCGTACTGCGGGGCGACCACCACACCGGATGCCAGCGGCTGCTGCGAGTTTTGCGGCGGCGCAATCAACGGATAAGAATATCTTGGAGCAATAGAAAACAACGAAAATGAAAGGAGCTTCACCATGAAGAAGTATGAAATTTTAGGAGAAAATCTGCCGGTCGTCGTATGTGAATTGTCCCCAGGCGAATCCATGATCACGGAGAGCGGCAGCATGAGCTGGATGAGCCCAAATATGAAAATGGAAACCACCACCGGAGGCGGTATGAAGAAGATGCTGGGGCGGCTGGTGTCCGGTGATTCCGCATTCCAGAACAAGTTCACCGCAGAGGGTGGGGACGGGTTCATCGCCTTCGCTTCCAGCTTTCCCGGGGCCATCAAGGCTCTGAACATCAGTGCCGGCCGGTCCATGATTGTGCAGAAAAGCGCGTTTCTTGCCTCTGAGGAGGGTGTGGAGCTGTCCATGCACTTCCAGAAAAAACTGGGCTCCGGCATCTTTGGCGGCGAGGGCTTCATCATGCAGAAGCTGAGCGGAAACGGGATCGCCTTTATTGAGATCGACGGTCACGCGGCAGAGTATGACCTGAGCGCCGGACAGGAGCTTCTGGTCAGCACAGGGTACCTGGCGGCTATGGAGGAGAGCTGCACCATGGATGTGGTTGCGGTCAAGGGCGCAAAGAACATGCTCCTGGGCGGAGAGGGTATTTTCAATACCGTTGTCCGGGGACCCGGCAAGGTGATCCTGCAGACCATGCCCATCAGCAAGGTAGCCGAGCTGCTGACGCCGTTTTTCAGCAACAAAAAATAAGAAAGGACAGAGAGGAGAATGGCCATGAAAACCAAGTTCAAGCTGTCGTGCCTGTTCCTTGCGGCGCTGATGCTGTTCAGCCTCACTGCCTGCGGCAAGGACAACCCGGAGCCCAGCTCGACATCGGAAGGAACCGAGCAGACAAAGCCTCCTGTGGAAGCGGGAAGCGGAACAACGATCCATACAAATCTGTGGGATCTTACTTACGATGAGGCGGACGGCTGGGTCTATGAGGAGGACGACCTTCATGACGATGAAACATCCTCCAAGATCATCCTGACGCTTCCCAAGGAAGGCGAGGATGGAAGCATCGTCGATGCGGAGATCCGCGTTTCTGTGGAAGATCCGTATACCTTCCGGGACTATCTCACCAGCTACGGCTTTGACGAGTACGAATATGCAGTCGATCAGGCCTATGATCTTACTCCCGTCGGCGGCATCGATTGCCTCAAGGCAGAAGGAAACTATTGGGGCTCCCCCTGCCTGCGGTATATGAACCGGGTGGAGGGCGCGGGAGCCACCGTATTTATGGAGATCATCGGCGAGTACGAGGATGAGCGTGTAGACAAGCTGCTCTCCGGCCTGACGATCCATCTGGAGGATACCGGAAACGAGGATGGCCCCTGGTACTGGGAGGGTGAGCCCTTTTCCGCCCAGCCCCGCAGCGTCATGGTGGGTACGCACACGCTCAGCAGCCAGTGGCTGCCTATTACAGACTGCATCATCACAAAGGAGACCTTCAATCACGCAGCTGCTGTCACAGGAGATCAGGCTTACCTTCTGGTGGACGGAGAATTGAAGCGCTTCGATTACGACGGCGCATCTCTGAACTTTGCGGAGGATATTGTGCTGGACGCGGAATATGAGGATATTTCCGCCGACACCACAGGGACCCTCTGGCTGGCGAATTTTATGGAGCCGCTGATCAGCTGGAAGGACGGCGCACAGACGGCGTCCTATGAGGGCCCGGATCACGTCACCATGCACCCATCCGGGACCTGGGGCGTCAGCTGGTTCTCCGGAACGGAATGTGAAAAGATCACGCTCTCCGGCGGAGCCCTCAAGACGGAGCCCATGGTATTCCAGGAAGTGGATATCCTCAGTCATCTGCTGATCGACGACAGCCACATCTATGTCTGTGGGTCTGCCGTGGACGGCAGCGGTCACAAGGTGTTTGTCTATGACAGCAATGGCGCGCTGCAAATGACTTTGGCAGATTCCGACGGAGGCGGCCTGGGAAGCATTACCTTTATTACGCAGACCGCAAATGGCTATCTGGCCCTGGACGGAAATATGCGTGAGGTGGTGCTCTGGACCAAGGACGGCACCTATCTCGGCGAGGCGGATGACGGCGACCTGTTCGGCACGGACTATCCCTGGTTCTGCGGCGGCGCGAAGCTGGCTGACGGCAGCATCCTTGCCATTATGACCGAAGACAGAGCGGACGAGTCCGCAATGGAACTGGTTGCATTCAAACTCAGTGGCTTTTAAGGAGGGCCTGACATGAAACGCACGAGGTTATTCTGCGTCCTGCTTGCGGCGGCGATGCTGCTCAGTCTGGCCGCCTGCGGCAAGGACGACCCGAAAGAATCCAATTCGCTCCAGATCGGGGACTATGCGCTGCTCTACAAGGGGGCCAGCATCATGGAGGACTCAGATGGAAACGACGCGCTGGTCCTGACGCTGGATTTTACCAACAACAGCAAGGACAGCGGCTCCTATGTCTGGTCCATCTCTGAAACAGCGATACAGAACGGCGCAGAATTGGCTATCGCCACCGTCTTTGCGAACAGCGACTCCTACGACACGGTGATCGACAGTCAATTTACGGATGTCGCGCCGGGTGAAACCCTTGAACTCCGCACCGCCTTTGTGCTGGCGGATACCACCAGCAAGGTCGAGGTGACCTTTGAGGAGGCATTCGGCGACAAAACCGGTAAGATCACCGTCGATCCGTCCACACTCAGCCGGGAAACGGCGGGAAGCGGTACAGGTCAGGATACTGGGACCGGAGATATACTGCTGGACTGGTGGAACGGCGACTGGTACGGCTGGTGGATCATGACCGGCTGCTCCGGCTATTACGAGGATATGGAGGGCGCCTGGTGGGACATCTGCGGCGCCATTGACATCGGCGGGGACGGCACGGGCACTGTCACCCTCTGGGATGAGGACTACACGAAGTCGGAACCGATGGTCTCCGCGTCGGTCAGCCTCAGTGATGATGGGACCAGCATATATGGCACCATGACATCCGAGGGCGGCGCCTTCACGGATATTGCGCTGGAGCACGGGGACTGGATCGTTGACCCGGGACTGGTGGACTATGGGGACATGATCCACATTGACGGTGATTACGAAAACGGCGGAGATGCATTCCACTATGATATCTACCTGCGCCCGTGGGGGACCTATTGGGTGGACGTGGATGAGGAGGATCTGCCCAATCTCTATGACAGCTGGTATCTGCCTCTGATCGATGCGGAGGAGCCTATGCCGGACAGCATTGGATGACACCAGAATGGGGATCGTTCCCGCCCCATTTGGGGCGGAGCGATCCCCATTTGCGCAATGGTATGGAGCAGTGACATTTGAAAGGAGCAGTTATGAAAAGGACATCAAAACGAGTGATCGCATTTTTTCTAATACTGGTTCTGATGCTGTCTCTCTGTGCCTGCGCGCAAAAACAGCAAGCGGGAACAGACGAACCAAATCGAAGCGCCGATGGTGAGACGCTGTCTGGTATGCCCGATCAGAAACTGCCGGAAAAGCTGCGCCCGGGGGCCGGGGGATCGGATATGCAGCCGACACCGACCGGATTCTCCGCGGAAGCGGAACAATCTCTTGTTTGGCTGCGGGAGAGAATGGCTTTTCCGCAGACCATGTTCGGCGCGGCTTATCTGGGCTATGTGGAAAAAGCCGGCGATTGGCTGTCAGCGGCAGACCAGGCCATGCTGGAGGAATATCCCTTCCTTGCGGAGATCGACGAAACCCGCATCATCGGCAGTTCAGGCCATCTGTACGGTATCGTGCCGCTGGATGAAAATGCGACGGTTGCCATCAATCGTGTGCGATGGAATGAGAACACCGATACCTATGAGAACACCGAGGTCTGCTATCGGTCGGAAAACGGGGAACCGGTGCTGCTCTTTGCAAATCTTGACGGCGTTGCATACGAGACCGACACGCAGGTCTGGATCACTGACAACCGCGGGAACTCCTGCGAATGGTGGCCGTCCCTTGACGCGCTGAGCTGCCTTGTGCCCTGTGTATCGGACGATGGAGACTACCTCTCCTTCGACTTTACGGAATACGGCTGGCAGGGCGTTCCTTCCGAGCTTGCACCGTGGCTGGCAGACGGCTGGAGCGGCGTCTATGCCTCCGGGCTTGGCGGCAGCTGGATAACGCAGGCAGCGGCATGGGATACGGACCGTATCGCAAATTACTACCTGTGGTTCTTTCCCGAGGATGAGATGGGAGGAACGGTCGAACTGTATTGGGAATACGAGGGTGCCGATCCTTCTAAAACGACGTGGGAAGAGGTGTGGAGCGGTTTCTGGACGACCACATCCGTCATGGATGGGCCCAGTTATGTGACCGTCAGCCTGTCCCTTGTTGGCGGTGATAACTATGGCGTCACAGACGGCCCGTATTATATCTCGGAGACCTATCCGATTTTGATGAGTCCCAGCGGCGAGGAGATGGTGATCGGCGCTGGGGAGAACGAAGTCAGCCTGCCGTTTATGCCGAAGTACGACGCGCAGCTGTGCGTCCTGACGCTGGACAGCTTGCTCACCGACCCGCTCGGCTGATCTTCTGCGGATTACGGCCTGTTTCGGTATAGACCGTTACAGCGCCGGCATGGGAAGGAGGAATTTCAGATGCCAACACAGGTAACAAATTATCAATGCCCCAGCTGCACGGGACCGCTGCATTTCTCCGGTGCGTCCGGCCGGTTGGAGTGCGAATACTGCGGCGCCAGTTATGATGTGGCGGAGATCGAGGCGCTCTACGCAGAGAAAGAAAAAAAGGCGGCAGAAGCCCAGCAGGCGACGGAGGAAGGCGGCGCCGGGCAGAGCGCGCCAGCCGCGGATGGAGGCGCATGGGACACCTCTGACTTTTGCGAGGATTGGGGGGCTGAGGGCGACGGTATGCGGGCCTACGGCTGCCCCAGCTGCGGCGCGGAGCTCATCTGCGAGGAGAGCACGGCGGCGACCTCCTGCCCCTATTGCGGGAACCCCACCGTGGTGCCGGGCCAGTTCTCCGGGGCACTGCGGCCGGATTTCATCGTTCCGTTCAAGCTGAGCAAGGAGGATGCGGTAAAGGCCCTCAAGTCCCACTACAAAGGGAAGTTTTTCCTGCCGAAAAGCTTTACCGGTGAAAATCATGTGCAGGAGATCCGGGGGATCTATGTTCCCTTCTGGATGTTCGACGGCGAGGCGGAGGGCGACGCCCATTATGAGGCTGCCCGCTCCCGTACATACCGCTCCGGCGACTACGAGATCACGGAGACGAAACACTACGATGTCTACCGGGCCGGAGCCGTCACCTTTGAGAAGGTGCCGGTGGACGCCTCCAGCAAGATGCCGGACGGCCACATGGACTCCATTGAACCCTATGACTACAAGGAGCTGAAGCCGTTTTCCACCGCGTATCTCCCCGGCTTCCTGGCCGATAAGTTCGATGTGACGGTGGAACAGAGCCGGCAGCGGGCGGATCAGCGCTGTGAGGGGACCCTTGCCTCCGCGCTGCGCGGCACAGTGAAGCGTTATGACCTCTGCGTTCTCAGAGACAGCAGCGTTCACCTGCGCAGGGGCAAGGTGCATTACGCCCTGATGCCCGTCTGGATGCTGAATACCAAGTGGCATGGGAAGGACTTCCTCTTTGCCATGAATGGACAGACCGGAAAGCTGGTGGGCGACCTGCCGGTCAGCTGGGGGAAGTTCTGGGGGCTGTTTGCCGCCATCGCCGTCCCCCTGTCTGTGATCAGTTCGGCGCTGGTCCTATTGCCGTGAGAAAGGAGGCGGACCGGATATGAAGAAAGCATATACTGCTCTCGCGCTGGCGTTCCTGTTGGCGCTGTCCCTCTGCACTCCCGCAATGGCGGCAATGGAGTACGGCGTGATCTATGACGAAACGGAATCCTTGGGATCGCAGGAACTGACCATGCAGGGAGAACAGACCCTCCCCCAGCTCTCCCAGGCGCTGGGCCTTGATCTGCGGGTGGATGTATTGACCCAAAACAGCTATGACGGACTTGGCGACGCCGCCGCGGGGATCTATGAGGAATATGATTATGGCTATGGCGAGCACAAGGAGGGCGTAACGCTGACCATTCTGCTGGAACCGCAGGATGGGGATACCTACAGGATGGTTGACGAAAATGACTGGTGTGTCTACACCAGACTGAGCGATGAGCGGGGCAGCGGCCAGGAATTGTCCGACGCCGTCTACGATGCGGTACAGCCCTATATGGCGGCGCGGGCGTGGAACGGCGAGGACATGACCATGAGCGCCGTGGCGCTGACCCAGGCAGTGGACGCCATGGCGGAAACGGCGGAGGATTACATCCGCACAAATTGCCCGCCGGCCGGCTCCGGCGAGGATGCCGGCTTGGAAGAACCGGTGCAGGGCAGTGTCACGATGCAGTATGTATTTGATGCTGCAGACCTTCTCCCCTATGAGAAGTGGGAAAAGCTGGAGGCTCGGGCCGAAGCTATTTCCCAAAAGCAGGATTGCGGCGTTTATTTTGCTCTTGTGGATGATTACACGGAATTCGGAAACGGCAGTATCTATGAGGTCACCTATCAGCTCTATCACGGCAGTGAGCTCGGTATGGGCAGCGGGCGGGACGGCATCATCGTGCTCCTGAGCATGGCCGAGCGGAACTATGCCATGTTCGTCTACGGCGAATACGCCGAGTATGCCTTTGATGAATATGGGAAGGAGAAGCTGGAGGAGCAATTCCTGGGCGATTTTGGGGAAAACGACTGGTATGGCGGCATTTCCAATTACTTGGACGCCTGTGAGGAATATCTGACGAAGGCCGACGCCGGCAAGCCGGTGCGCCGTCCTTACTGGATCTGGTTCGTCATTTCAGCAGGATGCTCCTGTCTGGCTGCGGGGACGGTTTGCCTGTGGCTGCTGCGTAAGATGAAGTCCGTCCATCAAAAGGCGGAAGCCGATGCGTACCTCACCGCTGGCGGCTTACACCTGACAAAGCAGTACGACCGGTACACCCATACCACCGAAACACGCACCAAGATCCAGAAAGAGAGCTCGGGCGGCAGCGGCGGCAGCACCTACAGCGAAAGCGGGGGCGGCGGCAGCGGCCGCAGCGGGAAATTCTGAGAAGGAGGCCGGATGATGAAGAATTTGCTCCGGCGCCGCTTTCTCCCGGCGATTTTGTGCATGGCACTGGCCCTTGGCCTGTCCGCCTGCGGAGGAGAAGACACACCGCCCGTTGAAACGGAAACGGACGGTGCGATGGGCACCCTTTCCGGCAGCAAGGGAGAAAAAGATTCCAGGGTGGGTGTGTTCTCCGGCAGCGGGGAAGAAACAGCGGAGGCGGAATTGGCGGAGGAGTCCCTGAACCTGTTGTATGACGCCATGGCATACGATGACCAGTACGCCGGCGCGGTCGCCTATCTGGGATACAGGAAGCAGGGGGACTCCACCCCGCTGTCGGACTGGCTGGTGGAGAATTGTGCCGGATTGGTCGAGGCGATGCCGTTTCTGCTGCATATACCGGCCGAATGTATCCTCGGCGCAGGTTGGGGTGATTTATTCTGCATCGTTCCCCGGGATGAGAATACCAGCCTTGCCGTGAACCATGTCACCTGGGAATCGCTCGGTAACGGCGTTTGGCCTGTACCGGGTGAGGTGCTCTACCGGGAAGAGTGTGCCCAGCCTGTACTGATATTCGTAAATTATGAGCAATGGCGGGATGAACCGGACACGGAGATCGTCCTTGTGACAAACGATGGCGTGGAGGTGAAGTGGCTCCCGCTGACCGATGAATACGGCATTCCCATCGTGCCCACCGGGGAGAACTACCTTCCCATGCTGATGGATTTCGGCATCTGGGGCTATGTGACCGGGTTGGACTACCCCGAGGACTGGGAGCCGTCCGGGGACGACTGGTGGCTGCCTCCCACAGACTGGGGGCTGGCTTACACAAATTGGACCTGCGAGCACTGGTACATGGAGTTCGGCTGGGGCGACAGCGACCCGGACTATTCCGGACGCATCGATCTCTACCATCAGCCGGAGGATGGACAGGAGTATGCATACTCATATTCCGGCATCTGGCGTATGGAGGGCGACTGCCTGTATCTGGACCTCTCGGACGGCGCGGGCACCCGCATGAGCGGCAGCTTCCCGGTGCTGATCGACCCATCCGGCGAATCTCTCCATATCCAGCAGGATCGTGAAACCGGTGTGTGTCCACCCTTTTTTGGCGAGGGCATGACCTGTATGGATCTGATACGCGCCTATGGCTGAGAGAACATCAGGCGCACGAGTGTGGGACAGGCGTGAAAGGAGTATTTGTATGAGTATTTTTGACAGGCTAAAGCAGTCCGCCGTGGATGCCGCGGCGACGGCAGCCACAGCCATTGGAAACAAGCGGGAAACCTTTACCTTCGTGGCCCTCCCTGAGAGCCTTGCCCAGCTACAGGCTCTCCCGGAGGCGGTCCTTGACACCCCCTTTCAGACGGCGGCGCTGACCGTGCTGGCCCTGTGCGCCTATGCCGCTGACCGGCAGATCGGCACGGATATGCTGAATTGGCTGCGGGGGCCCCGTCCTTTGAACGGACAGGAGATCTCCTTCTTAAACGACCGTTTTCGTGACGGAAAGACCTACCTTCCATTCACCTACTTCGCCGGCTCTACCCCCGACAACAATTACACACCCAACCAGCCCTATACCATCCGGGTGGAAAGCAACCATGTTTCCGGTGAGGAGCAGGGCTATATGAAACTGTTTATCCCCTGCGGCGGCGCGGACAGCCCTCGCCCCATCAAACTCCGACAGCGGGGCAGCGATGGGAAGTGGTTCCTCTGGGAGCAATACCTGCTCACCGGTGTCCGTACCCCCAAGTCCGCCGACCCCTGGGCGTGAGTCAGGCGGCGCGGCTGTGGAGGCTCGGCTCATGGAAGCCGGAGCAGGCGGGAGCGATCAGAAAACCATCTGTATTTATCGGATTGGATAGAGGGTGCCGATCATGAAAACAGTGCTGTTTATATCATCCAATAAGGTGCTGGGACAGGGGTTGTCAGCGGCCATCCAGGCAAAGCCGGAGCTTGACTTCCTGTGGGCGGCCCAGCTCCATTATCCGCAGGCTGTGGTCGGCGTTGATATCTTTCATGCGGATGTGGTGATATTGGATATTGTGGATCAGGCGGATATGGATCAGGCGGTCGGGATCTGCCAACCTCTTCGGCAGGTTGAACAGGACCTCAAGATCCTGCTTCTGGTCAGGCCGGAACAGTCTGCCGTATGCAGCCGTGTCATAGATGCAAAAAATGCCGGACTGATCGATGATTTCGTCTTCTATGATAGTTCTCTGGCATATCTGCTGGCGAAATTGGCGGCGTTTTCATAGAATGATTGGGTATCAATGAAGAAAAACCAACTGCAATTATCTAACTTGTAACTACGAATAAATGGGTGATTGCTATGCGGCATGAGTCAAAATGGATCTGCTGTCCTCAGTGCGGCAGCAAAACGAAAGTCAAAGTATATGAAGAAACGGTTTTAGTAAAATTCCCGCTATACTGTCCAAAATGTAAAAAGGAATTCATGGTCAATGTGGTAAAACTGAAGATGGTATTGAGCGACGAGCCGGATGCTTAAAGCACAGAGCCTGCTGATCCCCCTGCCGGGGAAAAGCAGGCTCTGTTTTTTTATATAGTCATCCAATCTCAATGGCGTCCTTTGTCCGGAGTGCGGCAATGACCGATTCCACCACCGGGATCAACGCTTCGGCCTCCTGCTCACTGCATTCCTCAATCATAAGCCGAAGTTGTTGTAGAGCGGGAGTTTCGCGCTGCTGCTCAGGGTTAAAAATGGTTCTGGCATCAATACGGAGGGCACGGATCAAAGGGTAGAGCACCTCCATCTTGGGATTTGCCTTGTAGTTCTCAATATTCATCACGGTTCGCACATCGATATCCGCCATGTCTGCTACCTGAAGCTGGGTCAGACCGCGCCGATAACGTGTGCTCTTCACCGCATTCCCCAATGTATAGGAGAAGTCATACATCGCAGTTCACCTCAAAGATATTCTACAATACATCTTTTTGCGGGTGAATGCGACACAATTCGCTTGTTTGATGTATCGCAATACACGAACCAACAAGCCTGAGATACATAAAACTGAATTATATTATCGGCAAGACAGTCGCATTTGCCGAAGAACAAAAATTATAAGGGGGTGATGCTGGCTGTCTGTGTGCCGGCCGCGTAAGTGGACAAGGAGAAATGCAACATGGCAGATAACAGCTGCCGCATTAAGTTGTTCCATCTGGTTAAGCCGAGTCACACTGCTTTCAGGACAGCACGAGAAAGACTGTCAAGAAAAAAACGGGATACGCAAGCTGGGCATATAAGAAAGAAAGAAAAACCTCCGCCTGCTGCCCCTGTATCCCGCCCTGGACTTCTTAATGCAGATCAAGCACAGGTTGCCGATTCTCCATTTTTGCACGGGATCGGCAATTTATTTTTTACATATAATCTTTCTGTTGGGTGCCGTGATCCTCCGAACTGAAATTCGGTCTCATCCAAATTTCAGAAAACGGAGGAAAGTGTTATGGGCTTCAACAGAGATAGCTATGCCGCTCGAATCAAGAATTTACGGAAAAGCCGAGGACTTACGCAGGAGCAGCTGGCAGAGAAAATGAACATCACCAGTACATACATCCTGAAAATTGAAAACGGAAAGCAGACCGGCTCAGTTGAACTGGCTGTGGAGCTTGCAGCATTCTTCGATGTCTCCCTGGATTATCTTTTGTCGGGGAGAGAATTTAAAGCTATGGATCAGAAGCAGAACCTGCGAATGACCATTGCATTTTTGTCTGAATTGGAGGCAAAACTCTAAAACCTTCCATTTTGGGTAGGTAACCTTCCATTCTGTTTATGTAATTCTGAAACACACAGAGTTACAATCTTAGTGAGATCAGTTAATCTCACAGTACCTTGAAAAATACTGCTCCAGGCAGTCATATCCGGTAGCATAGATACATCAGCTGACGGAGCCAGCGTCAGGCCGAGTGCGCGAAGACCACCTGTGCGGATCATTTCCGCATCTAAGGACGGCCAATTAAGGTGCAGAGCGATACCCACTCAGGCCAGAGCAGGATTGGCACCCTGCTTCGCCAAGATCCCGTCAGCCCACAATGGTACTCCTGTACGCAGCTTCGGGCGTTCCCCGGAGGGGTGAGATTCCCGTGATGTGCGCCAGCACAGTTTATGTTGCCGCCCTGCCTGGGGAAGTAGTGTCGAATACAGGCAAAATTCTTGATATTAGAAGCAATGGAGGTCGCCTGCAATGTAGTAGAGCAAGCCAAGGCTTCCCCAACCAAATTGGGCGGCCTCTATTTTTGTGGTATCAAGGTTCAGTAAAACCGTAAATGAAGGGAGGATTACTATGACAGTACAGAATGTAAACATCGATTACTGTGGCATTATCACGCTGCTTAAAAACCTTGTCCAGATTGGGAAATGCACCGAAAAAGAGGCTCAAAAAATTGCAAGCTACCTCTCTGTGCAGGATGGTGTGGAGATCATTCTGTTTCCCTGATTTTCGTTGCATTTGGTGATAGCTATTGGGGCAAAAGTGTGGTAGTGTTTGTTGCTGTAAGGAGGTGAACTGACATGGAGAAAAAGCAGCTGACCGATGGAAGTATGGCCCTGCAGGAAAAGCAGTGCAGAGTTATTACGATAGAGGCTACTGAAAAGCAGCAGGACATCAAGCTGCGGGTAGCTGCTTACGCCCGTGTCAGCTCTGCTTCCGATGACCAGCTCAACTCCTTCGCCGCTCAGAATCGGTACTACGCAGACCTGATCTCCGGAAAAGAAAACTGGAGCATGGTGGACATTTATGCAGATGAGGGTATCACAGGCACTTCTGCTGAAAAGCGGGAGGACTTCCAACGACTTCTGGCAGATTGCCACAGAGGGCTGATTGACCGGATATTGGTGAAATCCATCTCCCGATTTGCCCGAAACACCACAGAATGTCTGGAGACGATCCGAGAACTGAAAGCGCTGGGAATCAGCATCTACTTCGAAAAAGAAAATATCGACACATCCACCATGTCCGGTGAGATGATGACGGCCATATTCGCTGCCTTCGCTCAGGCTGAGAGCGAATCAATCTCAGGTAATATGCGGTGGAGCTATCAGAAACGAATGCAAAGCGGTAAGTTCATTACCTGTAAGGCACCGTTTGGATACCGGTTGTGCGATGGGAGGCTTGAAATCGTAGAATCCGAAGCACAAATCGTGCGGTTGATCTTCGACAGGTTCCTGGCTGGGTACAGCACCACAGAAATCGCATCGGAAATCACAAGCTTAGGAATTCCCACAAGAGATAAAATCCCATACTGGCAGCACACAACGGTCTGCTATGTCTTGCAAAACGAAAAATATGTCGGTGACTCCCTGCTGCAGAAACGATATTCGACTGATACCCTTCCGGTCAAAAAGAAGATAAACCATGGAAATAAGGATCAGTACTACATTGCAGACAGTCACCCACCTATTGTGGACAGGCTCATATTTGAAAGGGCGCAGGCGCTGTATCAGGCGAAAAGCTCTAAAATTACCCATTCACCTCGGGAGCAATATCCCTTCACCATGACGATCCTGTGCGGAAACTGTGGGACATACTTCAAAAGGAAAATGTCAAAGGACATAACATACTGGGTGTGCCGCAAACACGACAGACAAAAAGATGCCTGTGTCATGGAACAGATACCAGAGTCCCAAATCGAGGAAGCCGTCCTGCGTCTGTACTATAACCTCAAGCACCATGGAGAGCCGATCCTCTCCCAGATGATCACCAGTCTCCTGACGATCCGCAACCGCAGAATGCTCTGGAGTCTGGATGTCATTGAGCTGAACAAGCAAATATCTGAACTTTCCAGTCAGAATCAAATGTTGACCACGCTGAAACAGCAGGGCCTCATTGATCCTGACATTTTTATATCCCAGAGCAATGAGCTGACCGAACAGCTCCGCGCTGCAAAGCTGAAAAAGGAACGCCTGTTAGCCTCCGATGGCGACAACACCATCGCTCAAACGCAGGAGCTGATGGATATCTTAGAAGCAGGGCCGGATTTCCTTGATGCCTTCGATGCAGAGCTGTTCGGTGAACTGATTGACAAGATTATTGTGGACAGTAAAGAACAGCTTCGATTCCGCCTGAAAAACGGATTGGAGCTTACAGAAACCATTGAAAGGACGGTGCGCTGATGGGAAATCGGAAACTGCCCTTCGGCTATCACATGGAACTGGGTAAAATCGTACCTCATCCACCGGAGGCAGTGCTGGTAAAGCATATCTTCCAGGCGTATATCGCCGGAGAATCCTACAACAGCCTGGTTGAGTGGCTTCGGGAGCAGAAGATTCCATACGATGTTGGAAGGGTCTGGAACAAAAATATGGTAGCACGGATTCTGGAGGATCGCCGTTATATCGGTGACAAGGGCTATCCTGCTATCCTGCAGGAAGAAACTATGACAAGTGCGATAAAAAAACGCAACGCCAAGCAAGTGACCACCCATATTACAGAGGCACAGAAGATCCTTCGCCGTCTCAGTGGGTGGACAGAAACGAAGCAGATAGAACAGCAGGTGTTAGGTCTGCTCAACATGCTGCTCAACAATCCGGAACGGATTCAAGTGGTGTCGCCCCATCCTAAAAGCGAGAATGTGGAACTGCAAAGGCAATTGGATGCAGTGCTATCCTGCCAGCCAATCGACGAAGATGCAGCTCAAGAGCTTATCCACTCCATTGCCTCTGTACAATATAGTGCTATCGATGCAGATGAATATGAGAGTATCCGGCTCCGGCGAATATTTGCCCAGCATCCGGTCATGCGTGAATTGGACGCAAAACTGCTGAAAACCACGGTATCCGCAATCCGTGTATACAGTGATAAATCCATAGCCATACGACTGAAAAATAATCAAATCATAGGAGTGAACCACAATGAGAGACAATCCACCCAGAGTCATTACGATCCCTGCGAAAGTGGAAAGCACAGCACAGCAGGCTGTCCAGCGGCAGCTGCGAGTCGCCGCTTACTGCCGGGTATCTACAGATGACGAGGAACAGCTCACCAGCTACGAAGCCCAGCAGACCTACTATACCGACAAAATCATGGGCAATAAGGACTGGACGATGGCAGGCATTTTTGCCGATGAGGGCATCACAGGAACTTCTGCCCGAAAGCGCCCTGAATTTCTGAAGATGATCCGCCAATGCAAGCGTAAGAAAATCGATATCATCCTGACCAAGTCCATCTCCCGCTTTGCCAGAAATACGGTAGACTGCCTGAACTATATCCGGGCTCTCCGGGAATTGGGTATCGCAGTCATCTTCGAAAAGGAAAACATCAACACCATGGAGTCGGACAGCGAGATCCTCATCACCATGCTGGGCGCCTTCGCCCAGGCGGAAAGTGAGAGCATCAGCGCCAATGTCCGCTGGGGCAAGCGGCAGGCCATGCGGGAAGGTAAAGCCATCATACAGTACAAACGCCTGTATGCATACGAGAAGGGCGAGGATGGTATGCCCCAGATCATTCCGGAACAGGCAGATGTCGTCCGGTCGATTTATGACCGGTACCTGACCGGCGCCAGCCTGCGGATGCTCAAAGACTGGCTGGAATCGGAGCAGATCCCCAATGTGGCAGGAGGTGCAGAGTGGACCATATCATCGATCCGCAGCATCCTGACCAATGAAAAATACTGCGGTGATGTCCTGCTCCAAAAGACCTACATCAGTGACTGTATCAGCCGAAAGGTAATCCGCAATACAGGTCAGCTCCCAATGTACCTGGTGGAAAACCATCATGATGGAATCGTAGACCGAAAGACATTCGATGCGGTACAGGCAGAAATGGCAAGGCGCAACGCAGGAAAAAGTCCTTCAAAAAAGAATGCTCCCACGGGAATGACCTCCTATGCCAGCAAATATGCGCTCTCAGAGCGGCTTGTATGTGGAGAATGTGGAACACTGTACCGCCGATGCACATGGTCCAAACGGGGCAAAAAACGGGTTGTATGGCGCTGCGTCAGCCGACTGGACTATGGAACAAAATATTGCCACAACTCGCCATCAGTCGATGAAGATCAGCTTCAGCGGTCGATTCTCGCAGCAATCAACTCTGCAATGAGCCGGAAAAGCACACTCATCCGGAAAATCACCGGAGCTATGGAACAGGTGCTGGCACCGATTCCAGGCGAGAGCATGAGCCTGTCAGATATAGAAAGTCGGCTGGATGAGCTGAATGACCTGACAAGGACTCTGGTGGCAAAAGCCGCTCATGCAGAAAATCCATCCATCTATACAGTCCAGCTCAAGGAAATTATGGACGAGGCCGCTGTTCTGAAGGAAAAACGGCAAGCCATAGAAGAACAGCGAAAAAGTAATACGCAGGCAATTCGACGGATCGAAGAAGCTGCCGCGGTCATGGAGGGCGCATCTGCAGAGATCCAGGAATGGGATGAAACCCTCATCCGACAGCTGGTGGATACGGTGAAGGTCGTTTCTGCGGAACATATCACGGTGATCCTGCGCGGGGGCATTCAAGTGGAGCAGGATATGATATAATGAGAAAAAGAAGGTGAACGATATGATTTATGCGACCGGCGATACCCATGGCAATTTCGAGCGGTTTCAGCCCGAATACTTCCCGGAGCAAGCTGAAATGACCAAAGAGGATTACATGATCATCTGCGGCGACTTTGGTGGTCTGTGGGACGGGCGAAAAAAAGATAATCGGAACCTGGACTGGCTGGAATCCTTACCCTTCACCGTGCTGTTTGTCAGCGGCAATCACGAGAACTTTGATCTGCTGGGGAAATACCCTGTCGAGGAATGGAACGGTGGGAAAGTCCAGCGCATCCGCCCGCATGTGATCCATTTGATGCGGGGACAGGTGTTTGAACTGCAGGGATACACATTCTTTACTATGGGCGGAGCAAGGAGCCACGATATGGAATACGGTGTACTGAATCCCTACGCTCCAGATTTTGAAGAACAATACTGGACACTCCGCAGGATGGGGGCCAGTTTCCGTGTAAACCATCGTTCCTGGTGGAAACAGGAGCTTCCGAGTGATTTGGAATATGAAGAAGCCCGAAACAATTTGGAGCGTGTCCGGCATGAAGTGGACTATATCATCACCCACTGTGCTCCCAGCAGTATTGTAGACCAACTGGGCGCAGGAGGATATGCCCATGATCCCCTGACAGATTATCTGGAGGAAGTCAAAGAAAGAACACGGTTTCATTACTGGCTGTTCGGACACTATCATGACAACAAAATCTTGGATGACCGATTTGTTCTTCTCTGGGAACAGATGATCCGGGTGGTGTAAACAGGCCAAAGAGAAGTGCGGGAATATCCTGCGTTTCTCTTTGGCCTGTTTTCGGTTAAGCATAATTTATCAGGAAGGAGAAACCATGAACACTCGCAAAAACATCGACTATTCTGCCATGTTTGCGGATTTGGATGCAGCAGTAACTGCTGACTTTTCTCAAGTGCAACTATACTGCGAATTAGGCCGAATTGTATGTGGTCGTTCTGAAAAGGGTGCTGCGGTTGCTGCTGCCAAATACCTGTCTGAACAGTATCCGAATGTCCCTGGTTTCTCCCCGCGCAATCTGCGGAGGATGCGTGATTTTTATCGGATGTATGGTGAAAACGAAGAACTTTTGAAACTCGCCGCAGAGATCTCCTGGACACAAAATGTTGTGATTCTGGAGGCGGACCTGAACATGGAGGAGCGACGCTGGTATCTGCTGGCCGCAAAACAGTACGGATGGTCAAAATCCGCACTTCAGAACGCTATCCAGGAATGTGCTCATCAGGAACTCACGCTCGACGAATTTGAGGTTCCATGTTATACTGATCATGAAGAAAATCAATTGGAGAGTTCCGAAAATGATCAAGATACTTTTTCTCTGTCACGGCAATATTTGCAGAAGCCCGATGGCCGAGTTTGTGATGAAAGATATGGTGAAGAAAGCTGGTCTGGCACAGGAGTTCCAGATCGAATCAGCAGCTACCAGCACCGAGGAAATCGGAAATCCTGTTTACCCACCTGCCCGCCGGAAATTGGTCGAGCATGGAATCGACTGTTCCGGCAAAACAGCATGGCAGCTCCAGAACAGCGACTACGACAAGTACGACCTGCTGATCGGCATGGATCGCGCCAATATCCGGAGTATGTACCAGATCTGTGGTGGCGACTTTGCCGACAAAATGCACCTTCTGATGGATTTTACAAGCCGACCCGGAGAGGTAGCCGACCCGTGGTACACCGGCGACTTCGATGCGACCTGGCAGGATGTTATGGAAGGCTGTCAGGGACTGCTTGATGATTTGCTGAAGAAAAGAGGTGTGATATGAATGGGGCAAGAGGATAAGATTCAGCTTTTTGAAGATAAGCGCATCCGCACAGCCTGGGACGAGGATAAAGAGGAATGGTACTTTTCTGTTGTTGATGTCGTTGCAGTTTTGACCGATCAGCCGGATCAGCGTGGCGCAAGCAACTACTGGGCAAAGCTGAAACAACGCCTTAAAGACGAAGGTGCAGATCAGTTGCTGACAAATTGTCAGCAACTGAAATTGAGGTCCCCAAAGGATGGAAAACGGTATAATACTGATGTGGCAGATACGGAACAGCTTCTGCGTATCATCCAGTCCATACCATCTCCCAAAGCTGAGCCGTTTAAGCTATGGTTGGCACAGGTTGGTCGGGAGCGAATCGAAGAAACGATAGATCCGGAACTGACCATTGAACGGGCGCTGGAAACCTATCTGAAGAAAGGCTATACCCGTGAATGGATCAATCAGCGACTGCAGGCGATCCAGGTTCGCAAAGAGCTGACCGATGAATGGGATGCCCGTGGTGTTCAAAAGGGCATTGAGTATGCCATTCTTACAGATGAGATATCCCGAGCATGGTCCGGGATGTCCACCAGACAGTATAAGAATCTCAAGGGGCTGAAAAAGGAAAACCTGCGGGACAATATGACTACACTGGAATTGGTTCTGAATATGCTGGCCGAGGCTACGACCACAGAAATTTCCAAGCAGAAAGCACCGGAATCTTTTTCTGATAATATCGAAGTGGCTCGTGCAGGCGGTAAAGTCGCTGGAGATGCCCGAAAGGCTATTGAGTTGCAAACAGGTGTCCCTGTTATTACGGAAAAGAATGCTGCCCAACTCAATCAAGTGATAACCGATTTGATTGAAGGGGGTATCTCCGAATCGGAAGTTGACTCATCAAAACAAGAATAAATAATTTGAGTTTTGCGGAGATAACATGACATCTACAGCGTTTTGATGTTACATAAAAATAGCCACACCTTTCGGTGTGGCTATTTTTATGGATACCGTGAGAAATCAAAATGCTCGAGGCAAATGAATTGTCCCTGCGCCGAGGTTTTCGCCTCCGGCAAAAACGCTCTTACGGCGCAAAAGCGCCGCCCCACTGTGTGGGGCCCCATATCCTGCCGGCATCTATACTGTTGTGATGTTCCAGAAACAGGCCTGAAATCCTAGGATTTCAGGCCTGTTTTGCTATCCTTATATTACACTATTTCGCAGATTTGGATTTGGCAGATATTCTGGTAGCTATGCGACAAAGGCGCTGTTCAACTCTGGTATGCTCCATGCGCATCTGCCTTCTTTCGGTTCAGGCCATAACTTGTACTCGGCCATGGGATTCCGGTGGTCATCTTTTAGTAGAGCATACCCGGAGTTTGAAAATTCGCATCCGTTATACATCTATACTGCTCAAATGCCCAGTCAAAGTTCTCGCTGTCGATAAAGGTATTAAATGCGCTCAAGCGCTTGGGCTTGTCGGGGGAAAGTCCCTTTTCCGCGTGAAAATGTCATGGAGGAAAAATGCTTCTCCATTCTCAGAACAGCGTGGAGTTACCGATACAAGTCCGCGGCATTCTCGGAAACCAGCGAGATCGTAGACTGATACATCCGCTTTTATGACTCAAAGCGCATCCGCTGAAAAACAGGAGAGGCGCTGCTCGTGCAACGCCTCTCCGCCTGAATGACAAGATTTCCTGCCAGGGGTTCTTTTTTGTATTGTCCGCACAAACAGGGACAGTTCATTTGCTGTTATCCTCGGGTTCGTTCCCAGTAGGCCGCCATGCTCTCGCTGAGCTGTCCGGTGACCTCTTGGGTGAGATAGGCTTTCAGATCCTCGGGCGGCGTCCAGGCCAGGGCGGAGGCCTCATCGGGAAACTCCACTTCGGCATAGAAGAAGCCGGTCTCCAGGCTGGGATCCACCGAGTTGACCTCCAGGGTGAGGCCGCTGGGGAGGGGATAACGGCGCTGCTCCTTCCAGATCATGGGCTTGCCCAGCATGGCCTTCAGACGCTGGTAGCGTTCCTGATCTACCGCCACCTCGATCTCCTCCCGCACCAGCCCGGCGCCTCCTTTGAAGCAGAGCACATAGGCGGTTGCGCCCCCATGAAGGGCCTCCTCCCGGATACGGATGGCCGGATGGATGGAAAAATAGCCTTGCTCCATATGGAATGTGGCGGTGGGGGACAGGTCGGGCCAGTTTTCCACCAGCCAGCGGCGTTCAATCTCCATGTGTTAGCGCCTCCTTAAACAGGCAGAGCAATGATAGCGGGTACCAGAATGGGTACTGTCAGGGAGAGTACCACGCCGGAGGTGAAAGAATAGATGGTGATGCGCTCATGGGTAGCGCCCACCACCACCGGCAGCACAGTGTCCATGGCGGCGGCGCCAGGGAGGGCGGCACACTCCACATAGCCCACATAGCGGGCCACAAAAGGAATGGCCAAAATGGAGAAGATCTCCCGCATCACGTTGGACAGAAAGGCCACTGCCGATACCGACAGGGAATAGGGAGCCAGCAGGGTGGGGGCCAGGGAGTACCAGCCCATACCGGCGGAGGCGGCAATGGAATCCTTGATTCCCATGGGCAGGAAAATGCCCGCCAGAGCGGCAAAGACCAGGGTGCCCAGGCATACAGCCACAGGCACCAGCAGCACCTGGAAGCCGGCGGTTTTAATATCGCTGACAAAGGTGCCCTGCTTGCCCATATCCATACCTACCATAAACAAAAGCAGGTAGAGGCCAAAGTTGATGACGGTGCCGCAGTGGGCGGTGACTACAGGGGGGAGGATAAAACGGCCCGCCAGCATTCCCAGCACCACCGCGACAACGATCCACTTTGTCAGGGAGTTGTCTGCCTTGCCGGCGGAGTGTGTGGTATCTTCACTGGTCTGGCTGCTGCCTCGGGGCAGGCCCACATGGTCCAACTTCAGGACAAACCGGCGGAGCAGGGTGAGGAAGAGAATGGAGCCCAACATGGCCAGTACCGTGATGAGCAGAGCCGCCAGGCCGATCTGTCCCAGGGAGGCGATGACCTCATCGTTGGCGCCCAGATTGATGCCAAGGGTGACGATCAGAATCATCAGAGCCACAAACTGTAGTTTGCCCACCCACACCAGAGGGCGGCTGCGAACGCCGGGTCGGGAGCCAATCAGCGCGCCCACAATGACCAGAGCGATATAGATGGCCAGATTGCTCAGAGTGCTGAGGGTGGTATCCATATCCATCGATCCTTTCCAATAGAAACTCTCAAAATCCCGCGAAAGCGCGGCAGAGCCATTCTAGCATATCTGTTTTGGAAAGTCCACCCCGGAAAGACAGTGTGCAAATCAGGGAAAGAAAGTTAGAGATAGTAAAACTTATTGGTTTAATATGGATACTAAAATTTTGTTTTTTGTTCTTTTGTTCCGGAAAAAATTTTCCAAATTGCACAAAAACAGAGAGTGAATTTTGGGCCCTGTACTTCAATTTCCACTTGCATCTCAAGTTTAAATAAGGTATAGTTTGGATGAGTAAAAAAACTATTTGGGCAAAAAAATTTTTGTGAGGTGATTGGAATGGGTACACCAAAAACAAAGAACTCTGATACCGTATTTCAATGGAACGGTATCCCCCAGCCGGGTCAGCTGATCCCTCTGGGTCTCCAGCATGTGGTGGCTGCGGTAGTGGGTATCATTACGCCTGCTATTCTGGTTGCCAACACCTGTGGCCTGAGCGAGGCGGAGAAGACCCTGATGATTCAGGTCTCTCTGATCCTGACCGCCCTTGCCACGCTGCTCCAGCTTTTCCCTATTTTCCGGCGCATCGGCTCCGGTCTGCCCGTTATCATGGGTATCAGTTTTGCGTACATCCCCACTCTGCAGGCGATCGGCGCGCAGTTTGACATCGCAACGATCCTGGGCGCTGAGATCATCGGCGGTATCGTAGCCATTGTTTTCGGCGTGTTTGTTAAGTGGATCCGTCCTTTGTTCCCGCCTCTGGTCACCGGTACCGTTATCTTTACCATCGGCCTGTCCCTCTATCCCACCGCCGTCAAGTATATGGCCGGTGGCGTTGGCAGCCCCTGGTTCGGTAATGTGAAGAGTTGGGGGGTGGCCCTCATCACGCTGGTGGTGGTAGTCATCCTGTCCAACTTCACCAAGGGTATCTTCAAACTGGGCGCCATCCTCATTGGCATGATCGTGGGCTATATTGTAGCCTACTTTGTCGGTATGGTGGATTTTGCCAGCGTAGGCACCTCCCAGTGGTTTGCGCTGCCTGAGGTCATGCCCTTTGAGATCAAATTTGTTCCCTCTGCCTGCGTCTCCCTGGCCATCGTGTATGTGGTCAATGCGGTGCAGACCATCGGCGACCTGTCCTCCACCACCATGGGCGGCATGGACCGTATGCCTACCGATCGTGAGTTGTCCGGCGGCATTATCGGCCAGGGCATCATGAGCATCGTGGGTGCCTTCTTCGGCGGTCTGCCCACCGCCTCTTACAGCCAGAACGTGGGTATCGTCACCGTTAACAAGGTTATCAACCGGGCTGTCTTTACCTTGGCCGCCGGTATCCTCCTGGTAGCTGGCCTGATGCCCAAGTTTGCCTCCCTGCTTACTACCATCCCCCAGTGCGTCATCGGCGGCGCCACCATCTCCGTGTTTGCCACCATCACCATGACAGGCATCCGGATGATTACCGAGGGCGGCTTTACTCCCCGTAAGAGCTCCGTGGTTGGTCTGTCTGTGGCCCTCGGCGTTGGTATCACCCAGGTGTCCGGCTGCCTGGCCGGCGAGGGTTTCCCTGAGTGGGTCAACACCGTGTTCGGTTCTTCTTCTGTGGTGGTTGCCACCATCGTGGCCATCATCCTTAACCTGACTCTCCCCAAGGAAAACAAGAGCAAATAAGAAAAATGAGAGACCCGGCTCCCAACGGGAGCCGGGTCCTCACTTATCCGGATATTATGGAAAGAGCGGGCCGTGTTTCACGCGGTCCGCTCCTGTTGGGAAGTTACTCTTTGGCTTCATCAATGTAGCTGTACAGCGTATACTTGGAAATACCGAAAAACTTGCATACCTTGTCGCCGCTTTTGGTAATGAGGAAGGCGCCGGTGTCGTTGAGGAACTGCACCGCCTTGACCTTGTCCTCCTTGTTCATCAGGGCCACGGGCTTGCCCACGATCTTCACGCTCTGCTCCATCAGCTCGTCCAGCAGATCGGATACGTTGCGGGAGATAGCTTCTGGTTCCTTCTCGTCCTTTTCGGTGGCGGTGAACTGCTTGATGGCAGTCTCCATGGCCAGCATCAGGGTGATATCATAGTTGATACCAAAGATCCCGATGGGCGTCCCGTCGTCGTCCCGGATATAAATAGTAGTGGACTTGAGGATCTTGCCGTCCTTGGTGCGGGTCAGGTAGCTCAGATGATCCTGCAGCTGGTCCTGATTGCCCCGCAGGGCCTCCAGGACCACGTGAGACGGTCCGTCTCCCACCTTTCGTCCCGTGACCTGCCCGTTTTCAATGGCGACGATGGAGCTTTCCGGATCATTGGTGGCCAGGTCATGGACCACCACTTCGCAGTTGGGACCAAACTGACTGGCAATTCCTTTGGCCAGTTTGAAGAGAAATTGCAGGGTAGATGCTTCTGGCACGTAGATTCCCTCCTTTCAGAGTCTGCGCGGAGTGATGGGCACCACCGGAGGAATGGGTGCCAAAAGTCACCGATCCGGCGGCAGACGGTAAAATGTATCTCTACTATTGTACCACATTTTGGCGCAGATTCAACTCATTTTGCAGACCTAAAAATTTTTTTGTTTTTCTAACAAAAGTGTTGCATATCCGTGCGAAATGTGGTAACATAGAAACAACGAGAGAGCGAAACTATGCAAGATGCACAAATTTCCATATAAAAAGTTGTAGCTGCAACGGAGTGCTTTCGCGCACGGGCTGGATGGACATGGAATTCGGCTGGGTTGCGGACGCAACCCAGAAACTGACGAATTGTACTGTCCATTCCACCGGGAATGGGCAATTTTTTTACGGAGAAAAGAATGAAATCAAAAGGAGGAACTTACTATGCTGCTGATCGGTAATGGCAGACTTATCACCCGGAGCGAAGAGCTCCCCTATCTGGAAGACGGCGCCGTCGTCCTGGACGGCGAGGTAGTCAAGGAAGTCGGTTCCCTGGCCGACATGAAGGCCAAGTATCCCGACGCTGAGTTTGTGGACGCAAAGGGCGGCGTCATCATGCCCGGCCTCATCAATGTCCATACTCACATCTATTCCGGTCTGGCCCGTGGTTTGGCCATCAACGGCTTTAACCCCACCAACTTCTTTGAGGTGCTGGACGGCCAGTGGTGGTACATTGACCGCCACCTGACCCTGGACGGTACCCGGGCCTGCGCCTACGCCACCGTGCTGGACTGCATCCGGGATGGCGTGACCACCATCTTCGATCATCACGCCTCCTTCTGTGAGATCCCCGGCTCCCTCTTTGCCATCAAGGACGTGTGCAAGGAGCTGGGTATGCGCGCCAACCTCTGCTACGAGGTGTCCGAGCGTGACGGTCAGGAGAAGTGCGATCAGTCCATTCAGGAGAACGCCGATTTTGCCAAGTGGTGTAAGGAGCAGGACGACGACATGATCCGCGCCATGTTCGGCGGCCACGCCCTGTTTACCATCTCCGACAAGACCTTTGAGAAGATGGTCAAGGCCAACGACGGCATGACCGGCTTCCACATCCACGTGGCCGAGGGCATGAACGACGTGTACGACTCCCTGCAGAACTACGGCTGCCGGCCCATCAACCGCCTGCTGTACAACGGCATTCTGGGCGAAAAGACCATGCTGGGCCACTGCATCCACGTTTCTCCCGCCGAGATGGACATCATCAAGGAGACCAACACCATGGTCTGCCACAACCCCGAGTCCAACATGGGCAACGCCGTGGGCTGCTCCCCCGTGCTGCAGCTGTACAACCGGGGCATCCTGATCGGCCTGGGCACCGATGCCTATACCCACGATATGCTGGAGAGCCTGAAGGTCCTGCTGCCCATGCAGCGTCATAATGTGGCTCAGCCCAACGTGGGCTGGTGCGAGGCCACCGGGATGCTCTTCCAGAACAACGCCAAGGTCTGCTCCCGTTACTTCAAGAAGCCTCTGGGCGTGCTGAAGCCCGGCGCTGCTGCCGACGTGATCGTGATGGACTACAAGCCCTTCACTCCCTTCTCCGATGCCAACATCGACGGCCACATGCTGTTCGGCATGATGGGCAAGAACTGCCGCACCACCATCATCAACGGCAAGGTGCTGTACAAGGACCGCGAGTTCGTGGGCATTGACGAGGACAAGATCAACGCCTGGTGCATGGAGCAGTCCAAGAAGCTGTGGGGCGAGCTGAATCACTGCACTTACTGAGGACAATGCAGGTTGAGCTTGTCCGCACCAAGCGTTTTGCCGCAGGCAAAACCTTGATGCCGGGGCGATTTATTCGCCCCGAGCAGACAAAAGGGATCGGGGACCCCGCCCGGCAGGGCCGGGTGGGGACAAGATCAACGCCTGGTGCATGGAGCAGTCCAAGAAGCTGTGGGGCGAGCTGAATCACTGCACTTACTAAAAAGCCTTCCCCCGGGGGGAAGGTGGCACGGCGTAAGCCGTGACGGATGAGGGGAACAGCGGCGTGGAAAGGATGCCGCGCCCTACAAAATTCCCCAAAAAGCGAAAACGAAATGTAATTCCGAGTTATAATGATAACTGGAGGTTTTGATTATGAGCGATATTATGCGTCCCATGCCCTTTGCCCACCTGATGAACTGGATCCTCAGCGAGTATAAGAGCCAGGGTTCCATCTTCGGCGTGTCCAAGCTGGTCAAGCATGAAAACGGCAAGGCCCTGCCCATCTTTGAGGAGAAGATTGAGTCTCCCTACGGCCCCGCCGCCGGCCCCCACACCCAGCTGGCCCAGAACATCATCGCCGCCTACGCCGCCGGCAGCCGCTTCTTTGAGGTCAAGACCGTTCAGGTCATGGACGGAGACGAGCTGAGCAAGTGCGTCAACAAGCCCTGCATCACCGCCGCCGACGAGTGCTACAACTGCGAGTGGTCCACCGAGCTGTACGTGCCCCAGGCTTTTGCCGAGTACGTCAAGGCCTGGTTCGCCTGCAAGCTGCTGGCCCGTGAGCTGGAGCTGGGCGATCCCAATGGCTTTGTGTTCAACATGAGCGTGGGTTATGACCTGGCCGGCATCAAGAGCGAGAAGGTGGACAAGTATATCAACGGCATGATGGACGCCTCCGGTTCTGAGGTGTGGCAGGAGTGCATGGACTGGGCTTTGGCCAACCTGGACAAGTTCCAGAACGTGGATGAGGCCTATGTACGCGCCATCTCCCCCAAGGTGTCCGACTCCATCACCGAGTCCACCCTCCACGGCTGTCCTCCCGATGAGATCGAGCGCATTGCCACCTACCTCATTACCGAGAAGAACCTGAACACCTATATTAAGTGCAACCCCACCCTGCTGGGTTACGAGTTTGCCCGCAAGACCCTGGACGGCCTGGGCTTTGACTACATCGCCTTTGACGACCACCACTTCCTGGAGGACCTGCAGTGGGAGGACGCCATCCCCATGTTCCACCGCCTGATGAAGCTCACCGGCGAGCGGGGCCTGGAGTTCGGCGTGAAGATCACCAACACCTTCCCTGTGGACGTGAAGGCCGGCGAGCTGCCCAGCGAGGAGATGTATATGTCCGGCCGCTCCCTGTACCCCCTGTCCCTGTCCCTGGCCGGGATGCTGTCCAAGGAGTTCAAGGGCAAGCTGCGTATCTCCTACTCCGGCGGCGCCGATATCCACTCCATCAAGAAGCTGTTTGAGGCAGGTATCTGGCCCATTACCATGGCTACCACCGTCCTCAAGCCCGGCGGCTATCAGCGTTTCAGCCAGATCGGCAAGGAGCTGATGGACATCAGCTATGAGCCCTGGACCGGCGTGGACGTGGCCAAGGCCGACGCTCTGGTGAAGGAGTTCGTTACCGACGTTCACTACCAGAAGCCCATGAAGCCCATCCCCAGCCGCAAGATGGATAAGAAGGTGCCTCTCATCGACTGCTTCGAGGCTCCCTGCCGCAATGGCTGCCCCATCGAGCAGGACATCCCCGCTTACCTGATGAAGGTCAACGAGGGCAAGTACGAGGAGGCCCTCCAGATCATCACCCACCGCAACGCCCTGCCCTTCATCACCGGCACCATCTGCTCCCACCGCTGCCAGGACAAGTGTATGCGCAATGCCTATGACGAGAGCGTGTACATCCGTACCCAGAAGCTGAAGGCTGCCGAGGGCGGCTTTGAGTCCCTGCTGCCCAAGCTGAAGAGTGCTGCTCCTGTGGCCGGCAAGAAGGTTGCCGTCATCGGCGGCGGCCCCGCCGGTATGTCCGCCGCCTACTTCCTGGGCCGCTCCGGTGTGGACGTGACCGTCTTTGAGCGTAAGGACTCCCTGGGCGGCATCGTCCGCCATGTGATCCCCGCCTTCCGCATCAGCGACGAGGCCATCGACAACGACGTCAAGCTGATGAACGCCATGGGCGTGAAGGTGGAGCTGAATTGCGAGGTCAAGAGCGTGCAGGACCTCTTCGGTAAGGGCTACACCCACGTCATCCTGGCCACCGGTGCCTGGCACAAGGGCAGCGCCGGCATGGAGTACGGCGAGGAAATGAACGTCATCGAGTTCCTGGAGAAGGCCAAGAAGGCCCCCGAGAGCCTGGATCTGGGCAAGAACGTGGTGGTCATCGGCGGCGGCAACACCGCCATGGACGCCGCCCGGGCCGCCAAGCGCATCCCCGGCGTGGAGAAGGTCTCCCTGGTCTACCGCCGCACCAAGCGCTATATGCCCGCCGATCAGGAGGAGCTGGAGCTGGCTCTGGAGGACGGCGTGGAGTTCTGCGAGCTGCTGGCTCCTGTGGGTGTACGGAACGGCGTGCTCACCTGCCACCAGATGGAGCTGGGTGCTCCCGACGCCTCCGGCCGCCGTTCCCCCGTGGACACCGGCAAGGTGGTTGAGGTCCCCGCCGACATCGTCATCACCGCCGTGGGCGAGAAGGTGGACACCGAGCTGTACACCGCCAACGGTCTGGAAGTGGATAACCGCGGCAAGGCTGTGGTGAATGCCGACACTCTGGAGTCCTCCGTGAAGAACGTCTACGTTATCGGCGACGGCCAGAAGGGCCCCGGCACCGTGGTGGAGGCCATTGCCGGCGCTACCAAGGCTGCCCGCGCCATTCAGGACTTCGACGTGGATACCTATGTGGAGAAGAACGTCAACGCCGACTACCAGAAGCCTCTGGCCAAGCGGGGCGACGTCTGCACCGACTGCAGCAGCTGCGATGAGATCCGCTGCCTGGGCTGCGCCACCGTGTGCGAGACCTGCACCGAGGTGTGCCCCAACCGTGCCAACGTGGCCATTGCCGTGCCCGGTATGCGGATGCGCCAGATCATCCACGTGGACGGTATGTGCAACGAGTGCGGCAACTGCGGCACCTTCTGTCCCTACGACAGCCGTCCCTACAAGGATAAGTTCACCCTGTTCTGGAGCGAGGAGGACTTCGTCAACAGCGAGAACGAGGGCTTCCTGAAGCTGGAGGGCACCAAGACCAGGGTCCGCCTGGGCGGCGAGGTCAAGGAGTACGATGTGGCCGATGCCGGCTGCGGCCTGTACGATCCTCTGCGCAAACTGATCTGCGCAGTGTACGACAATTATAACTATCTGCTGCCGTAACCAGCCGTGCGCGGAGCCTCAGCCGGAAAGGCTGAGGCTTTCCGCGCATGGATAAGCCAATCTATATGGAAATGAGGAACCCAAGATGAGCGAGTGCTATACCTTTGTCGTAAACGGCGAAACCTGTACCACCGAGCAGGAAAAGCCTCTGCTGCGCTATCTTCGTGAAGATCTGCACCTCTATTCCGTCAAGGACGGATGCAGCGAAGGCGCCTGCGGCACCTGCACCATCGTAGTGGATGGCAAGGCGGTGAAGTCCTGTGTGCTCTCCACCAAAAAAGCGGTGGGTAAGACCATCCTCACCGTGGAGGGCCTGTCCCATGACGAGCAGGAGGCTTTTGTATATGCCTTCGGTAAGGTGGGAGCGGTCCAGTGTGGCTTCTGCATCCCCGGCATGGTGATGGCTGGCAAGGCCCTCATCGACCAGAACCCCACCCCCTCTGAGGAGGATATCAAAAAGGCCATCCGGGGCAACATCTGTCGTTGTACCGGCTACAAAAAGATCATTGAGGGTATTTCCCTGGCAGCCGCCATCCTTCGGGGAGAGGAGAAGATCGATCCTGAGCTGGAGAAGGGGGATATCTATGGCGTAGGCGACCGGGCCTTCCGCAGCGATGTGCGGGAGAAGGTCCTGGGGACCGGCGCCTACTGTGACGACATTGAGATGGAGGGCATGGTCCATGCCTCCGCTGTCCGTTCCCAGTATCCCAGAGCCCGTGTGCTGGATATCGACGCCTCCGCCGCTCTGGCGCTGCCCGGCGTGCTGGCCGTCCTCACCGCTGAGGATGTGCCCAACAACAAGGTGGGACACCTGCAGCAGGACTGGGACGTGATGATCGCCAAGGGCGACATCACCCGCTGCGTGGGCGACGCCATCTGCCTGGTGGTGGCAGAGACGGAGGACGTGCTGAAAGAGGCCAAGAAGCTGATCAAGGTAGACTATGAGCCTCTGGAGCCGGTGCGCTCCATTCAGGAGGCCATGGCCGAAAACGCGCCTCTGGTCCACTCCAAGGGCAATCTGTGCCAGCAGCGCCATGTGACCCGGGGCGACGCCAAGACCGCCCTGGCCAACTCCAAGTATGTGGTGACCCAGAGCTACAAGACCCCCTTCACCGAGCACGCCTTCCTGGAGCCCGAGTGCGCTGTGGCCTTCCCGTACAAGGACGGCGTGAAGGTGTACACCTCCGACCAGGGCGTGTACGACACCCGCAAAGAGATCTCCATCATGCTGGGCTGGGAGCCTGAGCGCATCGTGGTGGAGAACAAGTACGTGGGCGGCGGCTTCGGCGGCAAGGAGGACGTGTCCGTGCAGCACCTGGCTGTGCTGGCCACCCTGAAGGTGAACCGGCCTGTGAAGGCCAAGCTCACCCGTCAGGAGTCCATCAACTTCCACCCCAAGCGCCACTACATGGAGGGTACCTTCACCCTGGGCTGCGACGAGAACGGAATCTTCACCGGCCTGGACTGTGAGATCTACTTTGATACCGGCGCCTACGCCTCCCTGTGCGGCCCCGTGCTGGAGCGTGCCTGTACCCACTCCGTGGGCCCCTACTGCTACCAGAACACCGATATCCGCGGCTTCGGCTACTACACCAACAATCCTCCCGCCGGCGCCTTCCGCGGCTTCGGCGTGTGCCAGAGCGAGTTCGCCCTGGAGTCCAACATCAACCTGCTGGCCGAGAAGGTGGGCATCTCTCCCTGGGAGATCCGCTACCGCAATGCCATCGAGCCGGGCAAGGTGCTGCCCAACGGTCAGATCGCCGACTGCTCCACCGCTCTGAAGGAGACCCTGCTGGCGGTGAAGGACGTGTACGAGGCCAATATGGATCACGCGGGCATCGCCTGCGCCATGAAGAACGCCGGCGTGGGCGTGGGCCTGCCCGATAAGGGCCGCTGCAAGCTGGCGGTGCGGGACGGCATGGTGGAGCTTTACGCTGCCGCCTCCGACATCGGTCAGGGCTGCGCCACCGTGTTCCTCCAGGTCCTCTCCCAGACCACCGGTCTGCCCCGGCTGCTGCTGCGGAATATGGGCGCCAACTCCGAGGTGGCCCCCGACTCCGGCACGACCTCCGGCTCCCGCCAGACCCTCATCACCGGCGAAGCTGTACGGATGGCCGCCGCCGACCTGAAAAAGGATATGGACGAGGTAAATGGCGATTTGAGCAAGCTGGAAGGGAAGGAGTACTTTGCCGAGTTCTTCGATCCTACCGACAAGCTGGGCTCCGACAAGCCCAACCCCAAGAGCCATGTGGCCTATGGCTTTGCCACCCACGTGGTCATCCTGGATGATGACGGCAAGGTCAAGGAGGTCTACGCGGCCCACGATTCCGGCAAGGTGGTCAACCCCACCTCCATTCAGGGCCAGATCGAAGGCGGCGTGCTCATGGGTCTGGGCTACGCCCTCACCGAGGACTTCCCCCTGAAGGACTGCGTGCCCCAGGCCAAATACGGTACCCTGGGTCTGATGCGGTCCAACCAGATCCCCGATATCCACGCCATCTATGTGGAGAAGGAGGAGCTTCTGCCCTTCGCCTACGGCGCCAAGGGCATCGGTGAGATCGCCACCATCCCCACCGCCCCCGCCGCCCAGGGCGCCTACTACGCCAAGGATCACATCCTGCGTACCAGCCTTCCCATGCAAAACACCTTCTACAAAAAGTAAGCAGCGATCATACCCAGTTACCCAGTCACGGAGGCCGCCCAATGACCTTCCAGGGGGCCTCAGATCAGCGGTGAAAGCCGCCGCGCTGAGGCCCCTTTTTTGCTTTAGCTGGGCAGTGGAAGGAGTGGAAAAACCTACTGAAATAAGGGGGGTTAAAGTGCTACCAAAAAAATTTTTAGCTTCTCAATAATTTTTTCTGATTTCCTCTTGACAACTGGAAAACAAGTGGTATGATGGATTCATAAAACAAAAGAAAGTTTGCCAGTGCGCAAAGAAATTTTGGAGGCGAATGTTCGATGAAAGACCAGCTCAAATGGGTCCTCAATAAAATGCCGAAGAGCGACGACAAGCAGCTGGACGTCATGTCCTTGTCCAACGTAGCCAAGGCCCGCTTCTTCCACAGTTCCTTCCCCCAGTACTCCATCACCCCCCTGGCTCAGCTGGAGGGTATGGCCAAGTACCTGGGCCTGGGCGGCGTGTATGTAAAGGACGAGTCCTACCGTTTCGGCCTCAACGCCTTTAAGGTGCTGGGCGGCTCCTTCGCCATGGCCAAGTACATTGCCAGCGAGATGAACCGGGACGTGTCCGAGATGACCTACGACTACCTGACCAGCGAGGCCTTCCGCAAGGACTTCGGTCAGGCCACCTTCTTCACCGCCACCGACGGCAACCATGGCCGCGGCGTGGCCTGGGCTGCCAACAAGCTGGGCCAGAAGGCTGTGGTACATATGCCCAAGGGCAGCGCCAAGTCCCGCTTTGACAACATTGCCAAGGAGGGCGCCAAGGTTACCATCGAGGAAGTCAACTACGACGACTGTGTGCGTATGGCCGCTGCTGAGGCTGAGCAGACCGAGCACGGTGTTATCGTGCAGGATACCGCCTGGGACGGCTACGAGGAGATCCCCTCCTGGATCATGCAGGGCTACGGCACCATGGCCAACGAGGCCGCCGATCAGCTCCGTCAGTGCGGCGTGAACCGCCCCACTCATGTGTTCGTGCAGGCCGGCGTGGGCTCTCTGGCCGGTGCTGTGGTGGGTTATTTCACCAACCTGTTCCCCAATGATCCTCCCAAGTTCGTGGTGATGGAGGCCCGCGCTGCCGACTGCCTCTATCAGGGTGCTCTGGCCAACGACGGCAAGCCCCGCATCGTCACCGGCGACCTCCAGACCATTATGGCCGGTTTGGCCTGCGGCGAGCCCAATACCATCTCCTGGGATATCCTCCGCAACCATGTTTCCGCCTTCATTTCCTGCCCCGACTGGGCCAGCGCCAAGGGTATGCGTATGCTGGGCGTGCCTGTGAAGGGCGATCCCACCGTGATCTCCGGCGAGTCCGGCGCTGTGGGCATGGGCGTGCTGGACGCCATCATGTGCGACGACACCTACAAGGAGCTGCGTGACGCTCTGGAGCTCAACCGCTTCAGCCAGGTGCTCATGTTCTCCACCGAGGGCAACACCGATCCCCTGAAGTTCCGTCGGGTGATCTGGGACGGCGAGTATCCCACCATCGACACCCCCCAGAAGCCTTACTGAGTTTGTGCTGACCGGGAAATGTCCCGATGAAACTGTGAAATAAATTGAAAATGGAGGTCATTACCATGGATTTTGAGAAGATCAAAGCTGCTGCCGAAGGTTATAAGGCCGACATGACCCGCTTCCTGCGGGACATGATCCGCATCCCCAGCGAGAGCTGCGAGGAGAAGGGCGTTTGCGAGTGCATCAAGGCTGAGATGGAGAAGCTGGGCTTTGACAAGGCCGAGTTCGACGGCCTGGGCAACGTCATCGGCTGGATGGGCGAGGGCGACAAGATCATCGCCATCGACTCCCACATCGACACCGTGGGCATCGGCAACATCAACAACTGGACCCACGACCCCTACGAGGGCTATGAGGACGACGAGGTCATCTACGGCCGCGGCGGTTCCGACCAGGAGGGCGGCATGGCTTCCGCCGTGTACGGCGCCAAGATCATGAAGGATCTGGGCCTGATCCCCGCCGGCTACAAGATCATGGTGGTCGGCTCCGTGCAGGAAGAGGACTGCGACGGTATGTGCTGGCAGTACATCGTCAACAAGTTCTTCCCCGCCATCGGCGTGAAGAAGGAGCAGGTCGAGTTCGTCATCTCCACCGAGCCCACCGACGGCGGCATCTACCGTGGTCACCGCGGCCGTATGGAGATCCGCGTGGACGTGAAGGGCGTTTCCTGCCACGGCTCCGCTCCCGAGCGCGGCGACAACGCCATCTACAAGATGGCCGACATTCTCCAGGACGTGCGCGCCCTCAACGAGAACGACGACGCCGACTCCACCGAGATCAAGGGCCTCGTGAAGATGCTCAACCCCAAGTACAACCCCGATCACTACGAGGATGCCCGCTTCCTGGGCCGCGGCACCTGCACCACTTCCCAGATCTTCTACACCTCTCCCAGCCGCTGCGCTGTGGCTGACTCCTGCTCCATCTCCATCGACCGCCGCATGACTGCCGGCGAGACCTGGGATTCCTGCCTGGAGGAGATCCGCAACCTGCCCAATGTGAAGAAGTACGGCGACGACGTGAAGGTTTCCATGTACATGTACGACCGTCCCTCCTGGACCGGCGAGGTGTACGAGACCGAGGCTTACTTCCCCACCTGGATCAACAAGGAGAACGCCGCTCACGTTCAGGCTCTGGTGGACGCCCACCACGCTCTGTTCGGCGACAAGCGCATCGGGCCCGACGGTGCCATGCACCTGCGCAACCGTCCTCTGACCGACAAGTGGACCTTCTCCACCAACGGCGTTGCCATCCAGGGCCGCTACGGCATTCCCTGCGTGGGCTTCGGCCCCGGCGCTGAGAGCCAGGCTCACGCCCCCAACGAGATCACCTGGAAGCAGGATCTGGTGACCTGCGCCGCCCTGTACGCCGCCGTGCCCGGCCTGTACAAGGAGGAGAACAAGACCGACGACGTGTCCCAGTTCCGCGCCGGCAAGACCAACAACAATATCCAGTAAGAAGCGCTGAGGCGCCGAGCAGGGGAGCCTGGACCGGAGCGAGGGCGAGCGGAGGGCCGCGGGGCGGCCCGCAGATCAGCCCGAGACGGAGGGAAGGCGACCCGACCGCGAGGCAGAGGAAGCGTGACAGCAGAAAGCGATGAAGTCCCATAAGGGGCGGCGTAAGCCGCCCCCGCGGATAGGAAACTCATATCCATCCACCAACCGACTAAATTATGAAAAAGGAGATCGATTGCAATGGACAAGACTCTGCAGATGTATATTGACAAGCTGAATGCCCTGAACTTCAAGGAGATGTACGAGGGTGACTTCTTCCTGACCTGGGAGAAGACCGACGACGAGCTGGAAGCCATCTTCACCGTGGCCGACGCCCTGCGCTATATGCGTGAGAACAACATCTCCACCAAGATCTTTGAGTCCGGCCTGGGCATCTCCCTGTTCCGCGACAACTCCACCCGTACCCGTTTCTCCTTCGCTTCCGCTTGTAACCTGCTGGGCCTGGAGGTTCAGGATCTGGACGAGGGCAAGAGCCAGATCGCTCACGGCGAGACCGTCCGCGAGACTGCCAACATGGTCTCCTTCATGGCCGACGTCATCGGCATCCGCGATGATATGTACATCGGCAAGGGCAACACCTACATGCACGAGTTCATGGACGCTGTGACCCAGGGCAACAAGGACGGCGTTCTGGAGCAGAAGCCCACTCTGGTCAACCTGCAGTGCGACATCGACCACCCCACCCAGGCCATGGCCGACATGCTGCACATCATCCACGAGTTCGGCGGTGTGGAGAACCTGAAGGGCAAGAAGATCGCCATGACCTGGGCCTACAGCCCCTCTTACGGCAAGCCCCTCTCCGTGCCCCAGGGCATCATCGGCCTGATGAGCCGCTTCGGTATGGACGTGGTCCTGGCTCACCCCGAGGGATACGAGGTTATGCCCGAGGTCGAGGAGGTCGCCAAGAAGAACGCCGAGAAGTCCGGCGGTACCTTCACCAAGACCCACAGCATGGCTGAGGCCTTCAAGGATGCCGACATCGTGTATCCCAAGAGCTGGGCTCCCTTCGCCGCCATGGAGAAGCGCACCAACCTGTACGCCGAGGGCGACACCGACGGCATCAAGGCTCTGGAGAAGGAGCTGCTGGCTCAGAACGCCAACCACAAGGATTGGTGCTGCACCGAGGAGCTGATGGCCACCACCAAGAACGGAAAGGCTCTGTACATGCACTGCCTGCCCGCCGACATCAACGACGTGTCCTGCAAGGACGGCGAGGTCGAGGCTTCCGTGTTCGATCGCTATCGTGATCCTCTGTACAAGGAGGCTTCCTTCAAGCCCTACATCATTGCCGCTATGATCTTCCTGGCTAAGGTCAAGGATCCCCAGGCCACTCTGAAGGCTCTGGAGGAGCGCGGCATGGCCCGTTGGTTCCAGAAGTAAGATCTGAGATCCATTTCTGACTTCCATTTTTCCTTCCCCTTCCTTTTAGAGGCCCGTCCGCATAGGTCAACCTGCCTGTATCTGTGCGGACGGGCCCCACTATTTTACGAATATTGAGGTGTTTAACATGGGCAAGCGTATCGTGATCGCCCTGGGCGGCAATGCTCTGGGCAACAATCTCCCTGAGCAGATGATCGCCGTGAAGCAGACCGCCAAGGCTATTGTGGACCTGATCGAAGAGGGACATGAAGTCATTGTGGCCCACGGCAACGGCCCCCAGGTGGGCATGATCCAGAAGGCTATGGCCGAGCTGACCCGCTCTGAGCCTGAGAAGTACATCCCCTGCCCCCTGTCCGTGTGCGTGGCCATGAGCCAGGGCTACATCGGCTACGATCTGCAGAACGCTCTGCGTGAGGAGTTGCTGGACCGCGGCATCAACAAGGGCGTGGCTACCGTGCTCACCCAGGTTGAGGTGGACCCCGAGGATAAGGCCTTCCAGAACCCCACCAAGCCCATTGGCGCCTTCATGACCAAGGAAGAGGCCGACAAGATGGTGGCTGAGCGCGGCTACAACGTCATCGAGGACGCCGGCCGTGGCTACCGCCGTGTGGTGGCTTCTCCCAAGCCCCAGTCCATCATTGAGATCCAGTCCATCCGTGACATGGTGTCCGCCGGCCTGGTGGTGGTGGCCTGCGGCGGCGGCGGTATCCCCGTTTACAAGACCGAGGGTCATCACCTGAAGGGCGCTGCTGCCGTCATCGACAAGGACTTCGCCTCCTGCGTGCTGGCTCAGCAGGTGGAGGCCGATACCCTCATCATCCTCACCGCCGTGGAGAAGGTGGCCATCAACTTCGGCAAGCCCGAGGAGAAGTGGCTGGACTCCCTCACTCCCGACGAGGCCCGCAAGTACATCGCTGAGGGCCACTTTGCTCCCGGCTCCATGCTGCCCAAGGTGCAGGCCGCTGTGGAGTTCGCCGAGAGCGCTCCCGGCCGCTCCGCCCTCATCACTCTGCTGGAGAAGGCCAAGGACGGCGTTGCCGGCAAGACTGGCACTGCCATCCATCAGTAATCCATACCATAAAAGCACGTCCTGGAATGTGATCCGGGACGTGCTTTTTGTTATAACAAATCCCCTGCCGGCAGGGGATTTGCTTTAGTTATTGGGAATGGGAAGGATCACAGTGAAGGTAGAACCTTTGCCTACCTGGCTCTCCAGGCTGACAGCCCCACCGTAGAGCTGGGTGATATGCTTGACGATGGCCAGCCCCAAGCCGGTGCCGCCGTTCTTGCGGGCCCGGCCCTTTTCCACTCGGTAGAACCGCTCGAATACCCGGCTCTGATCCTCCTCGGGAATGCCGATACCGTGGTCCTGTACCGAGATCACAGCCTTGCCGTCCTGTACATGGATGTGGGTAGTTACCACACCGCCATTTTCGCTGTACTTGATGCCGTTGCCCATCAGATTGAAGAGCAGTTCTTTCAAACGGCTCATGGGGACGCCTACGGTGACGGGCTCACCCTCCACAGCCAGAGTCACACCGGCGGCCTTGGCGGAGGGCTCCAGCAGGGAGGCGGTATCATGGGCCGCGTCCAGCACCGCGGAGCGCTCCTCGGTCTGGTCGATGGCCACCGACTCCAACTCAGACAGCTTGAGGATGTCGTTGATGAGATCGATCAGCCGGTCCACCTCAACGCCGATCATGGTAATAAAACGTTTTTGGTCGGCAGGGGAGGCTACCATGCCGCTGGACAGCATATCGGTAAAGCCCTTGATGCTGGTCAGGGGCGTCTTCAATTCATGGGACACGTTGGCGGTAAACTCACTGCGGATACCTTCCGCCTTTTTCAGCTCGGTGACATCGGAAACCAGAATAGAGGTGCCCACGGGCTGACCTTCGTACTGCCGGCCGGAGACAGGGGATACGAACATCCGCAGGGAACGGGCGTCCTCGGTAAGAGCATCCACATCCAGCATAATAGAGGCGTGCTTCTCCTGACATTCGTGAATGGCCTCCCGGAGCCGGCGGCTGCGGGTGAGCAGCAGAGCGCCGTCCTCCTGCTCCCCCTCGGGGAAGCCGAACAAAGTGCGGGCGGCCCGGTTGATGGCCAGCACTCTGCCTTCTTCGTCCAGCAGGATCAGGCCCTCGTCCATGCAGTCCAGGATCAGGCCTACCTTGTCCCGCTCGGCGGTGATAGACTGAATATAGCCGCCCAACTGTTCCATCAGCTTGTCGATGTAGCGCAGGATAGGACGCAGCTCGTCGTCGGCCTGAAGTCCTTCCAGGCCGGCAGCCTTTTTTCCGTCCAACACCCCCTGAAGGGCGCCGCCCACCGAGTTGAGGGGGGCTACGATACGGTTGGCGGTGCGGCGGGACAGCAGGAAGGCCAGCAGCAGAGCGGCAATGGAGGCGATCAGGAAGCCCCAGACGCCGCTCATCGCCAGAGAGTTGATGGAGGACAGGGGCATGGCGGCCCGGCCGATCATGCCATCGGCAAAGCGTTTGGCCACATAGAACATGGAAGTGCCCATGGTATCGGAACGGCGTACCGCCTCCCCCCAGCCGGAGCGCTCGGCGTCGATCACCTCGGGACGGCTGTTGTGATCCTCCAGCTGGGAGGCGTCCGCGTTGGTATCCGTCAATACGGTACCGTCAGTGTCGATGATGGTAAGCCGCTTGTCGGGGGCGGCGGCATGGAACTGCGCCATCAGAGCCTCCGGCTCGGTAATAGCGCTCTGGGCATCCATCAGCTCCAGCAGCTCCTGCAGGGTGGAACGAGCGGCATCCATCTCCCGGCTGCGGAACATGAGTATGCCCACCACATTGGAGATCAGCAGGGCGAACACCACGGTGAGCAGCGTTGCGCCGATGATTCGTTTCTTCATAATATGCTCCTCTCGCAGATCATAGGGAAAGGGCTGTCAGGACATCTTGTACCCGACGCCCCGGACCGTGGTGACCACGTCGTCACCCAGCTTCTGGCGCAGGGCTTTGACGTGCATATCCACAGTGCGGGTCTCGCCGGTATAGTCGTAATCCCATACCGTCTGGAGGATCTCATCCCGGGTGAGGGCCACGCCCCGGCGGGTGCACAGCAGCTTGAGCAGCTCGAACTCCTTAAAGGTAAGGTCTACCAGCTTGCCGCCCTTACGGACCTCACGGGCGGCGGAATCGATCTCCAGATCGCCACAGGTCAGCACCTGATCCCCGCGGTGCTCAGTGCGGCGGAGCACCGCTTTGACCCGGGCCTGAAGCTCCATGATGCCGAAAGGCTTGACTACATAGTCGTCAGCGCCGGTTTCCAGGCCGGCCACCCGGTCCATCTCGGCGCTGCGGGCGGTGAGCATGATGACCGGCACCTCGGCGGAGTTCCGGCTCTCCCGCAGGCGGCGGAGGATCTCCAGACCGTCCATGCCGGGCAGCATGATGTCCAGAATGAACAGCACGGGAAGGCTATGCGCCATCTCACCCTCAAACATGGCCTCGCCGGATTCATAGGGGCGAACGGCATAGCCTACGGATTGAAAATAGTACCGGAGCATCTCGCGGATGCTCTCGTCGTCCTCCACCACCACGATGGCTCTGGACATGGGATCACCTTCCATTTCGTATTGGGGGCTCAGGCCTGGAGCTGGATCTCTCCGGTGACGCAGAAAATGGCCCACTGGGCGATATTTACTGCGTGGTCCGCGATGCGTTCCAGGTACTTGGCAATGATGATGAGGTCGATGGCCTGGTCGGCCTCCTCCCGGTTCTCCACGATGAGCTCCACCAGTTCGCTCTTGATGGTGCGGAAAAGCTGGTCGATCTCATCGTCCAGGCTGATCACGGCGTTGGCCGCATCGGTATCCCGGTTGACGTAGGCGAAAATGGCCCGCTTCACCATGACGCCGGCCTTCTGGCTCATGGTGCGGATGTCCGCCAGGGTCTGGGTCTGCTGCTGCTCCTTCAGCAGCAGGGAGATCTCGGCGATGTTGGAGCACTGGTCGCCGATGCGCTGCAGGTCGGTGACCATCTTCAGGGCGGCGGAGATGGTGCGCAGATCCCGGGCCACGGGCTGCTGCTGGAGGAGAAGGCGCAGGCAACGGTTTTCGATGTCCCGCTCCATCTCGTCCATGTGCTTGGTCATTTCCACCGCGGATTTGGCGGCGGCATCGTCGCTGGAGGCCAGAGACTCCACCACCACATCGATGGCGTCCTCGGCGGCGGCCGCCATGTCGATCATTTCATAATTGAGCTCCTGGAGCTCGGCGTCAAAGGTTTTTCTCATGAGAGCCTCCTGTTAACCGAAGCGGCCGGTGATGTAGTCCTCGGTACGCTTATCCTTGGGCACGGAGAAGAGCTGGGTTGTATCCCCGAACTCGATGAGCTGGCCCAGCAGGAAGAAGGCGCATTTGTCGGACACACGGGTGGCCTGCTGCATATTGTGGGTGACGATGACGATGGTGTAGTCCTTCTTCAGATCGGCGATCAGGTCCTCGATCTTGGAGGTGGAGATGGGGTCCAGAGCGGAGGTGGCCTCGTCCATCAGCAGGATGTCGGGCTCCACAGCCAGAGCGCGGGCGATGCAGATACGCTGCTGCTGGCCGCCGGACAGGCCCAGAGCCGACTTTTTCAGGCGGTCCTTTACCTCGTCCCAGATGGCGGCGCCCTGGAGGGACTTCTCCACGATGTCGTCCAGACGGCTCTTGTTCTTGATGCCGTGGGTGCGGGGACCGTAGGCGATGTTGTCGTAGATGGACATGGGGAAGGGGTTGGGTTTCTGGAACACCATGCCGATCTGCTTGCGCAGCCAGGTTACGTCCACTTTGGAGTCGTAGATCTCCTGGCCCCGGTACTGTACGCTGCCGGTGATCTTGATGCCGGGTACCAGGTCGTTCATCCGGTCCAGGGTCTTGAGGAAGGTGGACTTGCCGCAGCCGGAGGGACCAATGAGGGCGGTGACCTGCTTTTCGGGAATATCCACGCTGACATCCTTCAGGGCCTGGGTCTGGCCGTACCAGAGGTCCAGCCCTTTTACAGACAGAATCGTATTTTCATCCATGGTTGGAACTCCTTATTTCTTCTTTAATTTCTTGCCCACCAGCTTGGCGGTCAGGTTGATGACCAGGGTGAGCAGCATCAGGATGGCGGCGATGGCAAAGGCCACGTCAAACTCGGCTCGCTCCTTGGCGTACACATACAGAGCCACGGTGAGGGAGGCGCCGGAGGAGTGGATAAACTGGTCAAAAGAGCCGAAGAAGTTGTTGAGCGCCATGCCCATGCCGGCGGTAAAGAGCAGGGCGGCGGACTCGCCCACGATGCGGCCGATGGACAGAATACAACCGGTGACGATGCCGTCCACCGAGGAGGGGAGCACTACCGTGCGGATCATCCGCCACTTGCCGGCGCCCAGGCCCAGGGCGGCCTCCCGGTAGGACTGGGGCACGGTCTTGAGGGCCTCCTGAGTGGTGCGTACGATGGTGGGCAGGGTCATGATGACAAGGGTGAGGGAGCCGGCCAGCAGAGAGGCCTTCAGGCCCAGGAACTGACAGAAGAACAGCATACCCACCAGACCGAAGATGATGGAGGGAATGCCGGTGAGAGTCTCGGTGGCGAACTCCAGGATGCCCACCAGCCGGCGGTTGCGGGCGTACTCGGTGAGGTAAATGGCGGCACCCACGCCCAGGGGCAGGATAAAGATCAAAGTCACAACGACAATATACACGGTGTTTAAAATATTGGGAAGAATACCAATCGTATCTTTGATATAGCTGCTCTCGGTGGTCAGAAAGTCCCAGGAGATGTGGGGCAGACCGTTAATGAAGATATAGCCGATGACGAACACCAGCAGCGCACAAGTCAGGATCGCGCAGAAGTAGAGCAGGAAGCGGAGGATACGGTCATAGGCCGTCCGCTTTCCAGAAAGCGGTTTCATTTCGATCACAGTATATCACCCCTTCTTCCGTTTGAGAAGCGTGTTAAGGACCACATTGATGAGCATGATAAAGAGAAAGAGCACCAGCGCGATGGAGAACAGGGCCTGACGCTGGAGGCCGGAGGCGTAGGACATCTCGCTGGCCACGGCGGTGGTCAGGAAGCGGACGGAGGAGAAGAGGGAGGGCATATTGGCCACGTTGCCCGCCACCATGATAACGGCCATGGCCTCACCGATGGCGCGGCCGATGCCCAGGACGATAGAAGCGGCAATGCCGCTGGAAGCGGCGGGTACGCTCACCCGGAACACCGTCTCGATGTGGGTGGCCCCCAGAGCCAGGGAGGCCTCCTCATACTCCTTGGGGACCGCCTTCAGGGCGGTCTCGGACACCGAGATGATGGAGGGCAGGATCATGACGGCCAGCACGATGATGGCGCAGAACAGGCTGGCGCCGTCGGGCAGGTTGAACAGCTCCCGGACGGTGGGGACCAGCACCATCATGCCGATGAGGCCGTAGACCACCGAGGGGATGCCTGCCAGCAGGTCCACCGCGGTACGCACAGCGGAGGCCAACTTGGGCGGGGCGATCTTGGCCAGGAACACCGCCGTCATAAAGCCGATGGGTACGCCCAGCACAATGGCGCCGGCGGTGCCGTAGATGGAGGTCAGAATGAAGGGGAGGATACCGAAGGAGGGCTCTGCTGCAGTGGAGGCCCACTTGGTCCCGAAGAGAAATTCCACCAGCCCGATCTCCTTGATGGCGGGCAGGCCGGAGATGATCAGGTAGATGCTGATAAACAGGACGAAGACGACCGCAATGAAACCGCAGAGGAAGAACAACAGGTTCATGGCCACTTCCAACGGTCGGAGCTTTTGTTTCATGGTTGATGACCGGCCTTTCGTAAAGAGTGTAATCATGGAGATTGCCCCCTCGTGACCGAGGGGGCAATCAGAACGGCGGATAGAGTTACTCGGCCACAGGCACCGCGCCGGCGCCGGCGATCAGATCGGCGGCATCAGCGGAGGTAGCCCAGTCGATGAAGGCCTGAGCCGCGTCGGAGAGCTCGGCGCTGTCGCTGACGATGAAGTTGAAGTTACGCTGAATGGCGTAGGTGCCGTCCAGAACGGTCTCCTCGGTGGGAGCCACACCGCCCACGGTGATGGCCTTCACGGTGTTATCCACAGCGGACAGGGAGGCGTAGCCGATGGCGTTGGGGTTGGAAGCCACGTTGGCGATCACCTCGCCGGTGGAGGTCAGCTCGTTCTGGTACTTGCAGGCGTCCTCAGTGCCGGTGATGGACTCGAAGCCGTCGCGGGTGCCGGAACCGGCCTCACGGCCGATGAACACCACCTGAGCGTCGCTGCCGCCCACCTCGGACCAGTTGGTGATCTGGCCGGTGGCCAGCTGCGCGATCTGCTCCACGCTCAGGTCAGCCACGGGGTTCTGGGGGTTGATGATGATGGCGATGCCGTCCTTGGCCACAGTGATATTCTTGACGCCGGTCTCGGTGTCCTTCAGGTCGCGGCTGGCCAGACCGATATCGGCGGTGCCGTCCTGAGCGGAGGTGATGCCGGCACCGGAGCCGGAACCGGTGTACTGAACCTGGACGCCGGGCTGGACCTCACGGAAGGCCTCGATCAGGGAGCCCATCACGCTCTCCATGGAGGTGGAGCCGTTGGTGACCACGGTGCCGGACAGATCAGTGGTGTTGTCGGGAGTTTCGGACTCGGTCACAGCGGGGCTGTTGGAATTGCCGGCGGGGGTGTTGGCGCTGCCGGTATCGCCGCCGCCGCAGCCGGCCAGCATACCCACGCACAGAGCGGCGGAAAGCATCAGCGCAAGCGTTCTCTTTTTCATGGTGTTCAATCTCCAATCATGCAATGTATTCTTGATGTCTCGGAACAAGCTACAGTATAACGACCGATTGTAAAGTTGTCCTTCAATGAATTGTAAAGAATGGGTAAAGTCGTTCTCTCACAACTGTTTGCCGACTTTACATTGTAGGATGTCCCATTTTGCAAAAGGAATACCGAGATGGTTGGAACATACTGTGAGGCATACAAAGCGTGGAAAAATGAAAGGGACAATATATTGTATTCTTTTTGAAGAAAAGCTATAATAATGATTACTGAAACAGTTCTGCGGCCTTTCTGACCGGGAGCTCCGGGCGGATGGCAGCAGACCATAAAATAAAAGGAGATACAGCGATGTCTAATATTTGGCATGATATCAGCCCCAGCCGCATCCAGCCTGAGGACTTTGTGGCGGTCATTGAGATCCCCAAGGGCAGCAAGAAGAAGTATGAGCTGGACAAGGAGACCGGTCTCATCATTCTGGACCGGGTGCTCCACACCTCCACCCACTATCCCGCCAACTACGGTTTCATTCCCCGGACCTACGGCGATGACGGCGACCCCCTGGACGTGCTGGTGCTCTGCTCCGAGGCCATGGACCCCCTGACTCTGGTGCGCTGCTATCCGGTGGGCTTCATCTCCATGCTGGACGGCGGCAAGAACGACGAAAAGATCATCGCCATTCCCTTCTCTGATCCCACCTATAATACCTACCAGGATCTGATGGATCTGCCCGGCCATATCTTTGACGAGATGGCCCACTTCTTTACGGTCTACAAGGCTCTGGAGGGCAAGGAGGCTGTGGCCGGCGATGTGAACGACCGGCAGGCCGCCATCCAGGTCATTCAGCACGCCATGGACCACTACGCCGAGTGCTTCCTGGGCGGGGCGACTCGCCGGGTGGATCACCGGCCCTCGGACCGATAACACCGTTAAGGAAAACTTAATGGATTCTTTTTCCCAATTTCGCTGATTCTGTGTTAAAATAGATCCGTTGTATGCCTGGGCTGGGCATATGGCTGCGTTTAATCGCTGCGATCATTCCAATAAGAGAGGACGGATACCATGGGTCATCCATTTGACTGCCTGGTCATCGGCGCCGGTATGGCGGGTGCCATCTGCGCCCGGGAGCTGGCCGAGCGGGGCGGGAAAAAGGTGCTGGTGCTGGAGCGCCGGGACCATGTGGGCGGCAATGCCTACGACTGCTTTGACCAGGCCGGTGTGCTCATCCACCGGTACGGTCCCCATATTTTTCACACCAATAACAAGCGGGTCTTTGACTACCTGTCCCGCTTCACCCCCTGGCTGAACTATCAGCATCAGGTGGTGGCCAACATTCCGGCGGAAGATGGCCGGATGGAAATGCCGGTGCCCTTCAACCTGGTGTCCATGCGGTCGGCCTTTGGAGAGGAGAAGGCTGACAGCCTGGCCAAACGGCTCATTGCCGCCTATGGCGCGGAGAAGAAGGTCACCATTCTGGAGCTGCGGCAGAATCCCGATCCTGAGATCGCCGCTCTGGCCGACTATGTGTATGAGCACGTCTTTGTCCACTACACCATGAAGCAATGGGGACAGCGCCCGGAGGACATTGACCCCAACACCACCGCCCGGGTGCCGGTGTTCCTGTCTGAGGACTGCCGCTACTTTCAGGACACCCATCAGGGGATGCCCATGGAGGGCTACACCCCCATGTTTGAGCGGATGCTGGACCATCCGGACATCACCGTGGAGCTGAACGCCGACGCCGGGGAACGCCTGACCCTGGCCGACGGAGCGGTGTTGCTGGACGGGACGCCCTTTGACGGTATGGTGATCTATACCGGCGCGGCGGACGAGCTGTTTGGCTGCAAATACGGTCGGCTGCCCTACCGTACCCTGACCTTCCGGTTTGAGACCCACCCGGTGGATTACTGGCAGAGCCACGGCACGGTGAACTACACCGTGGACCAGGACTATACCCGCATCACCGAGTTCAAGTATCTCACCGGCCAGGAGCTGCCCGGAGTGACCACCATCATGAAGGAGTACTCCAGTGCCTACACTGGGGCAGAGGGAGAGATCCCCTACTACGCCATTATCAATGAGGACAACAACGCCCTCTACGCCAAATACAAGGCGGAGGCCGACCGCTTCCCCCGGTTCCACCTGCTGGGCCGGCTGGCGGAGTACAAGTATTACAACATGGACGCCATCGCCGCCCGGGCGCTGGCGCTGTGTGACGATCTGTTGAAGTGAGGAAAGGTACATATGTCAAAGCTCATTACTTTCGCGGTGCCCTGCTACAACTCCGCGGCCTACATGGAGCACTGTGTGGAGACCCTGCTCACCGGCGGGGAGGACGTTGAGATCATCCTGGTGGACGATGGCTCCACCAAGGACGATACCCCTGCCATCTGCGACCGCTACGCCGCCCAGTATCCTAACATCGTCAAGGCCATCCATCAGGAGAACGGCGGCCACGGCGAGGGCGTCAACCAGGGCATCCGCAACGCCACCGGCTTTTATTTCAAGGTGGTGGATTCCGACGACTGGCTGAATGAGGAGGCCCTCCAGAAGGCCCTGGAGAAGCTGCGGAAGTTTGCCAAAATGGAGAAGCCGGTGGATATGTTCGTGGCCAACTACGTCTACGAGCATGTGGAGGACAACACCCAGAAGGTGGTCCGCTATACCAACGTATTCCCCCAGAACAAGATCTTCTCCTGGAGCAAGGTGGGTCGGTTCCGCCCCTCCCAGTTCCTGCTGATGCACAGCGTGATCTACCGTACCCAGCTGCTGCGGGACTGCGGGCTGGAGCTGCCCAAGCACACCTTCTATGTGGACAACATCTTTGTCTACCAGCCCCTGCCCTATGTAAAGCGCATTTATTACATGGATATCGACCTGTACCGCTACTTCATCGGCCGGGCCGATCAGAGCGTCAATGAGTCGGTGATGGTGGGCCGGGTGGACCAGCAGCTGCGGGTCAACAAGATCATGATCGACAGCCATGATCTCCGCAAGCTTCATGCCGAACTGCCCAGGCTGGCCCGGTATATGAGCAGCTACCTGTCCATGATGATGACCATCTCCTCCATCTTCCTCATCCTGGACGGCTCCCCGGAGGCTCTGGGCAAAAAGACCGAGCTGTGGGAGTACCTGCGGCATAAGGATGTGGGGCTGTACCACAAGTACAAGTACCGCTCCCTGTCCTTCGTGGGCAATATCCCCGGCTATCAGGGCCGGAAGCTGTCTGTAAAGCTGTACCGGCTGGCCCGGAAGATCTACAAGTTCAACTGAGCATAGTTCAGAACGCGTTTTCCGCCTGGCAACAGAGAAATATGTTCAGAGATAAAAGATATAAATTGAGCAAAAATATAACACCAGAAGCAAAAGAGTGCTGATATGGAATATCAGCACTCTTTTTTCTTCCGGCCATTACAAGAGAATCTGTGGCGGCCGGAAAGGATGCACGGGAGAAAGCTGCCTGGGACCAGAAAACGCAAGCAGGTGCCTGGCGGCTGCTGATCTTCTTCCATTGAGGTTCCACTCCGCAACATCAGTACTCCCATTGTTGTATATAATCTGCTTGCTTGAAAATCTGCCAATATTGGTATACAATGTATTTAAAAAGACGTATGCACTCCTAAATATTGACAATCAGTATCCTTTTGCCGTGATTGCAGCACGAACCTAGCAGATTTTCTTGAAAGGCGGTACGGAAGTGAACGGTTACCTTTCCGTCAAAGAGGCTGCCTGTAAATGGGGCATATCCGAACGACGGGTCAATCAATATTGCGCGGAAGGCCGTATTCCCGGTGTGGAACGGTTTGGAGGATCCTGGGCGATCCCCGAAGACGCGGAAAAACCAAGTGATCCCCGCAAACAAAAGAAACAGTCCACAGCGCCCCAAACACAGCAGAACCAAGAGCTTTTCCCGGGCTTTATGCCTTTGATGAACACAGCCTTTGAGCCGGGGCACTGCCTGGAAACCATCGATCAAATGGAAGCGGGGACAAAAAAGAATATTGCCCTGGCGGAGTATCACTATTTCAGCGGACAGGCGGAAAAGGCCATGCAGGAGACCGAACCCTACCTCAATGCTGAGGATGGGGCGACCAAGTTGTCTGCCTGCTGGATTTTTGCCTATGCCTGTCTGTCCATGGGTCGGATCGATCATGCCCGATACGCTCTGAATGAAATCAAAAGCACACTGGCTGCCGGTGGAGAAAATGCCCCGCCCGTCCGCGCCATGGAAGTCTTTGTGGCGTTTGGGGCGGCGGTGCTGCTGCACCTGCCTGTGCCGGCGGAAATGCCGTCTACGAAGGAATTTCTGCCGCTGCTGCCCCCGGGCCTGCGGGCATTTGCGCTGTATGTGCAGGCCCATTACCTCTATCTAAAAGAGGAATACGGGCGCAGCGCCGGGGTGGTAGAAGCCACCCTTGCCATGGGGGCAAATGCCTACCCGATCTCCGCTATTTATCTGCATCTGGTGGCGGTGATGGACTACATGAGCATGAAGCAGCCGGATCGTGCCCAGACGCATCTTCTGGCGGCATGGGAGATCGCCCGCCCGGATGATCTGATTGAGGGCTTCGGCGAGCACCACGGGCTTTTGGGCGCGATGCTGGAAGCGACCATCAAACCAAAGTGGCCGGAAGATTTCAAGCGGATCATTGACATTACCTATCGGTTCTCTTCCGGCTGGCGTAGAGTTCATAACCCCATCACCGGGCATGACGTGGCAGACGACCTGACCACCACCGAATTTGCCATGGCCATGCTGGCCGCACGCGGCTGGACCAATCAGGAAATTGCGGAATACCTGAATATTTCGGTAAATACCGTCAAGAGCCACATTTCTGAGGCAATGAAAAAGCTCCATGTGGAGAATCGAAAAGACTTGAAGCAGTATATGCTTCGGTAGGGAAACGACAGAGAATACGCCCATGCGCCTCACCCGTTTTAGGGGGCAAAACGGGTAATAGTAACTCCGCGGTCTTTCCGCTATAATGTGAATACGCTATTTTGCTAATGCGTAGAGACACGGCGGTGCTTACCGGAATGAGAGAGAGGCGATGGGGTGAAGAGTTACGGCAAATATCTTGACAAATGGATGACCACTTCCATGGCCAGACAGACGGGGCAGGTCTGCCCCTTTATGAAATTCCAAATTTTAGATTTTTTCAAAGAGTGCGTTTCGCCTGCGGTTTTCCGTGGCGTAACGCGCCCTTTTTGTGCCATCAAAAGCCCGCCATTTTGGGAAAGGAGGATGACGAGCGACTCAGACGGTCAACGTTGATCCGGTAAATGCACTCCGGTACGGAAACTTCTACCCCTTCGGAAGCAAAGGAGGAAAGCAAATGAAAAAACGAATCCTTGCGGTTTTTGTCAGCCTGTGTCTGCTGGTATCCCTGATGCCCGGCATGGCGCTGCCTGCCGCGGCGGCGGGTTCGTCCCAGTTCGACAGCATCCTGAACATGGGACAGCCGTCGGAGTTTGACCCCAACAGCACTGAAAACCCCTACGGCTATGCTGTGGACCAGCCCTTCCTGATGAACGAGATGTCCGAGCTGGGCATCTACGGCATCACCAACAACGGTACCAACAGGACATTCCTGTGGTACGACAACTGGGACGGCGAAAAGGACTCCATCCCCAGCAGCTTCGGCGAGGGTGGGGTAAACGGCAGCTTTGCCGACTACGGCAGCTATCAAAACATCCATGATAAGCCGTACGCCCCCAAGCCGCTGTCCTTTGTGGAGGCTGTGGCCTTCGACCCCACCGGATCGGGGCGGAAGGATCACATCGCCTACATCGGCTTTGAACCGAATGATGAAAAAATCGTCCTCTACGTCCAGGACGCGGTCACCGGAGAGAACTGGCAGGACTTCTGGTTCCCAACCGATGCATCCTGGATCAAGAAGAGCAACCCGGAAAACTGGCGGGCGGGCAACTATTTTGCCATCACCGCCGGCGACTATGACGGCGACGGCAAGGAGACCCTGGTGGCCTATGTCACCGCCGACAATGCGAGTGATTACGGCCTCTATGAGGTCAGCTGCAATGTGAGCGGAAACAGCCTGAATCTTTCGCGGAAAAGTTTCGGCCAAAACCTGCTCCACCGGCGCTATGTCAACGAAATCCACGGCAAAAATATGGCCAATACGGACTGGTTTGGCAACAAACTCAGCTGCGACCTGGCCACCGGCGACTTCAACGGCGACGGCAAGGACGATCTGGTGGCGGTCTCCTATCTCATGGATGCAGGCGGTGACAAACAACACTTCGATTGCGAATACTACCTCCCCATGATGGCCGTGTCCTACGGGGGCAGCGCTTCCAGCCCTGTGGCAGACGGCGGCCGCCAGGTCGTTTTTCTGGCGATGGATAACGGCATCAGCGGCGGAAGGAAAAGCTATCAGACCATGACCGCCGTGGGACTGGACACCGGCGATGTGGACGGCGACGGCACCGACGAGATCGTGGTGGGTGGCACCAAGAACACCGTCACCTCCAAACCCAACTCCGCCGACTGCGAAACTGCCTACGCCCTGGACGGAAATATCTGGAATGTTGCCGTCCTCAACGCCCGCTCTGACGGCAGCTTTGCTAATCCCGGCACGGACGACAGCGTAACCCGCTTCCACTCCATCTCCTCCACTAAATGGTTTGCCGACGGTGCCGGCATCGCATTCAGCCGCTCGCCTCTGAGCCTGGCCTGCGTGGCCTTCAACGGCCCCATCAAAGCGGAATACGTCTTCGTGAGCGGCAAGATCATCGACTTCTCCACCGGCGGGGCAAATGAGCTCTATACCGTATCCTTCATCACGAAGAATGACGATACCGTCCAAGGCAAGATGTGTGACCGAAACTTCATTCCCTCCGTTTCCGTGGGCAATTTTGACGGCAACGACTACGGTTATGAGCAGATCTTCTTTACTTATAGTAATAAGGAGCGCACCGAGGATGACTATTTCTACCGTCTGGGCGTCGTGGGCGGCAAGAACTATGACGGCAACGGCGGCGGCGTGGGCAGTGCCGGCGGCACCGACACCAGTCTATTCTACGAAAAGAACAGCGGCTTCTTCATAGGCGGCCAAAGAAGCGGTCAGGGCGGCGCCGGCGCCGAGGGCCACTGGGAGTATAACACTAACTTCGTACTGGTTCCCCTGGACCGGGATGACGACGGCGTGCTGGCCCGCTACAAGGGCAAGGACTGGACCTACACCGACCCCCAGGTGTCTGCTGTGCTCCAGATGGCGCCCTATTTTGACGGCATCGACCTGGGCAGTGACTCCGGCGAGACCACCTATTCTTTCACCCAGAGCTATGAGTACACCAAGGGAAGCGGCGACGAGACCTCCTTCGGTGTGGGCTTTGCCGGAGAGGTAGAGTCCAACGTTGTCACAGTGGAACTGCAAGCCGGTTCCTCCAACACATGGACGGAGACCTTTGAGGAGACCCTGACCACCTCCACCACCGACAACTTTGCCACCAAAGCCTACGACAGTGTGGTGCTCCAGCGCACCCCGGTCATCACCTACACCTATGAGATCTATGACAAGAACAAGGGTGGATGGTCGTGGGACAACCTGGAGTCTACGGAGGATGGCACAGGTTTTGCCATCACCGTGCCCAAGACCCCGGCCTATGTGCAGATGTCCGTGGTAGACTACAACACCTTTGTGGACGAGTACAACGCCCTGATGGAAGAAGAGGCCCAGGGGGAGAAATTCACCCCTATGGTGAAGATCGACGGCCAGAAGAGTTATCTGGGCCAGGAGGGCAACCCCTGGGGCTATGCCAGCACTCTGGATCAGATCAGCTCCTCCAACTATCAGCTGGGCTACAACGGCGGCGAGACCCAGAGTACCAAAGCCGACGGCAGCGCCACCACAGAAGGCATTGAGAATCAGCACGGCTTCTCCTTTGAACTGGCTGTCAAGTTCGGCTTCGAGATTTTCGACACTGGTGCCAAGGCCGGTGCCTATGCCAGCCTGGAGTATATGCATTCCAACAGCACCTCCACCACCAAAGCCAGTGAGACCGAGACCAGCGGCGCGGTGCAGAATCTGGACTGGCAGTATCTGCTGGAGGAATACGGTATCCCGGAAAATGTTACCAAGTCCTACGGCTTTACCTGGAACCTGGCCAAAGACACCATTGATCTGGGCGTCGCGGGCAAAGATGCTCTCATCATTGCCTACAATGTATCCAACATTTCCGCACCTGCGCCGGCAGTGAACGATCTGGCGGCAGAGCTGCAGGGCCTGGATTCCGTCCACCTCACCTGGAGTGATCCGAGCGTCCCGGGACGTCTGGCTGTGCTGGGCTATAATGTCTATGCCAAGAGCGAGGACGACAACACGTTCCAGAAACTCAACGATGAACCTCTTGCAAGCACCGTGTTCGAATATACTGCCACGGGGTTGAACAGCAACACGGAGTATACTTTCGTGGTCACCACCACCAGCGAGCGGGGTGAGAGCGTCTGGTCCAACGAGGCCGTCATTACCACACCCAAGGCCTATGTACCGCTGACCATGGACTACAACGAGAATGAGGTCAGCCTCAAAGCCGTCCATCTGGGCAATGTGGAGATCCACAGCGGCGACATGGTGGAAGAGGAGACCATTGTCTACGTGGATGTGGCGCCCAAGCCCGGCTATGCCATTACAGAAGTGACCCTAACCACAGAGAAGGGCACCGAGACCGTTACCCCGGTGGACGGCCAGTTCAACTTTGCCATTCAGGAGGCCACCACCATCACCGTGACCGCCGCTGTGGCGGCAGAGAAGAGCATGGTCAGCTATACCGCGGACGATGACCACGGTACTGTGAGCGCCACTGTGAATGGGGAGCCATTCCCCTCCACCGGCGCCGCCTTCGACAGCGACGATGAGATCATCTTTACCGCCGCTCCCGCTGACGGCTATGCCCTCAAGGAGTGGAAGGTCACCGACGGAAGCGGCACAGACAAGACCTACGCCGCCGCCGGCAATACCTTCACCTTCCACGCCTATGCCGCGGAGCACCATGTGTCCGCTGTGTTCGTGCCGATGGCGGAGGTTGCCAAGACCGTCACGCTGAACGTCACCGCCGGCGGCTCCATCATCGTCAAAGACGGCGACACGGTTCTGACTCCGGATGAGGACGGCAAGATCAGCGTCCCCAAGGGCACCACTCTGACCTTTGAGGCGGAGGCCGATCGGTATTACACCTTCGAGAACTGGACGGACGCGTTTGCAGACTACAAGAACGACGTTACTTCCATCAGCCTGAAGATCGACAATGATGTGACCGTAGGCGCGGTCTTTGAGTCCTTCCTGGCCTATACCCTCACCTACGGTACCCAGAGTGTGGATGGCGGCAGCGGCACCCTGACGGCCGAGGCCAACGGCATTGCCGTTCAGTCCGGCGCTACCCTGACCCCGGGGACCACCGTCGATTTTGATGCGGCGGCAGGAAACGACAGCCGTATCCAGAAATGGGCCGTTACCGAAAACGGCGTTACCAGCTTTAGGGAACTGGATTCCCTGGGCATCGTCACGGAGGATGCATATCAGCTGATCCTCCAGGCCAGCAGCAATGTGGAGGCCGCCTTCAAGACCATCGAGAAATACGACCTGACCGGTTCGGCCTTTGGCGGGAATGGCACCGTCACCGTCCAGCGCGGCAGCGGCACCGTCAACAGCGGTACCGACGTCCTGCGTTACTATGACGACCTCACCATCACTCTGGTCCCCAACAAGGGCTATGTGATCACGCAGTACCCCGATCTGGATGGCACCGACACCTATTCTTATACCGTCAGCGATGTCACCGCCGATGTTGACGTCAACTACACCTGGACGGCGCTGAATCAGTATTCAGTCACCTACTCCGTGGTGGATACCGTAGGCGACGGCAGCGGCACCCACGGCACCGTCTCCGCTGCGGCGGAGCGCAAGGGCATGGAGCTGTATGATGACAGCAAGCCCAGCGTGGTCTATGAGGGCGGCACCATCACCTTTACCGCCGCGCCTGATACGGGCTACCGGGTGAAGGAGTGGGTCGTCAACGGTGTGGTACAGCCGGAAACCGGCAATACCCTCACCCTTACGCCCATGGAGGACCTGAATGTGACGGTTCAGTACACCTCCGGCCTGCCCAAGGTGAGCTTTGCCAATCCTGCCCACGGTACACTGACCGCCAAGATGGGCGATTACTCCATCGAGAGCGGCGCGGCCGTGTCCGGACCTGTTACCTTTACCGTGGCTCCTGACGAGCACTACGAAGTGAAGTGCTGGACAGTGAACGGCGTGGAGCAGCCCGGCGAGACCGGCAACACCTTTACCTATGCGGCCGACGACGACTGCACCGTGGCTGTGGAGCTGTGGGGCGTGGAGCAGCAGGTGACCCTGGAGACCGCTACCGGCGGCACCGCCTCGGCCACCGATCCCGCCCGCTATGGCGAGACCATCACCATTACCGCCACCCCGGATGATGGATATGTGGTGGATACCATCGCCGTCAGCGGCGCGGACGATGTTCTCTATGAAAATACCGGCAAGGCCAACGGCGTTCAGACCGCCCAATATGCAATTACTGCTGATACCACCTTTGAGATCACCTTTGCCAAAAAGCCGGTGGTGACCTTCTCCGCCGCCAACGGCAGCCTGACTGCCAGCGGCACCGCAGACGGCGCAGCTGCCGAGCTGGAGAGCGGCGATTATGTGGATTTCGGTTCCGCCGTTACCTTTACTGCTGCTGCCGACAGCGGTTATGGCCTTGAGGGCTGGTATGTGGACGGCTCAAAGATCGAGCATACCGAGCTCACCTACACCACTGACGCCCTTTCCGGTGATGTAAATGTGGAGGTCCGCTTTGCCGCCATTGCCGGCATTGCCGTGAACTACGGGGTGAATGATACTGCTATGGGTACCATCACCGCCACCGCAGGCGGCGGAGGCTTCCAGTCTGGCGACCAGCTCTCCGGCGGCCAGAAGGTCGTCTTTACCGTAAGCCCGGCGGAGGGCTTCCGGGTGAAGGACTGGACCGGCCTGCCGGCTGACGCGGAGATCAGTGCAGACAAGACCACCGCTACTGTGCCCGTTCTGACCGCGGGTACATGGAATGTGACGGCAAATCTGGAGGCAATTCCTCAGTATACCGTTACCATTGAAGAGACCACCCACGGCAGCATTGCCGCCGCTGTGGACGGTCAACCCCTCAACTCCGGCGACACCGTGCCCGACGGCACCCAGGTGACCTTTACCGCCACGGCGGACGACTACTGGATGCTCAAGGAGTGGACGGGCGACGCTTCCGGCAGCGATAAGACCATCACCCTGACGGTGAGCAGCGATATCACCGTGGGCGCAACCTTCACCGAGGCGCTTTTGTATGAGGTGAAGTATTCCGTGGTTGGCGGGAACGGCACGGCCTCCGGTATGTGTGAGGATACCCCCATTGCTGCCGATACCGCGGTGCAGTTTGCCGGCGGCAGCGAGATCCAGTTCACCGCTGCCCCGGATTCTGGCTACATGGTAAAGGCGTGGACCATCAACGGCGAAGTGGTGGAAGGAAACTTCACCAATACCCTGACCATCGACACCCTTGGCGAAAACACCACTGTTACCGTGGAGTTTGAGGCGTACCAGGGCTTTGTGGTTCCCGCAGGCGGCGAAGGCTACACCGTTACCATCGATCAGCGCAACCCTGCGGATCCCTATCCCGGCGCGCCGGAAAATGAGATCCGCCGGGGCGGCGACGTGACCTTCACTGTGGCGCCTGCTGCGGACAGCGCCATCAAGACCGTGACTGTGGCCCGGGAGGATGCGACCATCACACCCAACGGCGACGGCACTGTGACCGTGTTTATTCCCAATGTGCAGGAGGATATCGGCCTGACGGTGGATATTCTGGCTGGCATTCCTCTGACCATCGAAACCGCTGAAAACGGCACTGTAACTGTCACCCGTGACGGCGTTGCTCTGAAGAGCGGCGTGAAGGTGGTTGCCGGCGACGAGCTGGTGATCACCGGACAGCCCGACAGCGGCTATCGCCTGAACACCCTCACGGTGAACGGTGAGAGCTTTACCAGCGGTGATACCTATACTGTCGCGGAAACCGATACCGCTTTGACCGTTGCGGCTACCTTTGAAGTGTGGTCCAGCGGCGGCGGCGGGGGCGGCGGCGGAGGCGGCGGCATCTCCAGCCACAAGATCACCGTGGAGTCCAGCGATCACGGAACCGTCATCGCGGACCGGAACAGCGCCAGCGCCGGTACGACGGTCACTCTGACCGCTGCCCCGGATGACGGCTATCAGCTTGACAGCCTTACCGTAACGCAGCAGGATGGAAAAACCATCACGCTGGATGAGAAGAAGGATGGTACATACACCTTTACCATGCCGGACAGTGCCGTTACGGTGAAAGCCACCTTTACTGAGATGACTCAGATTGACCTGCCCTTCGTGGATGTGCCCGCGGATATCTGGTATGAGGACGGCGTGTATTACGTCTATAGACACGGCCTGATGGACGGCACCAGCAGCATCACCTTCAGCCCGGATATGACCACTACCCGAAGCATGGTTGCCACCATTCTGTGGCGGCTGGAGGGCAGCCCTGTGGTGGATTACGCCGTGCCGTTCGATGATGTGGATCTGGATTCCTGGTACGGCGAGGCAGTCCGGTGGGCCGCCAGTGAAGGCATTATTACCGGATACGGAAACAACAAATTTGGGCCTGACGATCTCATCACCCGGGAGCAGATGGCTACCATGCTCTACCGCTATGCGCGGTATAAGAACTACGATGTGAGCATAGGAGAGAACACCAACATTCTCTCCTACACGGACGCTGCCGATGTGGGCGAATATGCCATTCCCGCCATGCAGTGGGCTGTGGGCGCTGAAATCATCAAGGGTACCAGTGACCATGCCCTCAGCCCTGAAGGGGATGCGACCCGTGCCGAGGTTGCTGTACTCCTGATGCGGTTTTGCGAAGGGCTTGTTGATGAATAAGGTTTCATCCGTTCCTGTTTGGTAAAAAATGAGAGGGGCTTCCCAAGCGGTGGTTTTCGCTGGGAAGCCCCTTTTCCTATCCAAATATTCGGTCTGTCGAGCGGCGGAAACGGCAAAATCTTTGATGAAGTTAAGTGGGTAAGACAAAGGCAGACACATGGGCGACTACCATGTGTCTGCCTTTTCATGCCGCTCAGCCCAGCATTGTCATCAGCCAGTCCCGGGTGGGAATGTAAGCCAGGGGCAGGAAGATGGCGGGCAGCATATTGCCCACCCGCAGCTTCTCCTTGGGCAGGCCCAGCATATTGATGCCGATGCCTACGATGATGGTTCCGCCCACGGCGCTCATTTCATTGACGATGGCTGGGTCGATCTGCTGGCCCACCAGACCGAAAATCAAAGTCATGCCGCCCTCATACACCAGAATAGGCAGGGCGGAGAAGGCCACGCCGATGCCCATGGCCGCCGAGAAGGTGATGGCGGTGACGCCGTCCATCACAGATTTGGAGATCAGGATATCATAGTTGCCGTTCATGCCCGCCTCCATGGCGCCGTTGATGGCCATGGCGCCCACGCAGAAGAGGACGGAGGCGGTGACGAAGCCCTCCACAAAACGGCTGTTTTCATCCTTGCGGAGCAGCTTGCGGTGGAGCAGCTCTCCCACGCCGTCCATCCGGCCCTCAATGTTGATGGCCTCTCCGATCAGGGTGCCGATCACCATGCACACAATGACGCACAGGGTATCCATTGTGCCGATCATGCCGGTGATGCCGATGCCCATGGTGCACAGACCCAGAGCAAAGGTGATGCCCGAGGCAAACCGGGGGCTGATATGATTTTTGAACAAGAGGCCCAAGATGCTGCCCAGCAGAATCAGGACCACATTGATGACGGTGGCGATCATAGGGATTCCTCACTTTTATACTGCAATTCACTAAAATATACGGTTCTATGATAAAACCTTTGCCGTCATTTGTCAAAAGGTTTCTGGATGTATGCCGGACAACCATGCGGAATAGAGTGGAAGTGGACCATTGAAAGGGGGAGGGCCCATTGAAGCTCGACCGGACATCCATGCTCTACGGCACTCTGCTGCTCACCGGCACCGGCATTGCCGGGCAGTTTTTGGGCTTTGTCTACCGGATCTTACTCTCCCGCCTCATCGGGGCGGAGATCATGGGCCTCTACCAGCTCATTATGCCGGTTTATTCTGTGCTGCTCTCTCTGACGGCGGTGGGGCTGACGGCGGCGGTATCCAACCTGTCCGCCGGATACTACGCACGGGGACAGCGGGGGGCGGCGGCCCAGGTGCTCCGCCGGTGCCTGCTGTGCTTTCTGGGACTGTTTGGCGTGCTGGCCACGGTCACCGCCCTGCTGTATGATCCCATTTCGGTGTACCTGCTGGGGGATGCCCGCACCCAGATGGGGCTTTTGCTGCTGCTGCCCTGTATTCTCCTCACTGGTGTGGAGAACCTGCACAAGCACTTCTTCTACGGTACCGGCGCCATCCGGCCCCCGGCGGCGGTGGAGCTGTGCGAGCAGGTCATCCGGGCGGCGGCGGTGCTGGGGCTGCTGGTCCTCTTCCTGCCCCAGAATCCGGAGCGGACCGTAGCCATTATTGTGGTGGGCATGATTGTGTGCGAACTCTTTTCCTCCATCACGCTGATGCTGCTGGCCCGCCGCAGGCTGGCGGGGGAGAAGCTGGGGGAGCCGGGGGCCTCCCGGCGGATGAACCGGCAGATCCTGGCCATCGCTCTGCCGGTGGGGTTTACCAGCCTGTTGGGCAATCTGATGGGCTCGGCCAACGCGGTGCTCATCCCCCAGCGGCTGGTGGCCGCCGGGGCGGAGGTGAGCCGGGCCATGGAGGAGTTCGGCGTGCTGTGCGGTATGACCATGCCCATGCTCTGCCTGCCCACCGCCTTCATCGGCGCTCTGGGACTGGTGCTCATGCCCAAGCTGGCCCAGGGGGCTGCTCTGGGCAATACCCCGCTGATCCGGCGGCGGATCGACCGGTCCATGCTGGCTACCTCGGTGCTTATGTTTCCCGCCATGGCCCTGCTGGTGGTGGTAGGCCCCACCCTGGGCCAGCTGCTCTTTCGGGAGGAGGGAGTGGGCCGGTATCTGCTGCCCCTGTCGGTGGGGGTGCTGCTGTCCTGCTGGCAGGCGGTGCTGGGGTGCGCTCTCAACGGCCTGGGCAGACAAAAAGCTGCAGCCCGCAGTTCCATTCTGTCCGGCGGGCTGCAGCTGGGCTGCACCTATCTGTTATTGGGTCTTCCCGGAGTGGGGATCGGCGGCTACTGGGTGGGGGTGGTGGCCTCCTCCGCCCTGGGAGCGCTCCTGAATTGGTTCCAGGTGCGGCGGGTCACCGGACTGAAGCTGCGGCTCTTTGACTGGGGGGTGGCCCCCGGCCTGGCGGCCCTGCTGACAGGCCTCACCGGCAACCTGCTCTTTCAGGTGTTGCTGGACAGCGGGGTAGGAGAGTGGACGGCGGTGGGGGGCTGCACCCTCTTCGGCGTGGTGCTCTACCTGGCGGCGCTCCAGGCTCAGGGGGTGCAGCTGCATCGGCTTTTCCGCTTGAGGTAGGGTTACAGAACATAGCTGGCCATCAGGATGAGTGCCAGCAGACAGAAGGCAATGACGCCGGGATTTTCAAAGAAGAGCCGCCATTTTATGCCCTCCGAGAAGGGGACCAGGCCCGGCTCCAGTCTGATATCCCGCCAGCTGGTGACCAGAAAGGTCATGCCCACCACAATGGACCCCAGCACCAGCAGAGAGGTCAGCTGCTCTCCAGTCTGGCCCAGCAGCTCCAGCAGGGGCACCAGACCCACCGAGGTAAAGTTGATCAGGGCGTGGAGCAGGATGGACTGCCACAGGCAACCGGTCCGGAGCACCACATAGGCGAAGAGGGTCCCCACGGCAAAGGCGTAGAACAGCTGATTCAGATTGCCGTGAAACAGTCCGAAGCACAGGGCGGAGGCCAGGATGGCAAATTTGTCCCCGTAAGGACGCAGGCGGTTCAGCAGCAGATAGCGGAAGAGATATTCCTCCGACAAAGGTGCGATGACGCAGCCCAGCAGGAGGTTGAGCACTGCCGGGTAGCCGGACAGACTTTCCACCGGGTTGGTGACTGCCTGGCCCCGCAGGAGCCCGATCAGCTGGGTGAGGAACAGGGTGAGCAGGTTGGACAAATAGACCAGACCAAGGGTGGTCACCAGTGCCTTGCCCAGGTTCAGCGGCCCCATGGGGCGGCGTGTGGAGGGACCCGGGGCAGGGATGCCCCGCAGCACCAGGCAGAAGGCGGGCACACCAACACCGTAGGCGGAGCCCACGGAGAGACACCAGCGGGAGACTGAGTGCCCCAGTACATTGGGGAAAATGCCGGCTACCAGCAGCTGGACCGCCAGCATGGCGGCCATCTGGGCAAACAGGGCCCACCCCAGCCGGGAGAACCATTGACAGTGGGGGCGCAGCGGCTGGGCCCAGTCCGGTCGGTCGCGATACATTCCGTCACCTCGCACAAAAATTTCTGGTTTTTTACCGCCTGGAGCAGGCCGGAACAGTCAGCCTGCTTCGGGCACAAGGGTTTCAGGCAGTATTATAACAGGAACAGGGAGGAAGGGCAAGAAAGAGACAGTATATTGACATGGGCGTTTTTCATGATACAATATCTTGTGCTTACACATGATATTAACTCAGAGGAGAGATTCGATATGCCCATTTCTGAAAACGCCAAGGCCGTGCTGGAGCGGCGCTACCTGGCCCGTGATGAGCAGGGGAACCCTACCGAGACTGTGGACGGGCTGTTCCGCCGAGTGGCCAACGCGGTGGCCGAGGGCGACCGCCACTTTGATCCCAAGGCCGATGTGGTGGCCACAGCGGCGGAATTCTATGAGATGATGACCAACCTGGACTTTTTGCCCAACTCCCCCACCCTGATGAATGCCGGCCGCCCTCTGGGGCAGCTGTCCGCCTGCTTTGTGCTGCCGGTGGCCGACTCTATGGAGGACATCTTTGATGCCATCAAGAACGCTGCCCTCATCCACAAGAGCGGCGGCGGCACCGGGTTCTCCTTCTCCCGGCTGCGTCCCAAGGGCTCTACCGTCAACTCCACCGGCGGTGTGGCCAGCGGCCCCATCTCCTTTATGAAGGTGTTTAACGCCGCCACCGAGGCGGTGAAGCAAGGCGGTACCCGCCGGGGCGCCAACATGGGCATCCTCCGGGTGGATCACCCCGACATTATGGACTTTATTACCTGTAAGAACGATACCTCCGAGATCACCAACTTCAACATCTCCGTGGGCATTACCGAGGCCTTTATGGAGGCGGTGAGCGCCGACGGGATGTATGATCTGGTGGACCCGGCCACCGGTCGGGTGGTGGGCCAGCTGAAGGCCCGGGAGGTCTTTGATACCATCGTCACCTCCGCCTGGCAGACCGGTGAGCCCGGCATCATCTTCCTGGACCGGCTCAACCGGGACAACGCGGTGCCCAGCCAGGGCCAGATCGAGTCCACCAACCCCTGCGGCGAGCAGCCCCTGCTGCCCTATGAGAGCTGCAATCTGGGCTCCATCAACCTGGTCAACCACATCACCAGGACGGTGGCGGGCTGGGTGCTGGATCGGGCCAAGCTGGAAAAGACCATCCGCACCGCCGTCCACTTCCTGGACAACGTCATTGAGGTCAATCAGTATCCTCTGCCTGAGATTGACAAGATGACCCGCTCCACCCGCAAGATCGGCCTGGGCGTGATGGGCTTTGCCGATATGCTCCTCTACATGGGCGTGCCCTACAATAGCGAGGAGGGCGTGGCTCTGGCCCAGGAGATCATGGACACCATCAATACCATCGGCCACCAGGAGAGCGAGAAGCTGGCCGAGAGCCGGGGCGCCTTCCCTCTCTTTGAGCAGAGCATCTATAAGAATGGCAAGCCCATCCGCAATGCTACGGTCACTACCATTGCGCCTACCGGCACTCTGTCCATCATCGCCGGCGTGTCCTCCGGTGTGGAGCCGGTGTTTGCCTATGCCTATATCCGCAACGTCATGGACAACACCCACCTCATCGAGACCAACCAGATCCTGAAGGACAAGCTGGTGGAGGCGGGGATCTACTCCGAGGAGCTGATGCGCGAGATCGTGGAGCAGGGCTCCCTGGCCCATGTGGACGGCATCCCCGAGGAGATCAAGCGGGTCTTTGTGTGCGCACACGACGTTTCCCCCATTTGGCACGTAAAGATGCAGGCTGCCTTCCAGCAGTACACCGACAACGCCGTCAGCAAGACGGTGAACTTCCCTAACTCCGCCACCAAGGCTGAGGTGGCCGAGGTCTACCGCCTGGCCTACACCCTGGGCTGTAAGGGCACCACCATCTACCGGGACGGCAGCCGCAACGAGCAGGTGCTCAACATCGGTAAGGTCAACGATGGTAAGCAGGCCGCTCCCGCCCCCACCGGCCGGGTGTGTGAGGAGTGCCAGGTGCCTCAGGAGGCCTATGGTCACATCCAGCCCAGGCCCCGTCCGGCTGTGACCACCGGCTTCACCGAGAAGGTGCGCATCGGCTGCGGTAACCTCTATATTACGGTCAATTATGACGAGAACGGCATTTGCGAGGTGTTTACCAACACCGGTCGGGCCGGCGGCTGCCCCAGCCAGTCTGAGGCCACCGCGCGGCTGGTCAGCGTGGGCATCCGTTCCGGTATGGACCCCAAGGAGATCATCCAGCAGCTCAAGGGCATTCGCTGCCCCTCCTGCCTGCGGCAGGCCGGTGTGCCGGTGACCTCCTGTCCCGACGCCATTGCCAAGGCTCTGGAGAAGGTGCTCAAGGTGTCCAAGGGCAACCTTGAGCCCGCTCCCGCCCCCATCAGCGCGGCGACCAAGGCTGCGGCTCCCATTCCCCGGCCAGGCATGACTCCTGCCGAGGCCAAATTGGCCAAGTTCTGCCCTGAGTGCGGGGCGAAGCTGGAGCACGAAGGCGGCTGCGTCACCTGCCGTGACTGCGGCTACTCCAAGTGCGGCTAAAATAGGCAAGGGCCTGTCGCGGTTCCCCGCGGCAGGCCCTTTTTCCAACCGCGTTGGGATAGCCTGCGGCGGGAACAGTCACACTAAAGAAAACGCCGGCAGGCGTTCCATTTGAATATTAGGAGGCGTCAGCCATGTGTACCAGTCTGACCTTTACCACAGACCATACCTATTTCGGGCGAAATCTGGATCTGGAATATCAGTTTGGCCAGCAGGTGGTCATTACCCCCCGCAATTACCCGTTTTCCTTTCGAGCCATGCCAGCCCTGGAGAAACACCATGCCATCATCGGCATGGCCACAGTGGCGGAGGGATATCCCCTCTATGCAGAGGGTGTCAACGAGAAGGGCCTCTATATGGCGGGACTTAACTTTCCCGGAAATGCCTGCTATCCCTGCGGCCCGGAAAACGGCACTCCCGCTGCCCCCTATGAGCTGATCCCCTGGCTGCTGGGCAGCTGCGACAGCGTGGATCAGGCAGAGGAAAAGCTGCGCTCCGCCCGTATTATGGATACGCCCTTTGCACCGCAGATGCCCAATGCACCCCTCCACTGGCACCTGGCCGACGGAAAGCGGGCCCTGGTGATAGAACCCATGGCCGACGGCTTAAAGCTGTTTGAGGACCCGGTGGGGGTGCTCACAAACAATCCCACCTTCGATTTCCATCTGACCAATCTGAACCAGTATATGGGCCTGTCCGCAGCTCAGCCTGAGAATCGCTTCGGAGGTGTGGAGCTGCATCCCTTTGGCCAGGGTATGGGCACGTTGGGACTGCCAGGCGACTGGTCGCCCGCCTCCCGTTTCATTCGTGCGGCCTTCCTCAAGTGGAACAGCGACTGTAAGCGGGACGAGGTCTCCAGCGTCAGCCAGGTCTTTCACATTCTGGACGCCGTGGCCATGCCCCGGGGGGCGGTGCGGACGCCGGAGGGGAAGTGGGACATCACCGACTACTCCTGCTGCATCGACGGCCGGACAGGCACCTATTACTACAAAACCTATGATAATAGTCAGATCACCGCGGTGTCCATGGATGAGGAGAAGCGGGAGGAAGAAAAACTGATCTGCCATCCTCTGGTGACGGAACAGCAGTTCCGCTTCATACCGTGAGCCCGGCCGGGGCTTCTGCCCCGGCGCTTGTACACATTGCCTAAATGCTGTGTTCTCTCTCAAGGGGAAAAAGAGGGGAAACAAGGCTGAAAACCATTCGGTTTGCCAAATCGGCTGAGAGTTAAGGCGGCTTTCTAAAAAATGATTGTGCATATTGGCTATAATCATTGATAAAAAAATAACGAAATTCTCTTGCATTTTACTTGCCTGTTGGGCGGCAGTGCGTTATACTTATTAGGTGAGAACTTGTTAAAAATATAACAATTCTAGATAGGTACAGGACAAGGAGGCAGAACAAATGGGTTTTGTGAAGCTGGAAAAGCAGGGCCACGTTGGCGTGGTGACCATTGACCGGCAGGAGGCGCTGAACGCGCTGAACAGCCAGGTTCTGAGCGATCTGGACGCGGTCATCGATCAGGTGGCTGCCGACGACGAGATCTATG
>JALFRA010000018.1 GCA_022785125.1 Clostridiales bacterium
CTACGCCATCACCGTGGAGAAGGCGGATAACGGTACCGTGACCTCCAGCCGTACCCGCGCCTCCAAGGGTCTCACCATTACCCTGACTGTGAAGCCTGACGAGGGCTACAAGCTGGATACCATCACCGTTACCGACAAGAACGGCAATGAGGTGAAGCTCACCGACAAGGGAGACGGCAAGTACACCTTCACCATGCCTGCCTCTGCCGTTACTGTGGAGGCTTCCTTCACCAAGGACGACGGTTCTGTGAGCACCGGCCTGCCCTTCACTGACGTGAAGGCTGACGACTGGTTCTATGAGGCTGTGAAGTACGTCTATGACAACAAGCTGATGGACGGCACTTCCTCCACCACCTTCGCTCCCCTCATGACCACCAACCGTGCCATGATCGTCACCATCCTGTGGCGGCTGGAGGGCCAGCCTAAGGCTGACGCCACCCTGTCCTTCACCGATGTGGAGAGCGGCGTGTGGTACACCGACGCTGTGAACTGGGCCGCCTCCAAGGGTATCGTCAAGGGCTACAGCGACACCGTGTTTGCCCCCAACGACACCGTGACCCGTGAGCAGCTGGCCACCATCCTGTACCGCTACGCCGAGTATAAGGAGTACGATGTGTCCGACAAGAGCGATCTGACCACCTTTGCCGACGGCGCCAACACCTCCTCCTGGGCCGCCGAGGCTATGGAGTGGGCGATCGGTTCCGGCCTGCTCACCGGCAAGGACGGCGGCAAGCTGGATCCCACCGGCACCGCCACCCGTGCTGAGGTTGCTACCATCCTCATGCGTTTTTTGACCGAGTAAGACCGCCCGTATTTTTCCTTCCTTTCCAGACGATGGCCGGGGACAATGTCTCCGGCCATCGCTCGTGTAGCACCGCTATAAAAGTATGATAAAATTTCATACTTTTCCAAGAGGCAGTATATGGAGTAACATAAAATCATCAATATAAAATAATAGGCTTTTCAGGTCATAATGCACAAGTAAACCAGGCATCAATCCCCGCCATATCAATGGCGAGGATTTTTGTACATGATAAAAGGAGGAAATTGAATGAAAAAACAAATGGGCAGAGTTCTCAGCCTGCTGCTGGCGCTGGCGCTGACGTTGGGCCTTACAGGCCCTCTGCCAACGGCTGCAGCGGAAACGGAACTCACATTGCCTCCCCCAGCGGTTGATCTCTCAGAGGGATACTCAGAAGATCCCAACGCCTATGAGATCTATCCCGTGCCCCACTCTGTGGAGTACGGAACCGGCTCTTTTACCATGACCAAAGAGGTCAACGTGGTAAAGAGCACCAATGTAGACCAGTACACCGTGGACTTTTTGGAAGAGATCCTGACTCGCTTTGGCCGCACCATGGTCGTGAGCGATGCCATTGATCCCGCCAAAACCAACATTCTGCTGGGCGTCAAGGGAGAAAATGCCCTGGTGGACGGCCAGGCAGGCGAGCCGAAGGCTTACCCTGACCTGTTTGATCCGGCCAATAAGCCCGGTACCGTCCACAAGTACGACTCCTATCTGCTGCGTGCCGACGCCGGTACCAATCCCAATGGCATCATCACCATCCAGGGCCAGAACGTGGATGCCGTCTATTATGGCGTGGCTACCCTGCAGATGATGTTTACCTCCTTCTACGGCAATAAATTCCTGCCGGTAGTGATCGAGGACTACTCCAACACCATCTTCCGCGGCTTCATCGAGGGCTTCTATGGCGGCCATACCTATGCGGGCCGTGAGAGCCAGATCCGCTCCATCCGGGATGTAAAGGGCAATATCTATGTCTTTGCATCCAAGACGGACCCCTACCATTCGGACCACTGGTATGAACTGTATCCAGAGGAGGAACTCGCTCAAATCGAGCACTTGGTGGAAGTGGGCAAGGAAATGCACGTGGAGTACACCTGGTCCGTCCACATCGGTAAGGGCAACTTCTTTGCCGGCTGCAGCACCGACCCCAACGCCGGCGCTGCCTATCAGAAGTATCTGGACAATGTAGCCAAACTGAAAGCCAAGTTCCAGCAGCTGTACAACGTGGGCGTCCGCAGCTTCCACATCCTCAACGACGACTACAACAGCGGTTCTCCTGCCGATGTGGCCAAACTCCTTAACGAGATGAACCAGTGGCGCAAGGAGAAGGGCTGCCGTCCCATCGTTTACTGCCCCAACGGCTACAATGTGGGCTGGGCCAGCGGAAAAACTGAACTGAGTGATTTGAACAAAGCTGGCCTGGACAAGGATATTTACATCTACTGGACCGGCTCCGACGTCAACTCCCCCATCACCCAGGACAATATCAGCTGGCCCTATGAAAAGTCTGAGCACTATCCCGTGACCTGGCTGAACTATCCCTGCTCCGAGCACGACAAGGCCGGCATCTATCTGGGCGTCAGCAGCCACTATCTGGCCGATGCCGACAACATCACCGGACAGGCCGGTATCATCTGCAACCCCGTGGACTACCCGGAGGCCAACAAGGTGGCCTACTTCCAGATGTTCTCCTGGGGCTGGAACCGGGACAACTACACCAGCTACATGGATACCCTCTGGGAGGACTGCTTCAAGTACCTTCAGCCTGAGGTCTATGACGCCTATCTGACCATTGCCCGCAATGTGTCCAACTGCCCCGACTCCGGCCGCATCAAGCAGGGCTTCCCCGAGTCTGAATATCTGAAGGATACGCTGGATTCTGTCCAGGCCAAAGTCCTGGCAGGCACGGCCAAAGCAGATGACCCTGAAATCGTGGCCCTTCTGGCCGAGTTTGACCACATTCTTTCGTCCGTACAGATCTTCAAGGCCGATTGTGCCAACAAGAACCTGGTGGCAGAACTGACTCCCTGGCTCAACTCCCTGGTAGGCGTCGTCAATGCCTCCAAGAGCGGGATTGAGGCCGCCATTGCCATCAGCAACGGCAACCTGGACGGCGCATGGACCGCCTACTCCGCCGCGGGCATCGGTCTGGATGAGTGGGACAACTACAAGACTCCCAACTATGATACCGTGACCGCCAAAGCCGGCAGCCGGTATCTCAAGCCCTTCGCGACCAAGATCATGGACTATGTGACCGACGAAATCGTGCCGCTGCTCAACCCCGGCGGGCTGAACAAAGAGCCTACCTTCTACGCCGTCCTGGGCGGCAAGGAGATGCAGGCCAGCGCTGAGTCTGACAAGATGTTTGACGGCAAGCCCGAGACGTTTGCCGCCTTCGGCGTCAACCAGAAGGCTGGCGACTACTTCGGCATTGACCTGGGCACGGTGAAGGAGCTTAACTCCGTCCATGTGCTTCAGGGCCGTACCGCCAGCCACCACGACTACTTCCACAAAGCCGTGCTGGAGTGCTCGGTGGACGGCCAGCACTGGACTGCCCTGACCGAGAAGGTCAACTCCCGCGATATTCAGGTGTCCGATCTCTCCCTGGCCGCCCGTTATGTACGCCTGCGCCTGCTGGAGACCGGCTACGGCGATAAGCCGGACTACTGGACCGACGTGCGCGAGTTCACCGTAGAGACCGCCGCCGATCCGGAAACAGACAAGGGTCTCTTCTACACCAACACCGAACTTACCGGCACCGTAATCGAGGACGGCGGCTACTACACCATGTCCGCCATGCCCGGCGTCACCCTGGCCAACCGTGAATATGTGGGTATCCGTCTGCCTGAGATCATGGGCGTCAGCGAGATCACTTTGGACGGCGCTCTGCCTGAAGGTATTACCCTCCAGTATTCCGCCAACGGCGTGATCTGGACCGACGGCGCCCCCGAGAGCAGCGCTACCATGCGCTATGTGCGCCTGGTGAACAACGGCGATACGCCCGTTACCAGTGACCTGCCCTCCATCTCCGCCAAGGCTGCCTTTATCAAGACCGACCTTACCTACGAATCCACCAATATGGGCCTCCATCAGGGCTCCTGGAGCAATATCGTGGACGGCAACCGCAGCACCCTGGCGTGGACCAACGCCAAGCAGACCGAAGGTCAGTATATCATCTTCGACATGGGCGCCAAGCAGCCTGTGTATGATGTGACGCTGTTCTTCCCTGAGCAGGGCGACCACCCCCGCTTTACCAGCATCAGCGTCAGCGATGCCAGCGATCCCAACGGCGAATGGACTATTATCGGCAACTTTGCCGATAATTCCGACATGGATCCTCCCTATCGCTACTATGCCTGCAACGGCAACGGCGTGTCCGGCCGCTACATCAAGATCGAGATTACCCAGACGGGCGCAGGCTGGATCAAGATGAACGAGCTGGAGGTCAACAAGAACCTGGATCAGGAAGGCCCCGCCGGCGGCTTCTCCGGAACCCCCGAGGGCGAGTTCGACCTCATCATGGACGGCAAACTGTCCACCTTCTTCACCCTGGATGCAGTGGGCGAGGAAGGCGGCTACCTGCAGTACCTTATCTCCGAACCCAAGACCTACGAAAAGCTCTCCATCCTCCAGGACCCCTCCGCCATCTGCGGCGCTGAGGTCCAGGTTCAGAACCTGGAGGAGCAGTGGATCACCGTGGGCGTTCTGGATAAGGGCGTCAACACCTTCCCCACCGCAGGCTACGGCTCCCTGCTGGGCGTCCGCCTGAACTGGGAGCCCGGTACCGCTCCCGCCATTGCCGAGATGATCCTGGCAGAGGGCGGCTCCGCTGCCGAAGTGCCTGTGGGCACCGCTCCCCTGCGTTTCCCCGCCATCTACGAGGCGGACACTACCCCCATCGCCATCTCTGTGCCCAACGGTACCCCCATCGATAAGGTGGGCCTGCCCTTCCAGGCGGACGTTGTGCTCAGCGGCGGCAAGACCGTCACGATCCCCGTGACCTGGACCTGTGACAACTATAAGGCTGATACCGCCGGCCGCTATACCTTTACCGGAGCATATGACCTCTCTGGCGGCCTGTCCAACCCCGGCGGCTTTGTTTTGAACGCTGTCGTCACCGTAAATGCCCCCGTTAACAAGTCCGCTGATGCTGTAACGATGGCCGACAACGAGGAGAACCTTGCCCTCAATGGTGAGGTGTGGGTCTCCGGTTATGAGCAGCAGCCCACCGCCCCCCAGGACAACAAGGCTGTTGTGACCAACGGCATCAACGATAGCGCCGACATCAAGGAGCGCTGGAGCAGCAACTTTATGAAAGGCAACGGCATGGTGGGCGATCAGCAGACCCCCGCCTGGGTGGTGGTAGACCTGGGCGAAAAGGTAAGTGAGATCACCAGCATCAAGGCCTACTATCACGCCAGAGTATGGCCCACCGACTACGAGATCCAGTTCTCCGCCACCAACGGTGATGACTGGACCACCGTGTACTCCGTCAGCCAGCGCACCAACGGCACCGACAACCAGATCGACACCATCGATCTGACCGGCGAACTGGAGAATCCGATCCCGGCCGACGCCCGCTATATCCGCGTATATTATACGGGCCTGAACACTGCTGCCGCCGGCGACTCCATTGGCCTCAGAGAGCTGGAGGTCACCGGCACCCGCAACCTGGACCCCACCGATCCTGGCGAGCCTGAGGACGTGGTGGTGGAGGCCGTGATGCCTTCCGTGGCCTACGGCCGGCTGAATACCGCATTTGACCAGCTGGAGCTGCCTGCTTGCGCCGTAGTTGCCCTGTCCGACGGCACCTCCCTCCGCTTCCCCGTGGAGTGGAGCTCTGAGGGCTATGATGCCGCCTCCACGGAGCCCCAGGAACTGACCGGCACACTGGACCTGTCCGGTACCGCCATCCTCAACGCGGAGGACCTTACCGCTTCTGTAACCGTCAACCTGTCCGACGAACCCACTGTGGTCAATGTGCTGGTGAATCCCACCAGCCTTGGCGTGGACTACGGTACTTCCTTTGAGATGCTCAACCTGCCTGAACAGGTGGTTCTGGAGCTGTCCACCGGCTTCGGTGTGGCTTGCGACGTGACCTGGGACAGCACCACCTACAATCCCAACGCAGAAGACACCCAGTATATCCGCGGCTCCGTACGCTACAATGGCAAGACCTACGAGGCTGTCATGCCTGTGGATGTAAAGGACGTCCCTGTGGATCCTGACGAGCCCACCGTATCTACCTCCTACGCCATCACCGTGGAGAAGGCGGATAACGGTACCGTGACCTCCAGCCGTACCCGCGCCTCCAAGGGTCTCACCATTACCCTGACTGTGAAGCCTGACGAGGGCTACAAGCTGGATACCATCACCGTTACCGACAAGAA
>JALFRA010000002.1 GCA_022785125.1 Clostridiales bacterium
GTTTACCATGCACACTCGCGTTTGTCAAGCACTTTTTTCTGATCCTTTTTCAGAAGGCCGTCCGGGTTCCCCTCGGTTTCTTCCGCTTTTGGTCAGATTTTCATGCCCTCTCGCAAGGCGCTCAGATAGAATACCACTCACGCCCCCTTTTGTCAACACCTTTTTTCACTTTTCTTCATTTTCTTTTTCCTTTCTTCTTTTGTCATTCTCTGGTTGCGGCCGAGTTGGAATTATGCTACTCTATCCTTATTACAAAATTCAATGGAAAGGGGCCATACCCATGCCCATTAAAATACCCGATTCACTCCCCGCCACCGCGGTATTGGAGAGCGAGAATATCTTCGTCATGACTGAGCACAGAGCACTGCATCAGGACATCCGTCCTTTGAATGTGGTCATTCTGAATCTGATGCCCACCAAGATCGTGACGGAGACCCAGATTCTTCGCAAGCTGTCCAATACTCCAGTGCAGATCGAAGTAGAACTGCTGCGGACCGCCAGCTACCACTCCCAGCATACTGATGAAGATCATCTGGCTTCCTTTTATACCACCTTTGATCAGATCAGAGAACGCAAGTTTGACGGTATGATCATCACCGGCGCTCCCGTGGAGAACCTGGAGTTCGATCAGGTGGACTACTGGCCCGAGCTGTGTGAGATCATGGAATGGAGCAAGACTCACGTCCACTCTACCCTGCATATCTGTTGGGGCGCCCAGGCGGGTCTCTATTTTCATCATGGAATCGAAAAGCGTTCTCTTTCCCAGAAGCTGTTCGGCGTTTTTGAGCACCGGGTCCTCAAGCCCAGTTCTCCTCTGTTCCGGGGATTTGATGATGTGTTTTACGCCCCTCATTCCCGCTATACCGAAGTATGGGAGGAGGACATCCGCCGCACTCACGGTCTGGAACTGATCGCAGTCTCCGCCGAGGCAGGCGTGTATGCCGTCAAAACCGAAGATAGCCGGCAGTTCTTTGTAATGGGGCACCCGGAATACGACCCGGACACCCTGTCCAAAGAATACTGGCGGGATGTGAACAAAGGGCTGGACATTGCCGTTCCCGCCCACTACTTCCCCGGCGATGATCCCAATAAGGTGCCGGTGGTACGCTGGCGCAGCGCCGGCCAGCTTCTCTATACCAACTGGCTGAATTATTACGTCTATCAGACCACGCCTTATGATATTACCAAGATACAGGGCGAAACTGCGGAATAAGCGCAGCGCCGCAAACCCAGAGAAGTCCTCCTCCACCGGAGGACTTCTCTGCTTTTCCCAAACTGTTGACACGCTGAAACGGTTCTGTATATAATCAACTCAGCCGCATATCCCGCAAAGAACACCCCGACGAAGGCGGACCGGCCTGTGGACGGTGCCCATTATAAGGAAAGGATTTGATCCCTCATGAAATTGCCCAGACTTGCCGCCGGAGTTCTCAGTATATCTCTGGCTGTCACCATGGTCTCTACTTCGGCATTTGCCGTTGACCTGAGCTTCAAGGACGTTCCCTCCAACCACTGGGCTAAGCAGTCCATCACCGCTATGGCTGACAAGGGCATCATGACCGGCGTGGCCGACGGTGTTTTCGCCCCCAGCAACACCCTCACCTATGCGGAGTTCTTCACCATGCTTACCCGGCAGTTCTACGCGGACAAGCTGTCTGGTGAGGGTGAGTACTGGTACAGTCAGTTTGTTGCTGCGGCCGCTGCTGCCGGCATCGACCAGGGCCTCTCTATGAAGTCCGTCACCGATGTTATCACCCGCTACGACATGGCCCAGATCATGTACAACCTCATGTCCAAGAAGGGCGTCCAAATGCCCTCTCATGTGGACACCTCCAAGATCGCTGACTGGAGCAAGATCCCCCAGGAGTACCAGAAGGCAGTGTCCGTCTGCTACAGCCTCGGAACTCTGTCCGGCACCGACAGCAAGGGCACCTTCAACGGCACTGGCAACATGGACCGGGCGCAGGCAGCTGTTGTCATGAGCCGCCTGCTCGAGGTGTGTGAAGGCGCCGCTCCCACTCCCACCCCCTCCGGCTCCAAGCAGATCACCAGCATCACCCAGCTTATTACGAAGGACGGCATGGAGGAATACCCCGGCGGATTCCACGCCAATCCTGATCTCGTCTCTCACGGCTCTGCCGGAATGGGCATCGCCTCCAAGGGTTACTCCACCTTCTCCTTCACCTTCAAGGCTGCCGGTACCGACACCTGCATCGAATATAGGGTCAAGGATGCAGCTGCTGGATACATCGACCCTGCTGTTCTGAAAGAGACAGTAGTCGTGAAGGCGGGAGAGACTAAAACCTTTACCTTTGATTGCAGTAACTCGCAGGGCATTGGACTTGCGATCAAGGAGAACGGAACGATTGGAGTGTTCTCCGAAGGCTGGATCACCAACATCACCCTCAGCTGAAAGAAAGAGCACTCCCGTGCCAACTGCACAGGAGTGCTCTTTCTTTGTTCCAAATCAGACATTCCATTTTAAATGCAGGCCGACAAACGGCCCCGGTACTACCGACTGCACCATCTTGATATTTGGCGCATCAGCCAGGCTGAGAATATGACGGCAGCGCCGGCAAATACCATAGCAAGCATCGTAAGCGCTGCAATCAAACAAATGGTGGCTTCCTCCACTGGTCACACCTCCTTTTTACAAACTCCACCTAATTGCCAGCGGAACGTGCCATCTGGTATTAGAGTGGGGATTGTTCAAGGGCAACCATTATTCTTGGAAAGGATGATATCACAGTCACAAAGAGTTTTCAAGCCTTTTTCAAAGAGGCAGATAATATAGCGTATCCAATCCCCCTCCTCACAGCCATCCCAACCATATGTGGAACCAACAGAAAGAGGGCACTTTTATGCCTATCGCGTTTCTCCCAACGATGGACAAAGCCCCGCAAAGTTTTGATATTATTCATTACTAAATTATTATGGCACTATATAGTAGGATCAGCAACCTCCGTCTAAAAGCGCCGTCAAATGCGCATATTGGGTTTTTCCCGATTCCGCCTTGGGCAGGGCGTCGATGGCACGCACATCAAAGGCCCGTGGCGCAAAGGACAACCGGCTGCACAGAAACTCCCGAATGGGAGTGGACAAGTCTTCATTTTTTGCGCAGTAAAAGACGGTAAGCAGATCATCTTTGCCGACGCAGGCCAAGTCTGTATCCGGAAAGCAGGTAAGAAGCATACGCTCCACCTCATCCAGATTGACCCGGTTGCCAAAGAGCTTTACAAAGCGCTTTTTGCGCCCGACGATATAATAGTATCCATCCTCATCCCGTTTGGCCATGTCTCCTGTGCGAAGCACGCCTTTCCACTGGTCACCCAGCGCAAGATCCTCCGGCTGCTGGGCATAGCCCATGGACACGTTGGGTCCGTGATAGATCAACTCACCCACCATATGCGGCTGGCTAATTTCCGAGCCATCCTCCTGCAGCAGCTGGAACGTACCGCCGGGCACGGGAATCCCCATACTGCCGCACTTGGCCACGGCCTGTTCCGCAGGCAGATAGCCCATCCGGGGGGCGGCCTCCGTCTGGCCGTACATTATAAAAAAGCGTCGGTCTGTCCGGATGGCCCAATCCGCAAATTCCAGATGGAGGGCTTCAGGCAGCTTGCCTCCGGCCTGGGTCATGGTGCGCAGATGGGGCAGATCCATGTCCATCAATCCCACACGGCGGTACATCTGATAGGTATAGGGGACGCCGGCCAGAGATGTGACCCTCTCCCGCGCCACCAAATCCCAGAAGGCACGCTGCAGCAGATTGCTGCGGGTCAGCACCAAAGGAGCGCCCGCCATCAGGTGGGTATTGATGATGGACATACCATAGGAATAGCTCATGGCCAGGTTGGTGACCGGGCGTTCCTCCTCATTCAGGCCCAGATAGGACACAATGGAGCGGGTATTGACATCCAGATTTTTATCAGAAAGCCGGACCAGTTTGGGGCTCCCCGTGCTGCCTGATGTGGTGAGCAGCAGGGCCAGTTCCGGGTGCAGGACAGGGCCGTTCTCCCCGGGGCGGCGCAGCAGAATGCTGTCCTCCACCTCCACAGCAGGAACAAAGCCTTCCAGCACCTGTCGGGTGGCGTCCGGAAGATCGTTGGGGACGGAGAGGAAGGCCGGCTGATACAGCTGCACCAGCTGGGTCAGCAAATCAGGAGGAATGGCTTCGTCCAGCAGCAGGGGGACCGCTCCGCCTTTCATGCAGCCCAGGTAGCTCAGCAGGGCACCCGGACTGTTCCGGCAGAGGACAAATACCAACCGGTGGCCTCCAATGGCGGCCGACAGCCGTTCCGCAGCTCTGTTCAGGTCCGCCAGGGTGTAGCGGGCGCCGGCCTCTGTAACGGCCAAAAGCCGCTCCGGCTCCCGGGCACAGCGCGCAAACAGTTCCATAAAAATCCTCCTATCCTATGATAATGCGTACTGAACAAAGCCAAAAGCCTTGAAAGCCAAGGTTTTCAAGGGCATCTGGCTTTGTTCAGGTGCAAGGGTTTTGGACGAAAATATGCAAATCCCTTGCACCTTTCGCTGGTGCATTGAGGTGCACCAGCGAAAATACGCATTGCAACAATGGCTGAATTCCATACAAACGGCTTCTTTGAGCCGTTTGTATGGAATTGCGCGGCTACCGCCGCGCGAATAAACCGATTTTCGGTTTATTCAGCAGACATTATGATACGGGAGAGGGAGCCGATGACATCCTTGCCATCCCACAGGGTATCCAGCTCCAGAGCCTGTCCAGGAAGTACCACCCGGTAAATCCCTTTGGCCCGGCGTTTCATCAGCCAGGCGGACACCTCCTGGGGCGACACCCCGCCGCACACCAGGGTCTGTACCTTCGGCGTAAGCAGAGGCAGCAATTCTTCCAGGGACTGGATAACGCCCTGATAAAATAGGCCGAATCCGCCTTTCAGCTGCTCCAGCGGTTGGGGCAGCTGGGCCAGATCCGCCACGCAGAGCAGATTCCCGTCAAAGCGTTCCACACGCTCCACCGTGCCCAGGGGCAGGTCCATAACCGTCAGGCACAGCCGCTCCAGCTTGCAGGCTGCCTGGAATGGCCCGAAGGCGTAGTTCCGGGCTGCCTCAGCAGCAACCGCATTCCACCAGCGTTGGACACAATCCGGCGATCCGCCGTCGTTCAGCCACAGAACCAGCTGAGGACTGGAGCAGGCATTCTGATCCATCTGATAGGTATCATTATAAAAACGGTGGGCCAGTTCAGCCATCTGCGCGGGCCCCATGGCAGACAGAGCAGCCCGGCTGAACAGCGCAAGGGACCAGCGATCGGGAAAACACAGCTCCACCCCATGGGCCGGCATAGGCATGGCCCGCACGGCGGCCACGGTCTCGTCACCGCCCCATACCACCCGGCCGTCGCACCGGGCACAGAAACGGGCGGTGATCTCCGGATTTCTGTCGTAGCGGATCAAAGCGGTACGCCCCTTGACCGCCAGATGCTCCGGCCTGTCCAGCACAGAATTCAGCACCGCCAGCAGAGCTTCCTCCTCTCCCGCACGACGGCTGGACAAGCGAACAATATTGGCATTACCGGCCAGCAGCCCCAGCGCCAGGGTGTAGGCAAACATGGCGGGTACATTGCTGGGCGCCAGGTGGAAGATCAGCCCCTGACCCAGCCTGTGCAAGGGAGATACATACCGCTGCGCAAGGCCCTCCAGCCGGCGGCGGCGGCACCAGAAAGCAAAGCCGGCAGCGGCCTCCCCGCTGCGGGTCTCAGGCTGCCGCAGCAGCTCCTCCGACAGGTGGGACAAAAAGTCCAGTACTCTGGGGTCAAAGGGCGGCCAGGGCGTATCCTCAGGAGAAGGCACGCCTGCCAGCAAGGTGACATCATCCATCATAGGTATCGCTGCACCCCCTTACTTCAGCCTTGGGGACCCGTCCGGTAATGCGGAAGTACTTTCCCAGACGGCCGCAGGGACAGTCGTCCTCCCCCAGAAGGATACCCATATCCTCCGTGAGCAGCGCGTGACCGGGATAGGAACCGGGCAGCAGGGAAAGCACCTCCAGCACACCCTCCTCTCCGGGCGGACACACCCCATAATCGCCGGGACGCCGCACTATGATATCCGACCAGATGCTGGCATGGAGGTGTCCCATGGGGCACTCCATGTAGATACACCCGGTCTGTTCCGCCATGCCGTAATAGTCGCACACATTCTGGACGCCGGCAGCGGCCTTTACCCGGGCCTGGAAGGTATCTCGATCCACCGCCTGATGCAGCAGCTTTTTCCACCCTCCGCCGTGGATCAGGGTGCCCTGAGGAAGGGAGAGCTGGATCCCTTTCTGCTCCAGAGCCTGGATGAAGTGCTGCCAGATCATGAAGGTAAACCCAAACAACAGGACCGGACCTTGGCCCCACCGGTTCTGAAAGTCCAGAACGGCCTCCACATCCAACTCCATGTCCTTATTCAGGGCATAGACGATTTTGGAACCAAACATGGAAAAGCCCAGCACCCCCGCGCCCCGGGCGGAAAACATGGCCCGGTTGCGCAGTACCTCCGGCGAGTCGATGACCAGAAGGGGGATGCGCCGCGGCCCGATGAAGTGAGCCACAATGTGGGACAAAACCTTCTGCTGCCGGGCGGCGGTTTCTTTATCCAGATCAATGCGGGAGACCCGCTGCCCGGTGGTGCCCGAGGAGGTGATGGTTTTGAAGACTGCCTCCTCCGGAATGCTGCGCAGGGGCAGCTCTTTGAACACAGATACCGGCAGCATGGGGATCTCCTCCGGGGTATGAAGGGTATGCTGGTCACAGCCCAGAGCGGCAAGCCATTTCTCATAGGGGGGGCAGTGGGTCCCGTGGAAGGCGGTCAGTTCCCCCAGCCGCCGGGTAAACAGAGCCCGTTTTTCCTCCCGGGGCATACCATAGGCATCCCGGGCCAACAGTGCTTCAAAATCCATACTACCCCTCTTTCCGTTGACGGACATAGGGCTCCCCGTGTCCGGGGCAGATCTCCACCCCCACAGGCAACCCTATGAGTATCGGTTTGGTATGCTGTTCATAGGCATCCTCACTGCCGCCGGGCAGACGAAGGATCACCGGTTGCTCCGGAATCAGGTAGTCCCCGGAGAAAAAACGCCCCTTGTCCAGCCAGATGCCCATACTGCCGGGCGTGTGGCCGGGCAGCGGAATGCAGCGCAGCTGGTGGCCCTTCCAGTAGATGGTGCAGGGCTGGGAAACGGTCTCGTCGGCAGGGCGGCAGACAAAGGGCGGATAGCTGATACCCGGCTTCCCCTGGAAGGTGAGATAGACCTCCATCATGCTGGTCATGTTCAGCCGCGTGCTTTGCAGGCCTGCGCTGCAGGCCTCGGTACATACCACACGTGCCTGGGGCCACCGCTCCCGCATGGCCTCCAGTCCGGCCATGTGGTCACAGTGCTCATGGGTAAGCAGGATATAGCGGGGCTGCACACCCATCTGCTCCATCTGCCCCACCACTTCGGTTTGGTTGGGGTCGATGACAATGCACTCGGTCCCCTCCTGCAGCAGATAGCAGTTGCTTTCGGTCAGCGGGTCGCATATCCGGTGACATTGCATGGCCTTACAACTCCACCCCGTACTTGGCCAGGATTTCCTTTCCTTTTTCATAGGAGGAGAAATCCAGTACGTCCATGGTGCTCAGGCCAATGTCGAAGGTCTCCTCCATGGCGCTCATCAGATCCATATGACCTACCGAATCCCACTGCTTGATGCCGCGATAGGTTAATGTGGGAAGGTCTGCCTCCTCAATGGGAAAGCTGGTGAGAAAGAGCTTGTTGTACCGTTCCAGATTTGTCATAGAGATCTCCTCCTGTGGAAGTTTTCAAAAAATGGGACAGGTCCGGCGCATCCGCTGCCATCAAACAGGGACACGCCGGACAGTCCTCTTGGGGAGTTAGTAGGGAGAGTGGAAACGCTTCTCGTATTCGACCTTCAGTGCATCGCGGAAATCGGGGTGGGCGATCTCGATGAGGTTGCGGGCGCGCTGGCGGAGGGTCTGACCCTTCAGGGCAGCCACACCGTACTCGGTGACGACATAATCCACATCGTTGCGGCTGGTGGTGACGGCAGCTCCCTCATCCAGCAGGGGGACGATCTTGGAGATCTTGCCCTTGACGGTGGAGGGCATGGCCATGATGGACACGCCGCCCTTACTGGCGGAGGCGCCGCGGACGAAGTCCACCTGGCCGCCCACGCCGGAGATCTGCTTGGGACCCACGGTCTCGGAGGCCACCTGGCCCATCAGATCCACCTGCACGCAGGAGTTGATGGAGATCAGGTTGTCATTCTGGGCGATGACAAAGGGATTGTTTACATAGTCCACAGGCCGCAGCTCCACGTCGGGATTGTGGTCCACAAAGTCATACAGGCGTCTGGTACCCATCAGGAAGGCCACCACAAATTTACCGGGGTTCAGTGTCTTCCTTGCGTTGGTAATGACACCAGCTTCAGCCAGCTCCACCACGCCGTCGGAGAACATCTCAGAATGGATACCCAGGTCCTTTTTCTCCTTCAGGAAGAGGAGAACGGCATCGGGGATGGCGCCGATGCCCAACTGAAGGGTAGCGCCGTCGGGGATCAGAGAGGCGCAGTTTTCACCGATGGCCTTTTCAATATCGCCGATCTTCGGGGGGGCAAGCTCAATAATGGGAGCCTCATGCTCCACGATGCAGTCCAGATCCTCCACGGACACCAGGCTGTGGGGGCCGGTCCAGGGCATCTGAGGATTGACCTGGGCGATGACCACCTTGGCCTGCTTGACGGCCTCCAGGGTGTAGTCCACCGACACACCCAGGGAGCACATACCGTTCTCATCCGGCGGGGTCACGGCGACCATGGCAACATCCACCGGCATGGTGGAGCTGAACAGACGGGGGATCTCAAAGAAGAAGCTGGGGGTAAAGTCCGCCCGGCCCTCTTCCACCGCAGCCCGGGTGGAGCCTCCCACAAAGAAGGCATTGTGGCGGAAGTTCTTGGCGTATTCAGGTTTGCAATACTCACCCTTGCCCATGGCCACCATGTGGACGATCTCTACATTCTCATAGGCAGAGGCGTTTGCTACCATAGCATCCAAAAGGTAAGAAGGTTCGCCGCAGGCATGAGCCACAACCACCCGATCGCCGGAACGGATGTGCTTGACAGCCTCCTCAGCGGACATAAGATGTTCCTGATAATAGGTTTTCCAGTTCATACCATTCACTCCTGTTCCCATTTCAGAAGGGCTTATAATAGCGGTATTCGAACAGAGGGTCGTTCACTGCATAAGACACGGTATCCCTTCTCTTTTACGGATCGCTTTGAGAAGGCTGCTGCATGGAAAGCTGCAGTTCCGCGTCGGCCACCAGTGTCTCACCCCTGAGGATCTGCCCCCGGCACAGGGCATAGCCCAGCTCTCTCCGCTCCTCCAGCAAGGAGGCGTGGATATCCAGCTGATCGCCGGGGCGTACCTTGGCCCGGAAGTGGGCCTTGCGTACCCCCATAAAAAGAGGGGTATATCGGGCATAGCAGGGCAGAGAAAGCAGCAGCAGGTCGGCGGTCTGGGCCATACACTCCAGCAGATAAATACCGGGAAGCACCGGGTCTCCGGGGAAGTGTCCGGCAAAGCACGGCAGTGCTCTGTCTACGGTGAATTGTGCGGCGGCTTCCACGCCGGGCGCCACACGGGAGGCGCTGTCCACCAGCAGCATGGGCGGCCGGTGAGGAAGCAGCGCCATGACGCCGTCCCGGCTCAGGGTCTGGACCCGCGGCCCCTCCAGGGCTGCTTTCAGTGCATCCCGGGTAGGCAACAGATCCTCCCAGCCGCCCATATAGAGCAGCCGTTCGGCGGGAACAGTCAGTCCGTCCACATTTGCGCAGCGGCTGGGACAGCCGCACACCACCAACACCGCTGTATAGGGCTTTCCCGCCTCGGCGATGACAAAATCACACTTGGGCAGGAGGCCGGACAGCCGCTTCACCACAGCCACACGGTCGTACCGGGAGTTGCATCCGCCGCAGTAGCGCACCCCGATTTCCATCCGCTCAGGCATGGTGATTCCTCAGGATGGCCCTGGCCTGTTCCAGCAGATCGGGGCTGACCTCATGGACAAGCACCGCCCGCTTGATGTCGGGCAGGTGTTCCACAAGGGCAGACTGGATCAGCTCCTCGGTGGTGAGATCGGCAGCCGGGCAACCGGCGCATTGTCCCTTCAATTTGAACTGCACAATGCCGTCCTCTACCTCCAGTACCTCCATCTCTCCGCCATGGGCGCGGAGCAAAGGTCTTACATGTTCATCCAGTACCGCTTCGATCTCCGGATACATAGGCAAAAGCCTCCTTTTCTGCTGTTATGGGGAGAAACAAGGCACACTGCGAAGGAAGCCTCCGCAGCGTGCCCGTTCAGCTTCCTTTATCCCGCCGGAAGGGGCGGAGGATCAGTCCTCCTTGATGTGGGCGATGGCCTTGGCCAGCGCCTTCTTATGGGCCAGGTTGCCTTGACGGGAGATCATGATGCGCTGCGCCTGGGGAGAACCGGCGCCGTGCATGGACTCAGTACGGTAGCCCACGGCCGCGGTGCCCAGAGACAGGTTTTCAATGAGGCGCAGGATGCGCAGACGGTTCTCGGTGGAGACCGCGTTGACGCCCCGCAGGTACTTGTCGATGACGGGACCCAGCTTGGGATCACGGAAGTCAGACTCGGAGGGGGCGGTGACCATCAGGCCGCCAGCGATGTCCTCGGCCAGCCGGACGATCTCATAGGGGAAACGGGTAACGTTCTGCTTACAGACGTTGGCCAGCAACAGGTCGATCATGTAGTTGCCGCTCTCGGTGGGGTAACCCTCGGCGGAACAGGCGATGCCGCAGCAGTACAGAGTCTCGTTCAGGTGGGTCATCTCAATAAGCTTATCCTTCACGTGGCTGGCCTTGGCGGCGCCGTTGTAGTCGGCGGCCACAGCGGCGGCGCCGATGAGGACGTCGCCCACGCCCACCTTACAGCCGCCGTAGCTCTGGCGGTGATAGCCGGCGAAGCGCTCCACCAGCATACCGGCAAACTCAGTCTCGCCGTTGAGGAAGATGCGGTCGTTGGGGACAAAGACGTGGTCAAAGACGGTGAGGGCCTCCACGCCGCCGAACTCGGAATTGCCCACGTCCATCTCACTGCCCTCCAGCTTGCGGGTATCGCAGCTCTGGCGGCCGATGATCATGTACAGGCCCTCGGTGTCCAGGGGCACAGCGAAGGAGATGGCGTAATCTTTGTCATCGGGGCCCATGGAGATGGTGGGCATGACGATGACTTCATGGGAGTTGATGATACCAGTCTGATGGGCCTTGGCGCCGCACACCACCACGCCGTCGGGACGACGTTCAACCACCCGCAGGAACAGATCGGGATCAGCCTGCTCATGGGGAGCCTTGGAGCGGTCACCCTTGGTATCGGTCATGGCGCCGTCCACGGTCAGGTCGTTCTCCTGGCAGTAGAGCATGAACTTCTTGAAGTTCTCATGGTAGTGGGTGCCATAGCGCTTGTCGATCTCATAGGTGGTGGAGTACTCGGCGTTAAAGGCGTCCATGCCCACGCAGCGCTGGAAGCAGGCGGCGGTCTTCTGACCCAGCAGGCGCTGCATCTTGACCTTGTTGCGCAGGTCCTCAGTGGAGCGGTGGATGTGGGTGAAGCGGTTGATGCGCTCACCGGTCTCGGGGGAGATGGCGGTCATCAGGTCCTGATACTCCGGCATCTGGGCCAGGTCGTAAGTCATACGGACGGAATTCAGGGAGGGACGCAGAATAGGATTATCAACAGGATTTTCCACTTTCTTGCCGAACATATAGATCTGCATAGGGATCTTGCGGATGCTTTCGATATACTGTTCACCAGTCATGAGTGCCATAATGATACTTCCTTTCTCTCACTGAAAATAAATAATGATGTAATACCGGATGAATGCTCGCCAGTTTTACTCAGCGTCCTGAGAAGCGCCTACAGCAGCCTGAGAAACACGCTTCTTGCTCTCAAAGAGGATGATAAACAGAACGATGCCGACGCCCAGGCCCCAGGCAGCACCCTTAACCGCCAGGACAGCGCCCATAACGCCGCATACACCCCGCTCGATATCGCTCTTGCACATATTCATGGCCAACTGGGTGCAGATAAAGCCCTGCACCAGCATAGTCAGAGAAAGGGCAATGGGCAGCACGGGCTGCAGCAGAGAGGAGATGGGCATCAGCGCCACGCAGATAAAGGTACACCAGCGGAAGGTACCAGCGCCGCTGTAGAAGGACTCCATGGCCTTGGGGCCTTCCTTATAGCGCTGGGAAACAGCGGCAGTCACGGCAGCCCACAGTGGGCCGCAGGTCTGGGTGTAGGGACAGCAAACGGCCATAGCCACGTTGCGGATACCGCTGATGATGTTGGAGCGGTTGGCGTCAAAGATCAGCTTTTCATCGGGGCGGGCCACATCGGCGGAATGGAGCAGCTCCTCAGAAGTAACAAAGTCGCCGAAGGCAATGATGTACACCACGATGGCCACAGGAATGGCAGCGATCCAAGTAGCGGCACTGGGCCAGCCAATGGCAAAGGGAGAAAGCTGATTCCAGATGTTAGCGAACTCAGGAATCTTGATGAGAGGCCACCAAGTGATCTCGGGCACCGCGATCTCGCCTACCAGAGGACCGATCACAACGCCGATCAGAATGGCCGGCAGCATGCCGAACTTGCCGATCATATCGATGGCTTTGTATTTTTTACGCATATTGGCCCAAACAGGGCTGAACAGGCAGAAGTACGCAATGACAATACCTACGGTAATGGAGATGGGAAAACTGTTGTAGCGGCCGGTGGCGCCGAATTCGCCGATGACCGCGGCAACGCCGCCGCCCATAAGCACGCCGGCCTTTACGGAGTTGGGCACCATATGGACCATTTTGCCTCCGATGCCGGTGATGCCGAAGATCAGGAAGATCAGGCCCAGGATCATCTGCATAGCAATCAAGCCCTGCGTACGGCCAGGCCCTATTTCATAGCCTTTCAGGAATGCGGTAATGATGGGAATTGCCGGAGTGATCCACCCGGGAACCACAGGATCGCCCAGCAGGATGTGCAGATTATAGAAGAAGCCGTTAATGATAACCATGGACAACGCCACTTCATAACTGACGCCCAGCACATCGGTCAGTACAGGAATAGCTCCCAGACAGGTGGCGCACATGAAAATGGCCTGGATCATTTCAGGGAAGGACCATGCATAGTGGATGAAGGGCAGGCGGATTTTGAAGATCCCCGCTTTCCAGCAGGGTTGTTCTTCGCCGTATTTACGATAACGGCTGACAAAGTTTTCATTTGCCATTTACGTTCCCTCTTTCTCCCAACAGGGGCATAGTGTTATTTCCTTGTTTGGTCGACCACGTTGCAACGCTTTCATTAACTGCATATATTATGCCAAGTCTAAAAAAATTCCTCAAACTGCTGCGGCTGCAGCAATTTGAGGAATTGCTTCAAAAAGTTCAAAGCACGATTGTTTCATTTTTGAAACAAGATTAGATTGTTAAAATTCAGTCAAAGTCGCCAAACCGCAGGCACCGCCCCCACTCCGGCATACGATGCAAAAACGCAACAGCTGTTTTATTTTTGCATCGACGCCAGATACTTCTGTCGCTTGCGCACAAATGTTGCAGCATCCATACCCAGGCTAGCCGCTGCGGCACGCACATTTCCGTATCGTTCATAGGCCCGGCTCATATATCCATACTCATAGGCGGCAACCAGCCGCTTCAAGCTGACAGGCCCCTCCTGAGCCTGACCCGCAGAATCCTTGGCACGTCGACAGATCATAGGCAGATCGCTGGAGCAAATCTCATTTTCGGTGCTGAGAATGACTGCCTGCTCCACCACATTCTTAAGTTCCCGCACATTTCCAGGCCAATGATAGGCATAGAGAATGTCCAGTGCTTTCTCGGAAAAAAACTTTTGATAGCGGTACTTTTTGTTCATGTCACGCAGAAAACACTCCACCAACGGTCTGATGTCTCCTCTGCGCTCCCGCAGGGGCGGTATCTCAATGGGGACCACATTCAGTCGGTAGTATAGATCCTCCCGAAAAGTCTTGTTTTGCACCATCTCCAGTAAATTCCGGTTGGTGGCGGCAATAATGCGGGTATCCACCGGGATATCGCGGATACCGCCTACACGGCGAATCTGCATCTCCTGCAGGACGCGCAGCAGGTGAACCTGCATTTCGAGCGGAAGGTCACCCACCTCATCCAGGAATACGGTACCTTTGTCGGCACTTTCAAAAACGCCCAGTTTCCCCTCCTTGCTGGCCCCTGTAAAGGCTCCTTTTTCATAGCCAAACAGCTCACTTTCGATCAGCGTGGCAGGGATAGCACCGCAGTTGATGCCAATAAAACTCTGATCTGCACGGGTGGAATTTTCATAGATATAGCGGGCAAACTGCTCCTTACCCACTCCAGTCTCTCCCAGCAGCAGGATAGTGGTATCCAATGCGGCCACCTTTTTGGCCCGGCTGAGGACACCCAAGGTTTTGGGGTCAGCTGCAATGATCTGGTGTTCAAATTTCTGATTGCGCTGCAAGAATTCCATTTCACGGCGATGGCGCTGCTGGCTTTCTGTATACATATTTTGCAGGCGATAGATCTCTGTCATATCACGGACGACGGTGACGATCATTGTGAGCTGCCCCTGGGCATCGAAATGGGGCGAACTGGTAATCAGCGCTTTCTTTCCCGTTTTGAAATTTTGCTTTAATGTAACGGATTTGCCTGTCTCCAGCACATCCAGAGAGCCTGAGCGGTTGATCATCCCGCTGGATACGATCTCACGCATATTTTTACCCAGGACCTCTTTGCGATGAAGCCCGGAAATCTCCTCATAGGCGTCATTGATTAGGATCGTATTTGCATTTCCGTCGGTAATATACAGCCCGTCATGTACGCTGTTCAGAATCTCAAAAAGCTGCTGGCTGATCTCTTCTGTGTTGCCCTTCAGCAGCGAGCTGCCTGCGTTGGGCTGATAAGTGGGTTCAGGAATGGACATCCGTACTCCCTCCATCAAAGAGACTGGTTTGGCATAAGACGGGGACCCTACGCGGCAGGGATCTTACCTTCCAGGATATAGATGGGTTTATTGCATTTCTGTGTCAAAAAGCCGTCAAAGCGGTCCAGCTCCCGGGGGTCAGAAAATGCCGAGACCGGGATCATATATGCGCCTTGCGTAAAGTACAGCAGCCGCCACTGCTTCAATGCGGCCAGATGCGTCACATCAGCATACCGGACGGATGCAGACTCCTCCCCCACAGTGGCAAGGATATCATCGCGACGAAAGGTAAAGGTGACCGTGGAAGGATATTGTCCTCGGCTCTTCGCAGCCTTGATCGCCTTTCGACAGGTCTTGCGCTGGGCACGCATGGCGCCAAGCGGAATCACCGCAAATTGCAACACAGCAAATACAATGCCGCCCACACGCAGGGCTATTGGCCAGGCACTCCAGTTGTAGACGAGCAGAACCAGGATCAGAAGCCCGATACTAAAGAGTGCGGGATATGCCATGACTTCCATCCGATGTTTCTGAAAGAGCTTCCAGGTCCCCCGGGCCATTGCCTGATATGCATTTATATCATATCTGCTCTGTAGTACAAACGTCTCTTGTGCCTCCATGATACGCTCCTCCTATTTTGATTTGGCAGTCCGGTGCATAACTATTATGGATCGATGTGTTGTCAGTTTTAGGTTTAGTGTAGTTTATCATGGAGCCCATAGAGATTCAAGAGATTAGGCTTTACTTTTAGCCAAATCATATTTGCGGAATAATCTGAAAGTATAAATTTTCATAATTTATATTTATACGTTTGCCCCGCCAATCTGTAAAACGGTACCAAATCCGCTATTTTCCTGTTCTAGTATCTTTTTCTGCTTTCTTTGAAGCAATACCGCTACTATCATGTAATTTCTGAACCGCCGTTCCTCAATCCGCGCATGGACCACTATCTGGAATTTGAGTCGGAATACTAGAAAATGACTCTTTTACACCACTTAAAAGTACGCTGCCGGATATCGGAATCCAATTCCGGATGCCTCAAAGTTCTAAACCCCTTCAGAAATCCGAGGATCAAAAAAGCAGCTCACTCTGTACCAACAGGCATAAAAATGCCGCAAACTCTTGTACAGCAAGAGTTTGCGGCGCTTTTTTCACTCCCACTCGCTCCTGTCAGAAGTTTTCTAAACGGATTTGCTTATGGGATTTAGTTCAGGGTATTGGCATTATTTCCATTATTCAGATAGTAGAGGCTATCTGATTTTTTGTTGCCATGGTGTTGCCAGCATTCGTTCTGATTATATGTCCAAGATGCTTGCTGTTCAAGCCTATTCTTTTCTCCAACGCCTAATTACTTCGTCGAACGCAATATCAATCCAGTCTTTATTCCATTCATCATAGACGTTCACATTACTGGAGTTAGGAACTGGATATGGCATATCCATTTTGATAACAGCTGGTAGTGGAACAGCATCACCGACAGCTAAACATTCTCCCGCTGAAAGTGTAGGGAGTACATCTACTAAAGAAGCATTATTATCTGGCAACAGATTTTTTATGCAATTTTGGTCATTTACATTTGTTAACTTAAGCACTAAAAAGTTATTGCACTGAGAAAAAATAGTCTCTGATACTTCGGATGGACGTTGACTCACAACCATTAAATTTAGTCCATACTTGCGCCCTTCCTTTGCTATTCGTTCAATAGAATGCTTGGAAGCTGCATATTCCGCTCCACCATTTTTAGGAATATAATTATGAGCCTCTTCACAAACAAGCATAAATGGTATATCGTTAACTAGGCCATCTTGATGTCTAATCTTAGAATAATGAAAAGCAAAGTCAAAAATAATCCGCGAAAGCAAGCTAATGACGATACTCAAGACTTCGAATGGGATAGCGCTTAAATCTATAATGGTCACGTTGCATTTATCTATATAACCCAAGAATTGTTTAAGAATTTCTGCAAAGTCTTGGGTTGTATACTGTTCCCCAGAGTTTCTTTTGGGGGCTGTAATAAACTTCAAACGTTTATCTGAAAGCTTTGTTTCTAATCGCGTTACAAATCTTTCAAACTCCCCATTGTATGGACCTGGTGATGCCTTAGACTCTTTAGATGTACTGGTAGGTGCAAATTCAATTTCTCTAGTGAGATAGACTGTATCTGGATTTTCAATCAATGTTCCATCAATTTCTTTAGGGAGGCGAGGGCTTCCCTCTTTCTTATTGATTACCTCAGCATTTTTATTTTTGATATAACGATATACTTCTTCGATATCAAAATAAACTGGAGTATCATATGTGATATGCTCCATTTCAGGATTATGCTTTTCTTTGCTCAGAACAACAGCTTTTTTAAACTGGGAAATTTGATTGTGCGAATTCATTTCGTTGCTTTCAATGAAAAGTGATTCCAATTCCTGTGAATTCATCAACCAATACGGCAAGCACAGCTTTTCAACGTCCAAGCAATTTAAACTAAAAGCTTCTTGCTCATCCAACGTAAACGCTGATTGATACTCTGAATGAATATCAAAAATAATAACATGTGAATTTTTGAGAGATCCTACATTTTCATTGTGCCCCTGGTTGATCTTCATAATGTTTTGTAACAGTCTTGCAACTGCACAAGATTTTCCGGACCCTGTTGAACCAACCACCGCAATATGCTTTCCGAAAAAACGATTACCATCCACGAAATATTTTACCGTTTTGTTATTAGAAAGTTGTCCAACATAAAAGGAAAAATTATCATTGCTGCTAAATATAGCATTAATAATTTCATCCTCAGGTATGTATACAGGTTCTGTTGGAGATGGCAAATTAACTCCACCCTGCCTAAAATGAATACCATCTTCATCTTCCGAATAGCAACCAATGGGAGAACATGAGAGTGTATAACTAATTGGTTTTGCATCATTTGACTGTACAGCCGAAATATTCTGGATAGCGGCAAGAATTTTAAGATCATTGCCATCCTCAATTACCACATATCTAGAGATTCTAATGTTAGGTTTATTGTTTTCGAATACTTCAACATCTTTTAATATCACCTGAATTGTGCCTGGTGTACTAGCAATAACTTTACCAATCTCAATCATATACTACTCTACTCCTCCAATCTCATGGACAGCCATACCAAATATTTAAGCGTCGCTGTGTCCGCAACATCAAGATATTCTATAGAATAATTGGAGCTTTCTAAAGAATACCCATTCTCTCCGATAATATATAACTGATTAACACGGCATTTTTCTAATATTTCTGACGAAATATTTTGAATCTGAGTCATCTTACAAGCAAAATCTGCTGCACAGTATGTATCGCAAATAAAACTATCAGCAATAAATTCGTTGCCAATTAATCCGGTATTTACAGATCTCTGATATTTATACAAGCTAATCAATACCGTCTGTAGTAAAGCCGAACTACCATCTCCAAAAATAAAAATAGGTTGTTTTTGCAACTTTCGCTTTTTGAAATATTTATCTAAATATTGAATGATAAACGGAAAAATTGTTCCTTGATTCTTTTCTAAAAAATCATCAGAGAACACAAAGGCTCTAACACTCGAATTCGAGGAAAAGTATGCTTTTAAAAAATCCCGTTTGCTTCTTAGCAATTTAACTCTATCTAGTGCCTCTAAAGTCCATTTTGTAAGCAACACTGATTTTTGCGTACTTAAATAGTCCAACAATTCAACCTTTGTAATATTTCGATCATCTTTATTAGGCTTGGCAGATATAGTTGCAACTAAAGAAAATGCATTAGGATAATATAGAGCTTCTGCAGTATCTACACTTACTAATTCTGCAAAAGATTGAATAATTTTTTCTTGCAGTGCATCAAACTGTTCAGCCGGAATATAAGTAAAGCATTTCCAAAATTCCAATATATCAGTTCGCAATACGAGTTTATTCCTGTTAATTTTATAGTAAGCTAAAATTTTATCCTTGTCATCTTTGCTCTTTTGCGGCTTGTTAGCTATTTTCAGTATTTCTGAATCCGCTATAGTATATATTCTATGGAAATATTTAACAAGAATTTCTTTGTCATTTGTAGATTCAAGAAAATCAGAAAAAGATTTTAAGGATACTGTATCAACATTTTCTTCATAATAGGCGTAAAGAATATACGAAACAGACTTTCCGAGTACAGAACATTCGCAATAGTGGCACAACATTTCCAAAATTGGTGCTACTACACTTGAAATTTGATATTTTTTGTCTTCATGATATTTACACTGGATTGTGGTTAGGCTGGTAGGTGATTGAATATCAATGTCCTCAATAACACCTTCAAGGGTAACTATTTCATCATCTTTTGATTGCAAAATTTCATAAATAGATTTGTTAAATTGATATAGGTATCCTTTAATCGTACTATCTGCTTGCCTCATATTATCACCACCCACCCTATAACGAGATATTTTGATCAGGCATAAGTGTCACATATCTACAATGGTATATTTTACACAGAGCATTATCCTCGTCCTAATCTTCTCCTCTGCATTTTTTTCCAAATGCCCCTACATCGAGAACAAACATCCTGTTCAATGCCTAACAATTTAGTAAGGACTTCACGATCCACCAAATCTAGTGCTTTTTCAATGTCATCATCGTTTCGGACGACGTGATCTATTTCTTTCAGAAGTTCGCTTCTAAATACAGGGTCAATGCATTGGATTTTAGGAATCAAGATATTACCCATTTCTCCCGGAAGGATTTCAAGAACGCCTCCACCGTAACTTCTACCACAGATTTCCGTAAATGCAAAAGAAACGCTGTTGTAATATGCAAGAAGGACATTTTCAGGATCTACACCATCCTTGAATTTCATCCTGTGCATAGTATCCGTTGATACTGCACCGCAACAGTTGAGGACAAATTTGGGATAAAGGTTATTTCGTCGCAGGAAAAAGGCATCTGGAACCCAAACAGAAGGAACGATATACCATCTATCACGAATCGAGCATTTGTAGCCTACATGTTCACTCCTTGCTTCCCCTGCCATGATATAATCCCTATACCCTTGGGGATAATCTTCGTATGGAGCATCAGGAAATCGGACTAAACGGGCCGGTTTACCCGCTGCTTTATTCAAATTCCAATCAGCTTCGGTAAAATAGATTCCATGTGCATGAGAACTCCGTCCGATTAGCGGGAGCGTTGCTTCTTCTAGACGATAATGATTAGAGACTGCTTCTGTAACAGAAAAATAGCCATTGTTTCCAGTAGTAATACCGACATTTATGAGCCCATATTCAGAAAATTTTGCAAAACGATTGTCAGCCCTTAACTTTTGAATTAACTTCATCTCATCGCCGTTGATGAAGTATTTTGTCCATTTTTCCTTGACATGCTGCACTGGTTGAAAACCGTTTGAGGCCAAATCCAAAGCATCGAATCCGCTCAGGTCATTCATTTCGATAATTCGGATGCCTTTTTCCGCATCTCCTTTTTCGCCTATAAAGACTACAACCTCTTGTTCAATATCAGGAAAAACGAGCTGTTCAAAGGTGATCAGAGTAATTTTAGCAAGGTGGTTCGCCAAGTAGAGCCGGAGATCTTCTGCATAGGCAACTTGCAGAATCTCCGCAGGAATCACAAATGCAATTTTGCCTCTTTTCGAAAGCATTTGTACACTCGCTACCATGAATGCAACCCAAGCATTGATTAGCTTATTGGATTTCATGCCATGAGAAGTTAGTATCTGGGCCTGACACTCCCTTTGACTTTCTTTTAGGTATTGATAACGAATATAGGGAGGATTTCCCAAAATTAAGTCAAAAGTTTTCTTACCCAAAGCCTCCTTGTAGAAGTCGAAGAAATCCTGATTGATCACTTTTACCTTCGGAGTGTCTTTATACCTATCAGATACTTTTTGAGCTTCTGGTGCTTCAATTTCAACCGCCTCAATTCTGCTGACTTTGTCAAGCAAGCCGGTCTCTTTTAGGCTGTCGAGAAAGACACCATCTCCACAGCTTGGCTCCAATACGGTATCAATATTTTCGGACGCAAAAAGGCGCACCATAGCATTTGCCAGCTTCTGAGGAGTGTAGTACGCTCCTCTTAATTTCTGTTTTGAACTGTCCTTTTTGAGTCTCATCTAAACTAACCTCGCTTAATATTCAAGACGATAAACTCTCTCAATTAGGCCTTGAATTTTATGGATAAGAGCATTTTTCTCATCCTGCAGCACTATGGCAATACGTTTTGCTGGATGATTCATAAGTTCTGCATTTATGCTGTAAATTCTATGACTGGCAGCAACTACACTGTCATGAATTTCTTTTTGTTTTCTATCGCTAAAATCTAGTTCGACAAACGGTAATGTTGACAGTACAAAAGTACCTCGTGCTGTAAATCCGTTCTCAAAATCGCTTCCTACAATCTCCAGGATCTTTTCAGTAATTGGATTAGACAGCCATGCTTGGAGATATTCCAGCGCATATGGACTTCCTTCCTTTTTAGAAACCGCACAGTAGCCTGCAGTTCCACCAGAAGCAATCAGAATATCGTTGGTATCCAGAATATACATCGGCTCTTTACTCAGCACACCTACAATTAACTTGGGGGTATTGATAAAGGCAGTCAAAGCTTGTGTTCTTCCATATTGATACCACGTATCGGGAGTAGCATTAGGAACATCCCGAATACCTTGATCAGACACACATTTGGGGACCAAACGATCATAGTAGTCTTCCAAATATGCAAATGTCCCCGGGAAATGAGATTTCATATAGTCAATCGTGAACAGCCGCCCTTGCTGGTCATAAGGGAAAATAATCTGCTTATCAGTTGCCAAGATGCTATATGAATTTAGGCCTTTTTCCGCCTTCTTTGTGGGCTTAAAATACGGGCGCAAAATTTCGCGTTCGATCTTATAATGCTTTCCATTCCGGCAAATTTCAATTGCAGTTTCATCTTCCGCTACAATTTCATCTGAGGAGAACCAATAGATAGGAGTAGGACGTTCCGCACTTGTTTGAATTCCATTGAAGATTTCAGCGTGTTTTGTGATTGGGACAGCAACCTGATCCAGATGTTGGAGCATTGTTAAAAACGCAAAATCCGTTGTGAGTCTCCAAGGGAGCTTGTTGAGGATAGAGGAGCTAAATTCTATGGAACTGACTTCCTCTCCGACCCACAGCTTATTGGCAGAATCTACACCAGTGTAACGGAATTTCTCCTGAGGAGACTTACATAAAAGGAGGATGGAGCTATAAATAGTCTTGTCCTCAAACAACTGTGCATCCCCAAAATCATCAAGGCTTACCAAGTAGTTGCCTTTTGCAATTAAGTTCCGCAGATGTTCTCCTGCACCAACTTTGAAAAATTTATTCGGGACAATATAACAAATGTAGCCTGTATCCTTTATTTTTCTAATGGCTTGCTCAACAAAAATAAAGTACTTATCAAACTGCTTGTATGATGTCTTATACTTTTTCTTATAGATTTCAACCTCGCTGCTGGGAAGAAGTGCGTGCATACCTTCGGTATTCACATAAGGAGGATTACCAATTATGGCATCAAAGCATTCTCCATTATTGATTTTTTCCCAGTCAAACGGGACAATCTCCAATCGCTGGCTATCTGCTCCAGCAATGCCTATCAACTCTTTTTCGCTGACCAAGGCATTGCCAAAGAAAATATTTGCACTTAGGTCCGGCAAAATAGGCGAAACAGTTTCAACAGAAGGTTCGGTTTCGTTTTCAATCAGTTTGACCAGGAGAGAGAACTTAGCCACTTCTACAGCATGAATGTCAATATCAATGCCGTAGATGCACGAACACAAAAGTTTCTTCTTCTCGGCCAAAGGTAATTTATAGAGATCAATTCCTATCTCTTCCAAATGGTTCTGTTGGCCAGCATTCAAATACCATTGCACACAATAGTTTTGAAGATAGGAAAACGCTTCTTCCAGAAATACTCCAGAGCCACACGCGATGTCAGCAATACGCAGCTCTGACAATTCTTCCGGTGTTTTATTTTGGCAAACCTTGGCCAATGTTTTCTCAACCATATATTTGACAATTTCCGTGGGAGTTGTGACCACGGAACGATTGAGGCATTCTTTCTTTTGTTGCAGGCCAATCGTGCCGTTTTCTAGCAGAACTAACTGCTCTGTTAAAAACAGCTCATAAATTTTACCTAGCAGATGAGGTTCAATAATGTTAAAGAGGTAGGGACTCTGAGGGTAATATAACCCTTCAATCATATCTGTAATAACATCACAAGAGAGATCAAAAATAATGTCATCGCCCGAAAACATCCCGGAGTTGTATCTTTGATCCGCAGCTCTAAACAGTTGTTCCAGGCTTTCCTGCAATTGAGCTCTATCTGTAATGGCTTCTTTCAAATTATGGTACAGAGGCAGATTTCTGTCCTCACAAATTCTCAGGAAAACAATCTGGTTGATGAATTCCTGCACAACATCATTTAGAACCTCCAAGGAGGTATATCGTCCACCTTTCGCGTATAGCTCATTACTCAGAGCAATACGCCAACTGTTAATCTGAGACAAAAACAGTTCATCGACCTGCTGTGTTTGACCACCGGAAGCAGGGAAATTAGCGTCTAGATATTGATCAAATACACCGGAATATACTACGGCTTTGGAAATCAAGCTGCAAATTTCATCGAGCTTTTCTACATATTCAGAGTAATGATAGAGCCGGTAACGTGCAACTGTACAGCTATCGTTTTCCAGCGGAAAATGGCAAGTATCATATATCGCTAAGAACTCGAAGTTAGTTAGAACGGCTACCCTATGCTTCGCATTCCAACCATATTTTCTGGTCTGAATAGCAGGAGCATCAACTTTCGTAATGTCAACCGAGGGTTTCTTGGCTTCTACGAAAAATTTTGCTACCCCTCGGAGCGTCATTGTATAGTCCGGACGATCTGAACGCGATGAATAATTTTCAGCAATAACTTCTCTATATTGAGGCGCAGCCCCATTTTCATTGGCCACGTCCCATCCTAAAATTTTAAGAAAAGGGTCGATAAACTCGATGCGGCAAGAGTGCTCATTGTATGCCTTTTTAGTGTCTTTATAAAAATCTATATTTGCATCAAAATGCTCAACCAGCTTTTGAAGTTCAACCTTATTATTCATTATCAAACTCCACCTTTCGCTTCTCGTTGGTGGGCTTTTCTGCATTCTCTGGGATAATCCAAATGCGGCTTAACCGCGTTGCTCCGGGAATCCGATTTGTCTTACACAGTATTTGAACCTGTCGTGAAGTCACGCCCCATTTTTCAGCCGCCTCTTGAACCGTAATATAACCGTTCATTGCTCAACACCTCATTCAGCCCAAGATACAAAAAACCATTTTAATTGTATTCGTTTAAACGAAATCTGTCAACCTCGATCGCTACAATTTTACCTATTCTCTCATCCTTTCTACATATTCATCTAAATTGTTTGTGAGGTGTACTACATGACAGTCAAAGGTGAGAAGATAGTCTAGATGCTTCCTGAAAAAAGACAAAAACGCGAGAAGTATACCTTCAACTGATACTGCTTCTCGCAGATTTTCTTTGCCATCAATCTAACGGAGTTTTCTTTGTTACGGCTTTTAGATATAATTCAGGGTCCCCATTCAAAATCAGTTCGGCATAGGCCAGCGGATCGTTGTAGATTAGCCAGTCCAGCTCCGACCGCTGGTATATGCTGTTTGCCACCTCGTTCTCTATGGCGGTACAGTCAATAGAGAGCAGCGTCCCATCCTCCAAACGCTGCTCCACGCAGGCGGTGTCCATGTTAAACTCACAGGATACAATCTTTCTCATACTCGTTGCCTCCCAATGCCTTAATTTCGCTTAGCTTTCCGCAGCGGCACAAGGGCCGTTTCGGTTGTTTTAGATACTTGCAAGCAATGCGTGTGGATAGCCACACACAAATCCGGCAAGCAATGCGAGTGTTAATACACACTCACATTTCCTGCCGTCTGCTTGTTGAGGGCAATGCCCCCAAGCCCCCTTTTGAACACAGAATTTCATTCTGTGGCTGCGCGTTCTCCGAACGCTTCTGAGGGAAATGCCAAAACGCTGTAACCCTCTCTAACCGGTACGTCATGAAACGCGACGTACCCTATGGAACAAGTTGTTCCACCCACCCGTATCGTTTCGGGAGCTACCGTAAAACAACGTAGCCCTGGAAATATAGGGAGGCAAAATATCACCCCGGTTTTTCCTTTCCGCGACGGTTGCGACGGTCGCAACGGTGCTGGGAGTACCACTCAAAACACCGTCGCGACCGTTGCGAGCGTCGCACTTTACCCGATTACTTCAAACGCAGGTGCTTCCACCACCATGTAAATCAGCCGGATACGCCGCCCTTCGTGTTTGATTTTGTACTCATATTTCACCTGATGTTCTTCCAGCAATCGGCTGGCATTCACATTCAGATGCTTGGTAAGCCGGTTTACCGCCATATCAGTCTGAATCACCTGGGCCAGCTCCGTAGGACTCCCTTCCCATTCACGGTTCTCGGAGGATACGATCTTTGCTACGGCTTCCAGTACCGGGTCTGGAGGCTGCTTCCAAAGCTCATTCTCTGCATGGTCAAGCCCCCAAACTAGGCTCTCTTGGTCTTTGCTCAGATACAACCGCTGATCCGGCTGGTCTCTGCCTACCACCTCCAAGGTTGCCCTGCTATCTGTCCGCTTCTCCTTCTGCATCAGTAGTGCACCATCCGCACACCCCAGCAAGCCCGTGGTACCCGAGATCATCTCAAAGCTGTCTCCAGCGGGCTGCTTTCTGGTGTGGTGGACAATCAGGACACAGACGCCATGTCGGTCAGCAAATTGTTTTAGCTTGCCGATTACCTCATAGTCGCTGGAATAGCTGTAACTATCGCTCACCTCCTCCCGGACCTTTTGCAGGGTATCCACGATAATCAGCTTGGTATCAGCGTGTTCCCGGACGAACTTTTCCAGCTGTTCATCCAGGCCGCTGCCGAGCATCTTGGCGCTGGTAGCGAAGTGGAGGAAGCTTGTTCCCTCTACACCAAACATGCGGAACATCCGGCGCTGTAAGCGGCTCTCGTCATCTTCCAGAGCAAGATAAAGGACGGTTCCCTGGTGGACTTTGTAGCCCCACAAATCCTGCCCGGTACTGACATGGTGGGCGATTTGCGCCACCAGGAAGGACTTGCCGATTTTCGGCGCTCCAGCAAGGATGTACGCTCCTGTATAGAGCAGGTTCTCAATCACCGCGGACTTGCCCTGGAACACATTGTCCATCAGCTCGTCCAGGGTCACAGTATGCAGGTAAGCCGGGTCGTTCATGCGGCGCATCTTCCGGTAAAGTTCCTCCAAATCTCTTTCCGGGGAATTGCTTTTTTCGTCCGGGTCTGGTATAGTGGTCTTGGAATTTGTAGAGATTGACTGCCCATCATCTGCGCCAACAGATGAGCCATGGGCGGTCATTTTCTTTTTCTCATCGGTCATAGGCAAAGTCCTCCTGCATCCCGTTCATAATGGTAGCAATCATCTGGATGGTGTCCAGCAAATCATCGTTTACGCCCTGTCCAGCTTCGATCCTGCGCAGCTCGTCCAGCACAGCGGCCAGTTGATCCCGCAGCGCCTTGTAGACCCTGGGATTGCCCTGGACCACCACATCTCGGCAAAGCAGCCGCCGGATGATGTAATCCTGTTTAGTCAAGCCAGTGAGCTTCACCGCCGTCTCGATCTGGGTGTTCTCCTCCGGGGAGACCCGGAAAGCCACGTTCTTGTTCCTCCAACGGTTGTGCTTGTCCAAATTCTTTGCTGACATTTTTAATTGCTCCTTTCCATGTTCAATTTATCTGCCATCTCCGCCTGCTTAGACGGAAACAGGTGCGCATAGTTGTAAGTGATGTCGATGCTCTCGTGGCCCACCCGGTCTGCGATGGCCGTGGCAGAGAAGCCCATGTCGATTAGGAGTGATACCGCGCTGTGACGAATATCGTGGATTCTGATGCGCGGCACCCCGGCTTCTTTGGCTCCCCGGTCCATCTCCCGGTGGAGATAACTCTTGGTGACGGTGAACATCCGGTCATCCGGCCCGATCCCGTAGAGCATCTTGATGTAATCCTGGATTTCCTCGGCCAGAAATTGCGGCATGGTGATGACTCGATTGCTCTTTTCCGTCTTAGGGGTGGTAATCAGGTCCTCGCCGTTCAGACGCTGATAGGACTTGTTGATAGACACGGTGCGCTTCTCAAAGTCAAAGTCCGCCGGGGTCAGAGCCAGCAGTTCCCCCTCTCGAATACCGCACCAGTAAAGCATCTCAAAGGCGTAGAAGGACAGTGGTTTATCCATCATCACCTCGGCAAATTTCAGGTACTGCTCCTTGGTCCAGAACATCATCTCTCGGTTTTTCTTTTTGCCCATGCTGCCCGCCTTCTTGCAGGGATTCTCCCGGAGGTTGTAGTACCGAACCGCGTGGTTGAAGATGGCACTGAGCTGATTGTGGACCGTTTTCAGGTACACCGGCGAGTAGGGCTTACCGTTCTCGTCTTTGTGGTTCAGCATCTCGTTCTGCCAAGTGATGATCTGCTGGGCGGTGATGTTGCACATCTTCAGCCTGCCGAAGTAGGGCAGCAGCTTGGTGCGGATGATATGGTCCTTGGTAGCCCAGGTGTTCTCCTTGAGCCGGGTTTTCATATCCGCCGTGTAGAGGTCCACGAAACTCTTGAAGGTCATGTCCAGATCAGCGCTGGTCTTGTTGAGCTGTTCGCGCTCCCAGGCCTGTGCCTCCCGCTTGGTCTTGAAGCCCCGCTTCTGGGTCTGCTTGCGCTCGCCGTTCCAGTCAGTATAGCGGTAGACCGCCCGCCAGGTGTTTGTCTTTTCTTCCTTATAGACTGCCATGATTAGCCCTCCTTTCCCGTCTTGCCATAGCAAAACTTCTCCATGAAAAAGTTCCGATTGACCCGCCCGGAGATGGTCAGATAGCCCTTCCCACGGAGTTCTGCGTTGAGCTTGTGGATCACCTTGTAGGCGTGGGACTTGGAGATGCCCAGCTCCTGGGCCACTTCCTCCACGCGCATAAAGTTTTGTGCCTGCATTGAAAATACCTTCCTTTCTTCGTTGATGGCTGCTGCGGATGGATATTGTGTTCCATAAATGCCTCCTCACTTTCGTCCGCCACTTTTTTCCCGGATGTATAACCAGAGATTGCGGCAGTTCTTTTTTGTTTATTGATTCTAAGCTATTATGCTTAGTCTATCGCTATTATACTAAGCAAAATGGCTTGTGTCAATTGGAGTACGCAAAATAAATTAAATAAAATTGTTTAGGATTCTCTTGACTTTACTAAGCATTTCTGCTACGCTTTTCCTAAGGACAAGCAACGATTGGAGTTGATGATATGGCGATTGGCGAACGGATTCACTTTTTCCGTCTCCTGCGGGGGATGACGCAGAAATATCTCGGTATGGCGCTGGGCTTCCCGGAGAAGTCCGCTGATGTGCGCCTGGCGCAGTATGAAACAGGATCAAGAACCCCAAAGGCAGACCTGACTGCTGCCCTGGCCCAGGTACTGGATGTCTCGCCCCATGCGCTCTCCGTCCCGGACATAGACTCCTATGTGGGGCTGATGCACACCCTGTTTACCCTGGAGGACAACTATGGGCTCAAGATCAGCGAGATGGATGGAGAAGTCTGCCTGAAAGTTGATGTGCGGAAGAACAAGGACGCCGCCCAGCTGCACGAGATGCTCTGTTCCTGGCAGCAGGCCGCTGCCATGCTGGAGGCGGGCGAAATCTCCAAAGAGGATTACGACAAGTGGCGCTACCATTACCCTGAATTTGACAAGTCCCAGAACTATGTGAAGGTGCCGCCCCAGGACCTCTTTTGATCCTCTCACTTGTAGGCCACGGGAGAGGCCGTTTGTTGCACAAAATAATAATAAAAAGAAAAAGAGAGCTAACTGACTAATCAAAATCAGTTAGCTCTCTTTTTATGAATAATGAAAAAATGTTGCCAAATCGTTGCCACAAAGGGCCTTAACCCCTCAAAAACCCAGTCATATCAGGCTTTTCCGGGCTTCTGAAATCATTCCCACTCAATAGTCCCCGTGGGCTTCGGCGTCAGATCGTAGAGCACCCGGTTAACACCCGGCACCTCATGGGTAATGCGGTGGGTAATGTGCTGCAGAAGCGCAAACGGTACGTCCTCCACGGTGGCAGTCATGGCATCCACCGTGTTGACCGCCCGAATAATAACCGGCCATTCATCGGCCCGGTTACCATCCCGGACTCCCACGCTTTTGATGTCGGGAATGGCGGTAAAATACTGCCACACCTTGCCCTCCAGGCCGTTCTTGGCAAATTCCTCCCGCAGAATGGCGTCGGACTCCCGGACCGCCTCCAGACGGTCCCGGGTAATAGCGCCCAGACAGCGTACCCCCAGACCGGGGCCGGGGAAGGGCTGACGGTAGACCATGTTGTCAGGTAAGCCCAGAGCCTTGCCGCAGGCGCGCACCTCGTCCTTGAAGAGCATCTTCAGCGGCTCCACCAGCTCAAAATCCAGAACCTCCGGCAGGCCGCCCACGTTGTGGTGGCTCTTGACTGCCTTCACCGTCTTGGTACCTGACTCGATAATGTCAGGATAGATAGTACCCTGGCCCAGGAAGGAGATACGCTCCAGCTTGCGTGCTTCCTCCTCAAAGACCCGGATGAACTCACCGCCGATGATCTTACGCTTCTGCTCCGGATCAGCAACACCGGCCAGTTTGTCCAGGAACCGATCCACCGCATCCACATAGATCAGGTTGGCGTCCATCTCATGGCGGAATACCTGAACCACCTGCTCCGGCTCCCCTTTGCGAAGCAGACCGTGGTTGACGTGGACGCACACCAGCTGCTTGCCGATGGCTTTGATCAGCAGGGCCGCCACCACCGAGGAATCCACACCGCCGGACAGTGCCAGCAGAACCTTTTTGTCCCCCACCTGACGGCGAATCAGCTCAATCTGGTCGGCAATAAAGTTGTCCATATTCCAGTTGGCCTCGGCACCGCACACGCCGAAGATGAAGTTGGACAGGGCCTGCTTCCGGGCCTCATCATCCTCAGGCCAGGGGGCGTCCCCCTTGTGGTCGACCATCAGAACCGGCAATTCACTGTTATAGATCTCTTTGGAGACATCGATCTCCACACCGTCTACCACACGGTTGGGACCGCCGTTCAGAATAATACCCTTTACGTTGGGCAGCTCTTGTATCTCCGCCAAAGTAATGTCATGGGGATGAATTTCACTGTAAACGCCCAGCGCCCGAACCTCTCGGGCAATCTTGGCGTTCTCCTTACTGCCAAGGTCCAGAATCAGAATCATGTCCTGCTTCATTGCAGTACCTCCCTGCTCTATGCGCGGCCGGCGGCGGCGCTTTTTGACATTATATCACATTCTCTAGCCTATGGAAACCTATCAACGATGCTTGGCCAGTTCTTTCCACACCGCCTGAGCAATGACCTCCTGTCCCTCCGGAGACCGGAGGACTTCCAGCACCATGGCCTTGAACTGCTCCCTGGCCTGTTTGCTGGAGAAAAGGGCGTCCAGCATGGTGGCTCCGCCGCTGGAAACCGGTTCTGCCTTGGGCCGCTTGACCGGCGCGGGACGGTATACCTGCTCCTCCTCAGCCGCGGTCAGACCACCACTCATCCAGTCCTCCTGGCGGGTACGGTCCCCGCTCTCTCCCCTCAGATAAAAAAGCGACACGCCGAAATAGGCTGCCATCTTCTCCTGTTGATCCTTGGTAGGGGTGGCCCGGCCGGTCTCGTACTTTTCAACGGCGTTCTTGGGGAAACCCAGCTCCGCTGCCAAAGCGGGACGGGACAGGCCCTTTTCATTGCGCAGAGCTTCAATCCGCTGTGCCATGGTAACCATAGTTCGTCTCTCCTTTTTCATAGATAAAACGAAAGGGGCCGCCCGGCCCCTTTCGTTTGTATGTGATTTATCGCTGTCCCTTATCGTAGGGGATACCCTCCGCCTTGGGCGCTCTGGACTTCTTGGAAGTGAAGGCCAGTACGACCAAGGTAATCAGGTAGGGCAGCATCCGGTAGAAATGGGGGCTGATACCGATAGTCGCCAGCAGGAACACGCCGTCGCCATTGATATCAATGCTGGTATAGGATGCGGCGATGCACTTGAACAAGCCAAACAGCAGCGCCGCACCGGCAATGTTCAAAGGCTTCCAGTTACCAAAGATCATGACCGCCAGGGCCAGGAAACCAAAGCCTGCCACCTCGCCGGTGGAAGCGCAGTTGGCGGTGGTGAGGGCGTATACAAAGCCACCCAGACCGGCCAAGGCACCGGAAATGGTGGTACCGGCATAGCGCATCTTATACACATTGATGCCCAGAGAATCGGCTGCCTGGGGATTTTCGCCGCAGGAACGCAGACGCAGGCCGAAGCGGGTCTTATAGAGCAGGATGGACAGGATCACAAACAGAATGATACAGATATAGGTAGCCAGGTAGGTCTTATCGATAAAGGTGGAGCCAAAGAAACCCATCTCTTCCGTGCGTCCATAGCCGAAGAAGCTCTTTTTGATCATGAAGTAGCTGGCCGCGTCGCCTTCCGCCATCTGCAGCGTGTTCTGGTTGGCCACGATACGGATGAAAAAGAGCACCAGAGCAGGAGCCAGCAGGTTCAGGGCAGTACCGCCGATGGTCTGGTCCGCCCGCAGATTCACCGAGGCGAAGGAGAGCAGCAGGGAGAAAATGGCGCCCAGCACTGCGGCCACCACCATGGCCAGGATCATGAAGCCCTGGAGAGCCACCCAATCACCGGCAGCCTTGGCATCTACATAGAAGCCCGCCTGCTGCATCAGCCTCACAAAGAGCACGCCCGCAAAGGCGCCAAAGATCATGATACCTTCGAGAGCCAGGTTGATGATACCGCTGCGCTCGGCAAACACGCCGGCCAGTGCCACGATCATCAGCGGTACGGCATAGATCAAAGTCTGCTGAATGAGGAATGTCATGCTTTACCGCCTCCTTCCTCCACAGCTGCATTGCCCGGTGGGGTACTATCCGGCGGCGTATCTGCCGGAAGCGGCTCTGTGGTTGCAGTCACCGTCTCCATCTTGGCATTCTTACGCTTCTTGCGGCCGCTGATGAGCATCCGGATCACCAGAGAGAAGGCGCTGAGGTAGACGATGATGGCAATGATTACGTCGGTAATATACTCGTTGTAAGCAGTCAGGTTGGTCAGCTGCAGGCCCACGATGTCCAGCATGGACATGAAGCAGCCGGCAAAGATCACGCCGATGGGATGGCTGGCCGCCAACAGGGCTACAGGGATACCGTTGAAACCGATGGCAGGCAGCGACTGATAGGCCGAGGTCCAATAGAACTCGGTGTTGCCGGACAGATAATACAGGGCAGCTGCAGCGCCGGACAGAGCGCCGGCGATGGCCATGGACAGCACAATGTTGCGCTTATCCGCGATGCCCGCATACCGGGCGGCATGGCGGTTGGCGCCGCAGGCCTTCAGCTGGTAGCCCAGGGTAGTTTTGGACATAAGGATAAAGACCAGAATGGCAATGATAATTGCCACGATGATACCGCCGTTTACCTGAGAGCCGGGGAAAATCTTATCCAGACCCAGCTTGGCGGTCTGTACGCCGTTGAAGCTGGTCTTATAGATATAGGCGGTTTTGGTATTCTCCACATGATTCTGCAGGTTCTCAAACAGGCTCCCCTTATCAAACAGCCAGGTCACCAGGTTGGCCGCGATCCAGTTGGTCATGATACAGGCCAACACCTCATTGATGTTGAGAAATGCCTTGACCAGGCCGGGGATACAGCCCCAGATGGCGCCGGCCAGGCTGCCGCCCACGAAGGCAATGATCCACACCACAGGGGCGGGCACCACGCTGGTGGGAATAGACAGCGCCAGGATCAGAGTGGCAGCCGTGCCCATCAGGTACTGACCGGGAGCTCCGATGTTGAACAGTCCTGTCTTGAACGCCACCGCCACCGAGAGACCGGTGAGGATCAGAGGCGTGGCCCGGAAGAGCATATTGCCCATGTTAATGGAATTGAAGCCAAAGGTAAGCGTACCCGCCGCATTGCGCCCAGTGCTGAACAGGCCGCCGAATATCAGCTGAACACCCTCTACAGCGCCCTTCAGGCCCAAATTGGAATTGAAGATACCTACGATCAGGATGATTACCGCGCCTACCGCCAATCCGATCAAAATAGCGATCAGCGAAGCCATTACCGATTTGGTACCCTCTTTTTGCAACAGAGTGGAACCTTTCTCTTTCACGCGCCCTCCCCCTCCTTTTCAGTCCGCTTGGCGCCGGCCATATAGAGGCCCAGCTCCTGAACGGTGGTGGTCTTCGGGTCAAGCTCGCCCACGATCTCGCCCTCATACATCACCAGGATGCGGTCGCTGAGGCTCATGACCTCATCCAGCTCCAGGGAAACCAGCAGTACGGCCCTGCCCTTATCACGTTCAGCCACCAACTGCTTATGGATATACTCAATCGCGCCCACATCCAGGCCGCGGGTAGGCTGCACTGCCACCAGCAGGGGTTTGTCCCGGTCCACTTCCCGGGCAATGATGGCTTTCTGCTGGTTGCCGCCGGACATGGAACGGGCAATGGTCACCGGGCCCTGGCCGGAACGCACGTCATACTGTTCAATGAGTGCGTCGGCATATTTGCGCACCTCACCCTTCTTGATGAAGCCCAGGTTCTGAAATCTAGGCTCCCGGAACCGCTGAAGCACCATGTTCTGCTCCAGGGTAAAGTCCAGCACCAGGCCGTGCTTGTGCCGGTCCTCGGGGATATGGCTCATATTCTCCCCTCGCTGATGGATGGAACAATGGCTGATCTCCTTGCCGCACAGCTGGATGGAACCGGCACTGCATTTCTCCAGGCCGGTCAGACCGTAAACCAGTTCGGTCTGGCCATTGCCGTCGATACCCGCGATACACACAATTTCGCCCTTGCGGACCTGGAAGGTCACATCATTGACCGCATTGCGTTTATGGCTGTGGGAAGGTACTGTCATCCCCGCCACGGAAAGCACCACATCGCCGGGCGTGGCTGTGGTCTTCTCCACTTGCAGCTGGACCGGCCGACCCACCATCATGTTGGACAGGGCCTGCTTGTCTGTGTCTTTGGTGTCCACCGTACCCACGTATTTGCCCTTGCGCAGTACGGTGACCCGGTCTGCCACCGCCATGATCTCATTGAGTTTGTGGGAGATAAAGAGAATGCTCTTCCCTTCCTTGGCAAACTCCTTCATAGTGGCCATCAGCTCGTCGATCTCCTGAGGGGTGAGCACGGCGGTAGGCTCGTCAAAAATGAGGATTTCATTGTCCCGGTAAAGCATTTTCAGGATCTCCACCCGCTGCTGCATACCGACGGTAATATCCTCCACCTTGGCGTCCAGATCCACGCTCAGACCATATTTTTTGGAGATCTCCTCCACCTTTTTACGGGCCTCTTTCTTCTGCAGAAATCCCATCTTGGTGGTCTCAGCACCCAAAATGATATTATCCAGCACTGTAAATACATCGATCAGCTTAAAGTGCTGGTGCACCATACCGATCCCCAGCGCCGTTGCATCGTTGGGGTTATTGATCTTCACTTTCTGCCCGTTCTTGCGGATCTCGCCCGCCTCCGGCTGGTACAGGCCGAAGAGCACACTCATCAAGGTAGATTTTCCCGCGCCGTTTTCGCCCAGCAGCGCATGGATCTCCCCCCTGCGCAGCTGGAGGGTAATGTCGTCATTGGCAATGATGCCTGGAAACTCCTTGGTAATGTGGAGCATCTCAATGATGTTCTCAGTCTCCATAGTCCTTATCCCGCCCTCCTCCGTAAGTTGGTTGTTTTTATTATACAATATCGGTAGGAGAAACTCAAGAAATTTGTTTTATTGTCCAAATTCCAAGTCTCCCGCTGCGAAAAAAAGAAAGGGCGCCCTGCGGAATTCCGCAGGGCGCCCTCCGGATCGACTGATGATCAGATGACGTTCAGAGTCAGGTTGCTCCAATCGGTGCTATCCAGCTTCTCGTAGTCAGCGTCCACCACCAGGGAGCCGTCCACCATCTTCTGGTACAGCTCCTCGTACTCCTCAACGGTGAACTTCTCAAAGCGCCAGGAGCCCTCAGCGGTGGGCAGAGCCACGGCGTCCTCAGTCACGCCCAGAGAGGTAGCCACGCCGCCGATGTCGCCGAAGGTGCTGTCATAGACGTGACCCACGGCCCACTGCACAGCGTCAGACAGGCCCTTCATAGCGGAAGTGACCACGCAGTCAGACTCGCCGGACTGGTCCACGTCCACGCCGATGACAAACTTGTCGTTGGCGGAAGCGGCAGCGGCGATAGACTGGAACATGGAGCCGCCGCAGGCAAAGACGATCTCAGTGCCGTTGGCATACCAGCCGCTGATCATGGTCTGCAGCTCGGTGGAGCCCTGGAAGGTAGAACCGTACTGCCAGGAGTAATTCATCTCCACGTTGATGCCCATATCCTTGGCGGCGTCATTGGCACCCTGGACATAGCCGTAACCGAACCGGCAGCAGGCAGGGTTGGTGCCGCCGCCGCCGCCGGAGAAGCCCAGCTTGGTGAAGCCGTCCTTCACAGCGGCATAGCCGGCCAGATAGCCAGCCTGCTGCTCCTGGAAGGCGATAGCAGCCACATTGGTCAGAACGGGGCTGTCGGGGTTGGCGGGATCCTCAGTCAGAGGATAGCCGTCGATAAACACGAAGGGAACCTCGGGGAAATCAATGGCGGCCTTGCGCAGAGCAGCCTCCTGCAGGAAGCCGGCGCACACCACCACTTCAGCGCCACCCTCAACGGCGGCCTTCATGGCGTCATAGCGGTCATCGTCGGTAGCCTCGTTGGCGTTGGCGGGCTGATAGTACTTGTAGGACAGACCGTTGGCGGCAGCATACAGCTTCACGCCGTCGAAGGTGCCCTGGTTGAAGGACTTATCCTTCAGCTGACCCACGTCGGTAACGAACGCAACCTGATACTTGTTGTCCGCAGAGGTCATGGTATCAGGAATGCTGTCGGGATCAGTGGCGGTCTCGCCACCGGGGGTCTCGCTGTTGCCGGGGGTGGTCTCCACGTTGCCGGGAGTCTCAGTATTGCCGCCGGGGGTCTCGGTGGTACCGCCGCCGCCGCAGGCTGCCAGGCCCGCGATCATTGCAAGAGAGAGCAGCAGCGCAAGGAGCTTTTTAGACTTCTTCAATGTGATCTACCTTCCTTTCATATCACACAAATCGCCCAGGTCGGTCTGCAACGGCGTTGTTTCTCCTCCCTGAGCTTGGTCCTATTATACTCTGTTCCCGAAAAAAGGGCAACCTGTAATTTACACAAACCATTCAATTTTTACAAATTGCCATCACCAATTTCCTTCCCCTTCCAGTAAAAACAGCAAAGGAGCGGCCTTTTGCCGCTCCTTTGCCACCATTTGTCATTGAATAGAAACCACTTCGTATCCCGCTTCCGTAACAGCGTTCTTCAATACCTCGTCCGCCACATCCTTACTCAAAGTAACAGTGGCGGTCTTGGCTGCCAGATCCACGGCGGCGGTCACGCCGTCGATGGCATTGAGGGCCTTCTCCACATGGGCCTGACAGTGGGCGCACATCATTCCGTTGATGGTCATAGTCTTGGTCATGGTACTCGTTCCTTTCTGTGTTTCAATTTGCTCCGCCGGCGACTCGCAATGGAGGGGCCGGAACAGCTTCAGACGCAGGGCGTTGGACACCACGCACACCGAACTCAGGCTCATGGCGGCGGCGCCGAACATGGGGGAGAGCTGCCAGCCGGTGATAGGGAACCACACCCCGGCGGCCAGCGGGATACCGATGATATTATAGATGAAGGCCCAGAACAGATTCTCCTTGATGTTGCGGATCACCTTTTTAGACAGGCGCACCGCGGTGACCGCGTCCAGCAGGTCGCTTTTCATCAGCACCACGTCGGCCGACTCGATGGCCACATCGGTGCCCGCCCCAATGGCCATGCCCACATCTGCCCGGGCCAGAGCAGGAGCGTCGTTGATGCCGTCGCCGATCATGGCCACCCGCTTTCCCTGGGCCTGAAGCTCGGCTACTACCTTCTCCTTGTCCTGGGGCAGCACCTCAGCAATCACCTGCGTCACTCCCAACTCCCGGCCCACCGCCTCGGCGGTGCGCCGGTTGTCGCCGGTGAGCATGACCACGTCGATGCCCAGCTCCCGGAAGCCCCGGACGGCGGCGGCGCTGGTTGACTTGGGGCGATCGGCCACCGCCACCACACCCAGCACCTTGCCATGTTCGGCAAAGTACAGCGGAGTCTTCCCGTTTTGAGCCAGAGCCTCTCCCCTGTCGCCAAAACCTTGCAGGGAAATGCCCGCCTTCTCCAGCATGGCCCGGTTGCCCGCCAGCACCGCAGCGCCGTGGAGAGTGCCCCGGACACCCCGGCCGGACAGAGCCTCAAAGTCCTGAATGGGTGCCAGGGGGATATTCCGCTCCTCCGCCTCAGTCAGAATGGCATCGGCCAGCGGGTGCTCAGAGGGCTTCTCCAGAGAGGCAGCTACGCACAGAAGCTCCTCCTCCGTTACCCCTTCTGCCGGGATGCAGTCGGTGACCACCGGTTTGCCTTGGGTCAGGGTACCCGTCTTGTCCACCACCACAGTGCGAACCGTGTGAAGGGTCTCCAGCGCCTCGGCGGATTTGATGAGGATGCCATTTTCCGCCCCCTTGCCGGTGCCCACCATAATGGCCACCGGAGTGGCCAGGCCCAGGGCGCAGGGGCAGGAGATCACCAGCACCGCCACTCCAGCGGTGAGCGCCGACTCAATGGACCGGGTGAGTGCGAACCACACCACCGCCGTCACCACGGCGATGCCGATCACCACCGGCACAAAGATCCCGGCCACCTTATCGGCCAGTTTGGCAATGGGAGCCTTGGAGGCGGAGGCCTCCTCCACCAATTTGATCATCTGGGCCAGGGTGGTGTCCTCCCCCACTCTGGTGGCCCGAAACACAAAATAACCGGATTTGTTGATGGTAGCGGCGGCTACCTGGTCACCGGGTCCCTTCTCCACCGGCAAAGACTCGCCTGTGAGGGCGGACTCGTCCACAGAGGAGTTCCCTTCCACCACGATCCCGTCTACCGGGATGCGGCCGCCGGGACGCACCACCACCAGGTCGCCCATCGTCACCTCTTCCACCGGGATCTCCTCCTCTGCCCCATTCCGCAGAACCGCGGCAGTTTTAGGGGCCAGATCCATCAGCCGGGTAATGGCCTGACTGGTCTTTCCTTTGGACCGGGTCTCCAGCCACTTGCCCAGGGTAATGAGCGTGAGGATCATACCGGCGGACTCAAAGTACAGATCCATGGACCACTTGTCCACCCGGGCCTGATCCCCGTGCCCCAGGCCCCAAGCGATCTGGAACAGGGCGGCCACGCCGTAGATCACGGCAGCGGAGGATCCCAGGGCAATTAGGGAATCCATGTTGGGCGAGCGGTGCCATAGCGTTTTAAAGCCCACCTTATAGTATTTGTCGTTGATATACATAATGGGCAGGGTGAGCAGGAACTGAATCAAAGCCACCACAAACACGTTGCCCGGATCGTGGAAAAAGGCGGGCAGAGGCCAGCCCATCATATGCCCCATAGCAATATAGAACAGGGGCACAAGGAAAATGAGGGAGGTCAAAAAGCGCCGCTTCATACCAGCGGCCTCTTCCTCCATCATATTGACCTGTTTAGGCTGGGCCGTTGCTCCCTTAGCTGCCGGGAGGGAGGCTCCGTAGCCCGCCTCCTCCACCGCATGGATGATCTGCCCGGCGTCGGTGGCTCCCTCGTCGTAGTCCACCACCATGGAATTGCCCAGCAGATTCACATTGACCCCGTCCACGCCGGCTACCTTGCACACGGCCTTTTCCACATGCGCGGAGCAGGCGGCACAGGTCATACCAGTAACATCAAACTTTTGCTTCATACCTTCACCAAGCTTTCAGACCCAATCCGCACCGCCCATTCCGCGCCCAATGGCGCGTCCAAGCGGTTTGCGCAGCAAATCCTTGATGCCGGGCGAATTCATTTCGCCCGCGCAGATCAAAATATGGGGTCCCCACGGCATAATCCATGCTGTGGGGCTCGGAGCAGGCCGCGCAGGTCATGCCTTGTACGTTAAATTTTTGCCTCATGGTCTCACCATATCGTCTTTCTACTTTAAAATCTTGCCCAGCGTGCCGATCAATTCGTCCACCTTCTGGCTCCGCTCCTCCGGCGTTTCCGCCTCCTGGATGCAGTGCTTGAGATGGGCCGCCAGGATCTCCTTGTTGGTACGGTTCAAAATGGCCTCCGTAGCCATAAGCTGCTGGGAGATATCGATACAATATCGATTCTCTTCCACCATTTTTAGAATTCCGTCAATCTGTCCCCGGGCGGTACGCAGCAGCCGGAGGACCGTTTTCTGGTCTGCCATCATGTCAGACACCCCCCTGGGGTGTAGTATAGCACCACCAGTTAGTCGTGTCAACCTCCCTCCCGTCGAAAACCCCCGGAAAAATAGTAGGAAAAAAGGGGTTGACATATTAGAACATTTGAATATAATAATATATAGATCAAGACAGGGAGGTGATCCCATGGAAGGTACAGATTCCATCTATCTGGAGAAGGCGGAGCTGCTGAAGGCCCTGTCCCATCCCGTCCGACTGCGGATCGTCCGGGGCCTGCTCCACTGCGGCTGCCGCAACGTGGGGTGCATGGAGGCCAACACCGGCCAGTCCCAGTCCTGTATCTCCCAGCACCTGATGCGTCTGAAGGCCGCCGGTATCGTAAAGGCGGCCCGGTCAGGCAACGAGGTCTATTACGAGGTCTCCGATCCTCAGGCAGCGGCTGTGATCGCCGCTCTGTTCGGAGAGTGTGAGGAGGAATACCATTGTATGACATCGCAGTGATCGGCAGCGGCCCTGCCGGCCTGTCGGCCGCCGTCCAGGCACGGGTACGAAACAAATCGGTGCTGGTGGTGGGTGGTGACGACCGGGACAATCCCCTCTATAAAACCCCACGCATCGAAAACTACCTGGGCTTTCCCCAGGCCAGCGGCCAGGAACTGCTGGATCGGTTCCACGCCCATGCGCTTGAAATGGGGGCCGAACGAAAAGAGGGCCGAGTTTTGAATATCATGCCCATGGGCGACACATTCTATCTCAGCATTGGTTCTGAGATGGCGCAGGCCCGGGCAATCATTCTTGCTACCGGCGTGGTGTGGGCCAACAAATATCCCGGCGAGACAGAACATCTGGGACAGGGCGTCAGCTATTGCGCCACCTGCGATGGAATGCTCTACCGAAACAAAGAGGTGGTGGTAGTCGGCAAAGCCGCCGACGCGCCTCAGGAGGCCAACTACCTCCAGGAGCTGGGATGCAAGGTCACCTACGTCAGCGACAAGGCCCCCGACGGTCTGCGGCCCGACATTCCCTTTGTGAAGGCTCCCAAGGTGGAGATCACCGGCAACGGCAAGGTGGAATCCCTTCGGGCCGGCAGCACCACCATTCCCTGTGGGGGCGTGTTTATCCTCCGGCCCTCGGTGGCCCCCGCCGATCTGCTCCCCGGCCTGGCGCTGGAGGGCGGATACATCCAGGTGGACCGGAACATGGCTACCAGTGTGCCCGGCGTCTTTGCCGCCGGCGACTGCACCGGCCTCCCCCTCCAGGTATCCAAAGCCGTGGGCGAAGGCCTGGTGGCTGGCCTGCGAGCAGCGGAATATATAGACCACATAAGTAATCCAAATTGATTTCTATACAGAGAAAGGATGTTATCTATGTCTATCATTCATCTGACCAACGAGGCTTTTGACAAGACCGTCTCCAACGGTATCACCATGGTGGATTTCTGGGCTTCCTGGTGCGGCCCCTGCAAGATGCTCTCCCCTGTGATGGAGGACCTGGCCAATCAGTACGAAGGTAAGGCACTGGTGGGCAAGGTCAATGTGGATGACGAGCCAGACCTGGCCATGCGTTTCGGCGTCATGAGCATCCCCACCGTCATTTTCCTGAAGGACGGCAAGGAGTTCGACCGCAAGGTAGGTGCCATGCCTCCCCAGGCCTACGCCGCCGTACTGGATGCCAATCTGTAATCAGGAAAAATGCCTGCCGCAGTGACGCGGCAGGCATTTTTTATTCATCCCCTTCTTCCATCAGATGGGAGACCAGGGCGCAGATCACACCGGCGATGGGATAGACGATCCACCCCCAGCGCCAGCCCCAGCTGTCGCCGTAGTCCCCCTCCATAGCCATAGAGCCAAAGCCCACGATCATATAGATTACTGTGGCGGTGATCATAATGGCCCCGCACACCTTGCCCACCTTCTTCCGGCGGGCCACCGCCTCCGGGCTTGGATCGTGCTCCTTATTCCAGTTCTCAATGTTATACTTACTCCTGCGCAGCCCGGCCCACACCAGCACCGCCACACCCAGGGCTATGATAGCCAGAAAGACCGCTGCCAGTTTGGCCTCCGCCCGCTCGCCCATCAGCTCTGCGCTGTCTCCCAGCAGGACAAGCCACACCACCGCCAGAAAAAAGCCCACGATGGGCAGGGCGATCAGGAAGGGATAGCGATTCAAAAACCGTTCCCGCTGCTCTTGGGTATAGAAGTCCTGGAGCACCGGGTGTTCTTTCTCAAAGCGGTCGTAGCGCATACCGGCAATCACCAGAATAGCTACCGCCACCCCGATTCCCGAGATGAGGGCCGCCGCCATCCAATTCTCCGGCAGACCGGTGCTGCCGTAAAGCGCCAGACTACCCCCCACCGACAGGATGATCAGCCCCACCCCTATGGCAATCCAGTTGGAGAACCAGTTCATAAAGCGGTCGTACCCGGCGGCATCGGTGTGGTAATGCTCCCGCACATCGCCTCGCAGCAGGGTGTCCAGGTCGGTATGGAACAGCTCGCACAGCACCATCAGTTTTTCCATTTCCGGAAAGCTGGTATCCGACTCCCACTTGCTTACCGACTGGCGGGACACCTGAAGGGCCTCAGCCAGCCCCTCCTGGGTCATCCCGGCCCTGTCCCTCAGAAATTGTAAATTCATTCCAAAACTCATAGTCTCTGCCTCCTCTCAAGGTGGCTACAACATATCAAAACCCAAGCGCAACTGAAACCAATTTGCAGTTGCGTTTGGGTTTTTTCATGTAAACTTCCGGTTGCACCGGGCTTTTTGCTCTCAAAAAGTACTCAGTGGGACCGGCCGCCCAGCATGGCGTTCAACTCCGCCTGGGTACAGTGATAATCCCCATCCCCGCTGCGGCGGTAGGAGCCCCGACGTAAGTTTCCTTCGATATAGACCGGCCGCTGGTCCTGCTCCGCCATAGGCACGGTGATGGCCACAATGTCCCCGCCGTCCACATGGAGGATCTGGATATCCTCCTCCCGGAGGATATTGAGGCTGACCACTGCCGGATCGTCCAGACCGGCGATCAGCTCCTCCACCATGCCCTGGGGGTCCAGCAGGCCCTGTACCCGCAGGCTGTGGTCGGGCAGCTCTTCCACCCCCAGCAGGATTACCCCGCCGTAGCTGTTGGCAAAGGCGGAATAGGTCTCCCAAATGCTGTGGGGCAGACCGCCGGTGGCCAGCTTGGCCTCCAGGCGGTTATTTTCCCGATAACGGCTGATCTGTGTGAAGTCGAACATAGCGCCGTCCTCCCCTTTCGTAGTGCCTTCATTATACCGGGAAGGATGGCTGTTGACAAGGAAAAAGGGACCTATCCACTGACAGGTCCCCCGCTAGGTTATACGGTAACAGCGCCCAAAATCTCGCCGATGGGTCCGGCGATCACTAGATCGGCCTCCTGGTCGTAGGGAGTGGGGCTCTTGTTGATGAGGGTCAGCTTATTGCCCCGGTAGTAGCGGATCAGGCCCGCCGCCGGATACACCGCCAGGGAGGTGCCGCCGATGATGAGCATATCCGCCCGGGAGATGGCCAGCACGGCAGCCTCGATGGTCTCCTGATCCAGAGCCTCCTCGTAGAGCACCACGTCTGGCTTGATCATCCCACCGCACACCGGACAGTGGGGCACGCCTTTCTGCTCTATCATAAAGTCCAGGTCGTAAAACTGACGGCACTTCATGCAGTAGTTGCGGTGAACCGAGCCGTGGAGTTCATAGACGCTGACGCTGCCCGCGGCCTGGTGAAGCCCGTCGATGTTCTGGGTCACCACCGCCTTCAGCTTACCCGCCCGCTCCAGCTCCGCCAGCTTCAAATGGGCAGCGTTGGGCTTGGCATCCGGGAAGAGCATCTTGTTATGATAGAACCGGTAAAACTCCTCCGGATTCTTCTGGAAAAAGGTATGGCTGAGAATGGTCTCCGGGGGATACTGGTACTGCTGGTTGTACAGTCCGTCCACACTGCGGAAATCAGGGATGCCGCTCTCGGTAGACACACCCGCCCCGCCGAAAAAGACGATATTCTCACTCTCGTCGATCCGCTTTTGGAGCTGTTTCTGTTGATCCTCCATGAGAGAACCTCCTTTAAACGGGCCGATGTAGGCATCGGCCCCTACGATTTCCGGTGGCGGCAGTAGGTGTGAGGGCAGCTGGAGCAGCCGCCGCAGTCGCATCCCCGCTTGCCCTTCAGATTCTGATGGAAGCGATAGATCAGGTAGACCGCCGCCCAGACAATGAGGACGGCCACCCCGGCGTAGATCAGATATTTCAGCATAGCATTACCTCAAAAACAGGGAGCCGATCTGGTAGACCAGGAAGGAGCCCAGCCAGGCCGCCCCCAGCTGCCAGCAGATGGAGGCCAGGGTCCACTTGGCCGAGTTCATCTCCTTGCGAATGGTGGACACCGCCGCCACGCAGGGCACATAGAGCAGCACGAATACCAGGAAGGAGTAGGCCGCCAGGGGGCTCTGGAAAGTGCCTCCCAGGGCGGCGGCAATGGCGGTGCCGCTGGCGGTGATAGAGAAACCATAGAACATACTCATGGAGGACACTACCATCTCCTTGGCAATGAGGCCGGAGAGGAGCGCCACCGCCGCCTGCCAGGTACCAAAGCCCAGCGGCACAAAGAGAGGGGCCAGGAAGGAGCCGATGACGCCCAGGATGGAATACTCCTCGTTGGACACCATGCCGAAGGCGCCGCCCTCAAAGCCGAAGGTCCGGAGAAACCACAGCAACACGCTCATAGCCAGGATCAGGGTACCCGCCTTGATGAGGAAGCCCTTCACCTTCTCCCACACATGGAGGGCGATATTTTTCAGGGTGGGCAAACGGTAGGGAGGCAGCTCCAGCACAAAGGCGGCGGGCTCTCCCTTGAACACCAGCTTCTTCAGCAGGATGCCGGAAAGAATGGCAAAAATCAGGCCCAGCAGGTAAAGGGAGAACACCACCAGTCCGCCGTACTTGGGGAAGAAGGCGGCGGTGAGCAGGCCGTACACCGGCAGCCGGGCGGAGCAGGACATGAAGGGCACCAGCATGATGGTCATGCGGCGATCCTTCTCATTCTCCATGGTGCGGGCGCCCATGACGGCGGGAACCGTGCAGCCAAAGCCCATCAGCATGGGGATAAAGGCCTTGCCGCTGAGGCCAAAGCGCCGCAGCAGCCGGTCCATGATGAAGGCGGCCCGGGCCATATAGCCCGAGTCCTCCAGAAAGGACAGGAAGAGAAACAAAATGGCGATCTGGGGCAGGAAGGTAAGCACGCCGCCCACACCGGCAATGACGCCGTCCACCAGCAGGGCCTCCACCCAGGGGGCGGTACCGGCGGCAGCCAGCCCCCCACGCACCCAGTCGGCAAAATAGCCGCCGATGAGGGTTTCCACCCCGTCAGCCAGTATCTGACCAGGGCCAAAGGTGAGGGCAAACATGGCCAGCATCATCAATAGAAAGGTAGGTATGGCCAAAAATTTGTGGGTAACAATGGCGTCGATCCGGTCGGACAGAGTGGGGGTGCCAAGGGGGCGGCCCCGCCGCACGCAGCTGTCCACTACCTTCTGGATAAATTGATACCGGGCATCGGCAATCAGGGTCTCCCGGTCGCCCAGCTCATAGGCGTTCTCATATTCCTGACAGACCCGCTCCAGAGCAGCCTTCTCCACCCCGCTCAGCCCCAGGGCCTCCTCTACCAGGGAATCTCCCTCAATCAGTTTGATGGAGGCCCAGTGGGCGGGGATACGGGCGGCATAGGCCTTGTCGTGGATCAGTTCGCCCATCTTGTGGTGGATCTGGTGGGTGAAGTCGTCATACAGGTCGTCGGGCTCTACGGTGACCCCAACGTGCATCTGCTGATGGGCCACTTCCAACAGCTTCTGGATATTCTTCCCCGACCGGGCGGTAATGGGGATCACCGGCACACCCAGTTCCTTGGACAGCCGGTCCACGTCAATTTTGTCCCCGTGCCTCTCTACCTCGTCCATAAAGTTCAGGGCAATGACCATAGGCCGCTCCAGCTCCAGCAGCTGGGCCGTCAGATAGAGATTGCGCTCAATATTGGTGGCGTCAATGATGTCGATGATAGCATCGGGCCGCTCCCCCACGATAAAATCCCGGGCCACGATCTCCTCCATGGAGTAGGGGGACAGGGAGTAAATGCCGGGCAGATCCACCACGGTGACGGATTTCCCGTCCACCTCCGCTTTGCCCTCCTTCTTCTCCACCGTCACGCCGGGCCAGTTGCCTACATACTGGTTGGAACCGGTAAGGGCGTTAAAAAGAGTGGTCTTGCCGCAGTTGGGGTTACCCACCAGGGCCAGCTTCATTTCCCGGGTATCATGGCTGGCATAGTCCGGCACGCCGCCGTGGGCCGCAGCCTCATGGGCGTGGTCGGCATCCATCCGGCGGATGGTCTCCTCATCGGGCAGATGCTGCACCATGCCCATACGTTTTTTCCTGGCCTGAGCCTTCTGCTCCCCCTCCTCGCCGGTGGCGATGAGGATCTGGGCGGCGTCCGACTTCCGCAGGGACAGCTCATAGCCCCGCAGATTAAGTTCCACCGGGTCGCCGAAGGGGGCCACCTTCCGCACCATGACCTGGGTGCCGGGGGTCAGGCCCATATCCACCAGGCGGCGCTTCACCGGCCCCCGGTCATTGCCTACCTGGAGAATGATGCCCTTTTCCCCGGGCTGGACTTCCTCCAGGGTCTTATGTGTCTGTGTCTCTTGTAGTTTCATCTTATCCCATCCGCAGTCCTCAGAGTTAACCCAATCTAATTCCGTGCTCATTATACTACGCTGGCAGCGGCAGACGCAAGAGACTTCCCCCGCCATTTTTACCAAAATCCCACCGGTTTTGGGGCCATCAGAGAAAACATCCAACAAAAAAGGAGCGCCGCGGAATCTCCGCAGCGCTCCCGATATGCAGGGGAACTTACTCCTCGTGGTCGTGGTCCTCACAGCCGCAGCCACAGCCGCAGCCGTCTTCATCCTCATCCCCGCAGCAGCAGTCGTCAGACAGGTCCAGAGCGAACTTCTGCTTGCAGTTGGGGCACTGGATCACGCCCTCGTCCAGAACGGACTCGTCGATGACCAGGGTCTCGCCGCAGTTGGGGCACTCAGTCTCGAAGAAATCGTCGTCGCCACAGCAGCAATCGTCGTCATCCTCATCGTCCTCATCCTCAAAGACGGCCTTCTCCACATCGGCCAGGTCGTCGGAGATGGCGTCGATCTCCTCGCCCAGAGCCTCAGTGTTCTCCTCCAGGTCCTCGATGGACATCCCGATCTCCTCCAGGATGCCGATCATCACGGAGATGAGCTTGCCCTCCTTGGACTTCTCGGTGTCGATATTCAGGCCCTCAGCCAGGCCCTTCAGGTACGCGACCTTCTCAGAAATCGTCATAATGCGTCTCCTTTTCTTCATCAGTCAGCCACGAAAGGCCTAAAAATTGTCCGATTAACCCTTGCAGCGCTCCAGGTACTCGCCGGTACGGGTGTCGATCTTGATCTTGTCGCCGGGGTTGATGAACAGGGGCACCTTGATCTCAGCACCGGTCTCCAGAGTGGCGGGCTTGGTCACGTTGGTGGCGGTGTCGCCCTTGAAGCCAGGATCGGTCTCGCTGACCTCCAGCTCCACGAAGGTGGGGGGCTCCACGGCGAATATCTTGCCCTTGTAGGAGTTGATCTTGCACACCATGTTCTCCTTCACAAAGCGGAAGTTATCGCCCAGCAGCTCGGAGCCGATGGGCACCAGGTCGTAGGTCTCGGGATCCATGAAGTAGTACAGATCGCCGTCGTTGTAGCTGTACTCCATGTCCTTGCGCTCCACATAGGCCTGCTCAAACTTGGCGGTGGGGTTGAAAGAGGTCTCGGTCACGCCGCCGGTGATGACGTTCTTCATCTTGGTGCGGACAAAAGCGGCGCCCTTACCGGGCTTGACGTGCTGGAACTCGACGACCTGCATGACCTGGCCGTCCATCTCAAAGGTCACGCCGTTGCGAAAATCACTGGCAGAAATCGTAGGCATTGAAATTCATCCTCCAACAGGTTTTTTAAATCATCAGCTCAATCATTTTACCTTATTATTCCCGTCATTGCAAGGCTTTTTACAGAATAATCAGCTCTTTGGGCGATTTGGTGAGGTTCACAGTGCCCTCCTCGGTATAGATGAGCACATCTTCGATACGCACGCCGAACTTGCCGGGCAGGTAGATGCCGGGCTCAGCGGAAACCGCGGCGCCCACGGGCATGGGGGTCTCGTCCCGGCCGTTGGCATTGGGGGACTCATGGATCTCGATGCCTACGCTGTGGCCGAAGCCATGACCAAAGTATGCCCCGTAACCGGCGTCCTCAATCACCTTGGCGGCGGCATTGTGGATCTCCTTGCCGGGCACGCCCGCCTTGGCGGCGGCAATACCGGCCAGCTGGGCCTTAAGCACGGTGTCGTACACCTTGCGCATCTCCTCGGTGGGCTCGCCCAGGGCGATGGTGCGGGTCATGTCGGAGCAGTAGCCGCCGTACTTGCAGCCGAAGTCCATGGTGAGGAACTCGCCCTTCTGCACCTTCTTCTCGCTGGGGATGCCGTGGGGCAGGGAGCCGTTGGGGCCGGACACCACAATGGGGTCGAAGCTCATCTTCTCAGCGCCCCGGCACAGCATCTCGTACTGAAGGCGGGCGGCGATCTCCTGCTCGGTCATGCCGGGCTGGATGAACTTCAGGATGGCGTCAAAGGCCTGGTCGGTGATCTCCTGGGCCTTCTGCATCAGGGCGACCTCTTCCTCATCCTTGGCCGCCCGCAGGGTGTTCACCAGACCCTGGGCAGGCACCAGCTCGCAGGGCAGCTTGGAATACTGGTTGTAGGAGGCCACAGTCACATAGCCGTCCTCAAAGCCCATCTTCTGAATGCCCAGCTCCTGCACAGCCTGCTCGGCCAGCACCATGAAGTTCTTGTTCCGGTCGGTCATGGTGATGTGGGCGCCGGTCACCAGGTTACCGGCGGCCTCAATGTACCGGGAGTCGGTGAAATAGCGGCTCTCGTTCCTGGTCACAATGACCATGCCCTCGCCATGGAATCCGATGGCATAATACTCGCCGGGATCGCTGGTGATGAGCATGGCGTCCAGCTTGTATTCGTCCAGCTTGGCCGCGATTTGATTGAGATGATTCATGATAAAGACTTCCTTTCTATCTCGCGCCTCAGCTGCCCTAAAGGGCGCTTTGGTACAGCTTTTTCATGGTTAGTGCGTCCTCCGCCTGGGTACCCGCACTTTGCCCCAGCGGACCACGGTCCGCCGGGGACCCCATATTTTTTATCTGCTCGGGCGAACTGAATTCGCCCGGCATCAAGGTTTTGGGCCGAAAGCCCAAAACGCTTGGCACGGCGCAAACGCGCCGCCCCGCTCTGCGGGGCCCCTGCGAAAGTGCGCCAAAGTTCAGGTCAGACTGCCTTGGTACAGCTTCTTCATAGTCAGCGCATCCTCGGCCTGGGTACCCGCACTTTCGCAGATAAAAGTAGGGCTCCAGCCCCGGCGGGCCACCTCAGCCATCAGAGGCTCTGGGTCGGGCCCGAACTCCTCCTGATCAAAGGTCAGGTGCATCTTTTCTCCCCCGTTGGGGGTGAACTGGATCTTGGAAAAATGGCTGTGGAAGCGGGAGGCCCGTTCCTCTCCCAGCACCTCCTGGATGCGGTCCAGCATTTTCACGCAGGCCTCATGGCCCTCCAACTCTCCCAGAGTACGGGCGTACAGGTGCCCGAAGTCCACGCAGGGGGTAAGCCGCTCATCCAGAGTACACAGCTCCAGCACCTCGTCCAGATCCCCCAGCTGGTTGATCTTGCCCATGGTCTCGGGGCAGAGGGTGATATGTCCAAACCCAGCGGCGTCGCAGGCAGTCACCACTTCTTTCAGGGATTTCAGGGCGATGTCCTGGGCCTCCCGCCGGGTACGCTTCATCAGGGCGCCCGAATGAATGACTACCCGGGTGGCCCCCATCCAGTCCGCCGCCTGGCAGGCGGCGGTAATATAGCCAATGGTCTTTTGCAGACTGTCCGGGTCGGGGTTGGCCAGATTAATGAAGTAGGGAGCGTGGAGGGACAGGGCAATGCCCGCCTCCCTGGCCGCATCCCCCACCTTTCTGGCAGTGGGTTCCCCTACGTTGACGCCCTTGCCGCACTGGTACTCGTAGCAGTCCAGCCCCAGCCCCGCCAGCCAGCGGGGGGCGTCCACCGAGGATTTATAGGGAAAGGACTCGGCATTGCCTGCCGGTCCGAAGATAGCGCTCATCGTTTCTTTGTTCTCCTTTTTGTCAGGGCTCGAAAGGGCCACTCGGCGGCGTATCGCAGGTAACGCCCCGGATTGCCCGCCAGCCGGATAGGCTCCACCAGCAGCGTAGTCACGCCAGCCCGGCTGCCGCCCAAAATATCGGTAAAGATTTGATCCCCCACAATGGCGGTCTGTTCCGGGGTGCAGCCCATCTGCTCCATGGCCTTATAAAAGGAGCCCGGCTTGGGCTTTCCGGCGTGGCCGATGTAGGGAACACCCAGGGCCTTGCAGAACCGCTCGGGCCGCTGGGGATGCCGGTTATTGGACAGCACAAACAGGGTGATTCCCTGATTCTGGAGTTCCGCCGTCCAGTCCCGCACTTTCTGGGTGGGTTCCGGCACCCCATAGGGAACCAATGTATTGTCCAGATCGGCCAGCAGCAGGCGGATGCCCTGTCCGGCCAGTGCGGCGGGATCGATGTCGTAAATGGTCTTTCCTGACCAGTGGGCCGTCAGCATGGTTTCACCTCGTCTATTTGCAGTCTGGTCAGCATAGGATGGTACAGGCTATCGAAAAGAACCTCCAGAGCAAAGGATTCGGAGGGAAAGATAGTGTGAAAGAAAACCGTCAGGGTTGTCTTTCGCGTTCGATCAAACACGTTTTGAAACTTGGCTCAAGTTTCAAAACGTGCTTCAGCTTGTCGGAAAGGCCTTTTCGACAAGCTGATTATACACGCTTCTTACAACTTGGACAAGGGGGTAGCTGATATGCAGCTGAATTCCACATTGATTCTCACCGCACCTCCCGCCCACAGCCGGGCGGCTCTGCGGTTTGGCCTTCCCGTGGCCCATGCGGCCTATCGGGTGGGAGGCGGACCCCATCTCTTCCGGGCCAATATGCCCATATCCGTCCGGGGCGGCCTGATGGCCCTGGACTGCGTGGGCTTTGACGGCCGGGGTGAGGCTGGGCCCTTCTGCCAGGAGGTCCTGCGGGAGTGCTCCGCCCGAGGGTATGACGGCATTTTATGCGACTTTGAGGGCCGTCCCATGCCTCTGTTGGCGGAGATCGTCCGCACCCTGGCCGGTCTCACCCAAAAGCGGGGCTGGCCCCTCTATGTGACCGAGGCCTACGGCGGTTATGCTGACAGCGCCAAAGTGCTCATCTCCTCCGCCCTGTCCGGCGGCTCTCTGGCCCAGCGTCTGGCGGAGGCGGCGCAGCGGTACGGTCAGGATCGGGTGGTCCTGGCCATAGAGCGGGTGGCAGAGGACTTTTATCTCCCCTCCCCTTCCGGTCAGGGGCAGCCTCTCAGCCAGGAGGAGCTGCGCCGGCTGATGGATGAACGCAGTCCCTCCATCTTTTTCTCTACCGAGCTGTGCGCCCACTACTTTACTTATATGTCTCGGGAGAACGGCGCTCATTTCGTTCTCTTCGACGACGCCGGGTCCATCCGCAAAAAATTACAGGTGGCCCGGGGACTGGGCATCCGGCAGGCGCTGCTGTCCTATCCACAAATTGAAGATCTGCTGGAGGATATTCTGGCAGGATAGGCAAAGATACAACAGGACCCCGCGCCATAGGCGCGGGGTCCTGTAATCTGTAGCATTAGTAATACTTCTTGCGGTTTTTGCGGGCGGCCTCAGACTTCTTGCGCCGCTTAACGCTCGGGCTCTCGTAGTGCTCACGCTTGCGAACCTCGGCCAGAACGCCAGACTTGGCACAGCTGCGCTTGAAACGCTTCAGCGCATTCTCCAAGGACTCGCCGTCCTTCACATGGACTTCCGACATTGACTTCCCCTCCCTCCGAAGCGGCGGGGTTCCACCGCCAAAGGGCCACACATAGATATGGCTTTAACAGAATCATTGTATGCTATATCCAATGAAATGTCAAGAGTAGATTTTTACTTTGCAATCAGATTGACCAGCTTATTGGGCACCAGAATGGTCTTGACCAGGTTTTTACCCTCGGTAAACTTCTGCACCTTGGGATCGGCCAGAGCAGCGGCCACCACGGCAGCCTCATCGCTGTCCATGGGGACGGTGACGGTGGCACGCAGCTTGCCGCACACCTGCACGGCCATCTGCACCTCAGCAGCCACGGTCTTACTCTCGTCATAGGCGGGCCAGGCCTGCTGGCAGGCCATACCGTCGGCATGGAAGCCCAGAGTCTCCCACAGCTCCTCGCACATATGGGGGGCGAAGGGAGAGAGCATCAGCAACAGGGTCTTATACTCGCCCTTGGAGCAGCCGTTGGCATAGAAGTCGTTGACCAGAGCCATCAAAGCGGCGATGGCGGTGTTGAACTTCATGGCCTCAATGTCGTCGGCCACCTTTTTGATGGTCTTGTGGATGGCGCTCTCGTTGGCGGCGGAGTACTCCATGGAATCGGTCAGATTCTCCGACAGGTTCCACACACGGTCCAGGAAGCGCTTGCAGCCCTTAACGGCATTGTCGCTCCAGGAGGCGGCCTTCTCAAAGTCGCCGATGAACATGATATAGGTGCGCATGGTGTCGGCACCGTACTGGGCCACCACGTCGTTGGGGTTGACCACGTTGCCGCGGCTCTTGGACATCTTCTCGCCGCCCTCGCCCAGGATCATACCGTGGGAGGTACGCTTGTGGTAAGGCTCCTTGGTGGGCACCACGCCGATGTCGTAGAGGAACTTATGCCAGAACCGGCTGTACAGCAGGTGCAGGGTGGTGTGCTCCATGCCGCCGTTGTACCAATCCACGGGGCTCCAGTACTCCAGGGCCTCCTTGGAGGCCAGAGCCTTGTCGTTGTGGGGATCCATATAGCGCAGGAAGTACCAGGAGGAACCGGCCCACTGGGGCATGGTGTCGGTCTCCCGCTTGGCAGGACCACCGCAGTGGGGGCAGGTGGTGTTGACCCAGTCGGTCATCTTGGAGATGGGGGACTCGCCGTCGTCGGTGGGCTCGTAGGAGTCCACATCAGGGAGCAGCAGGGGCAGCTGGTCCTCAGAAATGGGCTGCCAGCCACACTTCTCACAGTACACCATGGGGATGGGCTCGCCCCAGTAACGCTGACGGGAGAACACCCAGTCACGCAGCTTGTAGTTGACCTTGGCCTCGCCGATGCCCTTCTCCTCCAGCCACTTGGTGATGACGGGGATGGCGTCCTTCACGGTCAGGCCATTGAGGAACTCAGAGTTGACCAGGATGCCGGTCTCGTCCTTGGCGGTAAAGGCGGCCTTCTGCACGTCCTCGCCGCCGGAGACCACCTCAATGATCTCGCAGCCGAACTTCTTGGCAAACTCCCAGTCCCGGTCGTCGTGGGCAGGCACGGCCATGATGGCGCCGGTACCGTAGGTGGCCAGAACGTAGTCGGAGATAAAGATGGGGATCTCCTTGCCATTAACAGGGTTGATGCCCTTCACGCCGTCCAGGCACACGCCGGTCTTTTCCTTGTTCAGCTCGGTGCGCTCCAGGTCGGACTTGGAGGCGGCGGCAGCCTGGTAGGCCTTCACTTCATCGGCATTGGCCAGCTTACCGCTCTCCAGCCAGCCCTTCACCAGGGCGTGCTCGGGAGAGAGGACCATATAGGTGGCGCCGAACAGGGTGTCGGGCCGGGTGGTGAACACCACGATCTCCTCGCCGGTGGTGGCCTTGAAGGTGACCTCGGTGCCGGTGGAGCGGCCGATCCAGTTCTTCTGCTGGGTCTTGACCCGCTCGATGAAGTCCAGGTCGTCCAGGTCGTCGATGAGGCGCTGGGCATACTCGGTGATCTTGAGCATCCACTGGCTCTTTTCCTTGCGGACCACGGGGGAGCCGCAGCGCTCGCACACGCCGTCCACGACCTCCTCGTTGGCCAGCACGCACTTACAGGAGGTACACCAGTTCACGGGCATGGTGGTCTTGTAGGCCAGACCGTGCTTGTACAGCTGGAGGAAGATCCACTGAGTCCACTTGTAATAGCTGGGATCGGTGGTGTTGATGACCCGGTCCCAGTCGAAGGAGTAACCCAGCATATGCAGCTGCTTGGTAAAGTTCTCGATGTTGTCGTGGGTCACCTTGGCGGGGTGGATGTGGTTCTTGATGGCATAGTTCTCGGTGGGCAGGCCGAAAGCGTCATAGCCCATGGGAAACAGCACGTTGTAGCCGTCCATACGGCGCTTGCGGGCCACCACGTCCATGGCGGTGTAGGGGCGGGTGTGACCCACGTGCAGACCCTGTCCAGAGGGATAGGGGAACTCCACCAGGCCATAGAACTTGGGTTTATCACTGTGGTTCTCACAGTGGAAGGTTTTTTCCTCTGCCCATTTTTTCTGCCACTTGGGCTCAATGGCAGCAAAATCGTACTTCATTGACTGCACTTCCTCGTATCATATCCTGGCGGCCTCTGCCGCCTCCATAATCCAGCATATTATACTAGAAATACAACATCAATGCAAGAAAAACCATCAGGCCCCGCCGTAAAATACGGCAGGGCCTGGGTCTGCTCCTGTATGACATCACTGGGCATCCAACCGGATGACCGCCTTCTGTCTCTCCAGCAGTTTATACTGCGGAACAAAAAACCAGATCTGGGCCACCTTGTCCACATCCCGGTCGTAGGATTCCGCGCTGGGGGTGGAAATGACGGTGATGGTACCGTCGCTCCGGTTCTTGATCTTGTCCACCCACACGTCCTCAAAGAGATCCTGACCCTCGGCATCCTGAAAATACACCCCGTTCAGCAGGCGGGCATACCAGGCGTTTACCGCCCCCACCGGCTGCATCTTCACGATGATTTGTCCATCCACCGCTTCATAGCTGGCCGGAGCATACCCTCCGTCGGGATTTCCTGAGTCCGCAGAGGGCAAGTCTTCCAACTCCACCACCTGTCTGGGTGAAACTCCGCCCACGGATGTGGTTGGGATGATCTCCAGCTGCTTCAGTCCCCTCACATCCCCGTACAGCTCATAGACGCTGTCCACATAACTCTCCGGGTCCCAGTAATGGTTGACAACCACCTGGTCATAGGGGATATAGGCTCCGGTATCTCCATCCCGCAGAACAAAGTCATACCAATCCTTTTCACTGGAATCCTCCGCCGCCCAACGCAGTCTGAGCAGAGTACCCAAAGGAGACCGCTTCAGGGAGACCGCCTCCACTTGTACCGGCTCTCCCCCAATTCTGGCGGAAAGGACGGCATCCAGCTCAAACTGCTCTCCCTGGATGGGGTTGACAGAAAAAGCCAGCGTGTTTTCCCACAACAACGGAGCAAGTTCACCCGGCTCTGCGGCTCCATATCGCGCCAGCTTCAGCTCCACCTGCTCCCCCTCTTCCAGGGGCGTGCGCAGGAGGACGCGCCAGGCTCCGTACAGCGTGTGGCCGTCGGCCAGGTATTCCTGGTTTTCAAAGCTGTTGCCATAGCCCTCCATGGAAATATCCTCCCCGCCGGAACACAGGGTCATCCTGGGGGCGTACTGCCATGTCTCGTCCTGAACGTACAAACAGTAAAAGACGGTGCAGAACGTCCCGTCAGTCGCCACACGATCCACCGTAAACACATCGCCGTTTTCTGCCGTCACTGATACGCCCACTGGCTGGGCGCAGGTCTCATACACCTCATTCATACCCAGCATGGCATACTCATTTTGCTCCTTCAGGAACTCAAAGGCCCCCATGTAATAGGCCGCCGCCGTAATCCCCAGCAAACCGCACATCACCGCCGCCGCCACAAGCACCCGGAACGTATGTCTAGGGGTTTTTACCGGTTCTGATGTCATGGCCTCCGTCAGCCGGGTCTGAAAGTCCTGATCCGGCTCCACCTGGTCCATCCAGGTCTGATAATCCTGCTTCAGCATGGCGTTTCCTCCTCCTGTAGGTCCTCCCGCAGCATGGCCCGCGCCCGGCTCAGGCGGGTACGGATGGTCCCCTCCCGCTTGCCCAGCACCTTGGCGATCTCTGCGGTACTCAGCTCCTCGTAGTAATAGAGATGGACCACCACCCGGTAGTCCTCCGGCAGCGTCAGAATGGCGGCCTCCATGCCCTGCTCCTCCGGCGGCTCCGGCGCGGCCATCTGTCCCGCCTCCTCCAGGGGCACCGCACGCCTGCGCCAGGGGGAGCGATGCAGATCCCCCGCGCAGTTGGCGGCTACCCGCAGCAGCCAGGCCTTGCAATGCTCCCCATTCCGAAAAGCAGGGGCCGCCCGCACCAGCCGCAGAAAGGTCTCCTGGGTGATATCCTCCGCATCCTCCCGACTGCCCGTCCGGGCATAGGCCAGCCGGTATACCGCCGGGCTGTACTGCTCCACCAGCCGGGCGGCTTCCTCCCGATCCATAGCCCACTCTCCTTTCTCCGTTTCTATGGGATACACGTTTTTGCTCCGCAAAATGTTACAAGCCCCGGCGCTATATTGAAAAACGATAAAAACACATTTACAAGCAATGTGTTCCGTGGTACAGTGATGCCAAAGGAGGGATCGCTATGGAGCGAACCGGAGTTCAGAAACTGGCCCGTGTACTGAAAATACTGGTTACCATCACCTTTGTGTGTAACCTGCTGGTTCTGCCGCTGGTGCCCATTCTGTCCGCTGCATCCAGCTGTGGTTTTCCCTTGCCGGAGCTGCTCCATGGTATGGGGACTGGGGGCGCCTCCTCAGGTCCGACATATGCCCCCGGCACTATGCTCTATCTGGTGCTGGTATCCGGCTGGGGCGATCTTTCCGCCTACACCCTGGTGCTTGCCCTCTTTCTTCTCTTCTGCGGCGCCTGTACAGCAGCCATCCTGTGGCAGGGTCGTAAGGTTCTGAGCACCATCCTCAGGGGTACCCCCTTCTGCGTGGAAAACGCCGTCTGCCTTCAGCGGTCCGCTCTGCTCTGCTTCCTGATTTCCGGGGCCGCCCTGGTGCGTGTGATCTGGAGGATATGCTATGCCCAATCCATTACCCCTCTGCTCAGCTACAATATGCTCTTTGTTCCGCTCTTCTTTCTGGCCGGGCTGCTCTGTCTGGTCATATCCGCCCTCTTCCGCCAGGCGGCGGAAATGAAGGCGGAAAATGACCTGACCATCTGAGGAGGTGTTCCCATGCCCATCGTTGTGAATCTGGACGTGATGATGGCCAAGCGGAAAATGAGCCTCAACGAGCTGTCCGCCAAGGTGGACGTCACCCTGGCCAACCTGTCCATTCTGAAAAACAACCACGCCCGAGCGGTGCGTTTCACCACCCTGGAGGCCATCTGCAAGGCCCTGGACTGCCAGCCCGGGGATATTCTGGAATATGTGCCGGAGGAGGAGTGAGCATCCACATCTGTTTTGCAGCCAGTTTCTTGTTTCTGTCTCTGCCGGTGTCCTGCGACGGCGGGCTGGTTGGCGGTGGAGGTGATCCGACGCTGTCTGCTCGACCGTCAGGCCAACGGCGAGGTCAGTCTGTTTGACCACCCCTCCCAGAACTACACCTTCGCCTACTACGACGCGGAGATAAATACCCTCCGATACCTGGAATTTGACACATAAAGAAGCCGGGGACCCGCTGCTAACAGCGGGTCCCCGGCTTCTTGCTCACGCAGGCTCACACAGGACCGCCAGCCCCATGTGGTCCGCTACTTCCTGAATCTCCTCCAAGGTCAGCCCTGCACCGTGCATGGTCCAAACCATATGACCGGAAAACAGTTCTGCCCAGAACTGCCGCTGTCCACTCTCGGTGGTCACCATGGTGATAGCCACCGTGACGCCATCCTGAGTCGTATAGTTTTCACCCTCGCCCAGGAAATACCGGTCCTCCACCTGCTTGGCCTGAGAAAACCAACTGTATGACAAGGTGAAGGATGCCCCATCCTCCCTCTGGTAGCCGCCGATGAAGGACTGGTAGACCAAATCGTCCCGCTCCAGGTCGGTCTCGCTCTGATACAGGCAGGTGCCAGGGATGGCCTCATAGTGCTCCTCCAACCAGCTCACATCCCAGCCGGGCGTGGTCCACAGCCCATTGAGATTGGAGAGTTTCTCCGACTGGTAGAGTTCCGCCCGGCACGCAGTCTCCCCCTTTTGAAATCCAAAGGCCCGCATGGCGGTCCAGCCGTCTGTTTCCCCACCCTGCCGTTCCTCCAGCAGGGTACCGCCGGCATAGTTATTCCAGTTCTGCTCGTTTTCCTTCACCAGTTGCGCAGGGTCAAAGTCTCCCCCCAGGCAGGTGGTATAGTATCCTCCCCCGTCCTCTTCAGCTTGCTGCAGCAATTCCTGCTCATCGTCAAAAAAGTGGACCCTGCTCTGAGAGATGGCGATCCCCACCGCTCCCGCGGCGGTCACCAAAGCGCAAACTACCGCTGCGGCCAGCGCCGTGCGCCCCACACGCCGGACGGATTTTCTTCCTACCTTCTTTGCCAGCTTTTCCTGCTCCACTTGTTGCACAACCTCCTTCAACTGAATCTGCGTGGGTCCCATTTGCTCCAGTTCCATCCGGAACGCCTGTTCAAAATTGGGTTCAAACATGTTCCCTTCCTCCTTCCAGCTCCAGACGCAGCATACCTCTGGCACGGAACAGCCGCGTTTTGATGACGCTCTCGCTTTTACCCAGAATCTCCCCGATCTCCGCCACGGTCAATCCCTCGTAGTAGTAGAGATGGACCGGCAGCCGGTACTTTTTTGGCAGGGACAGCACCGCCTCCAGCACGCCCCCCTCCTCCGGCTGAGCCGGGGCGGTCAGGGTCTCACTGAGGGGCTAGGCGTGCCGCCAGGGGGAGCGGAACACATCGTTGACGCAGTTGGCCGCCACACGCAGTAGCCAGGCTTTGCAGTGGGTCTCGTTTTCAAAGTCCGGCCCGCCCCGTATCAGCCGCAGGAAGGTCTCCTGCATCACATCCTGGGCGTCGGCATGGCTCCCCGTGCGTACATAGGCCAGCCGGTAAATGGACGGCCCGTAGGTATGTACGATGCGTTCCAGTTCCTCGTTGTCCACGGCGTTTCCTCCTTTCCGTTCGTTCTGCCCTATATACGGACGGGCCGCCTTTCAGGTTACAAATCGCACAAAAAAATTTGGGACCTGCCTCAGGCAGGTCCCGCTGTTCAATCGTAGGTATGGTTGCAGATCTCCCGGATCTTGGCCTGGAGGGTCTTTAGATCCACAAAGCTTTCAGGCCGCTTGGAGGGGTCCCGCAGCAGAGCGGAAGGGTGGAACATGGCCATCATCCACACTCCGGCCTTCTCCATCCACTGTCCGTGCTCCCGGGTGATCTTGAAGTCGTCCTTCATCAGCCGAATGGCGGCGATGCGCCCCAGGCAGACAATGATCTTGGGCCGGATCAGGGCCACCTGATTGCGCAGGTAACCGATGCAGGCCTCCTGCTCAATGTTCAATGGGTCCCGGTTTCCCGGCGGACGGCACTTGACCATGTTGCCGATAAACACCTTGTCCCGGCGCAGATCGATCATCTCCAGCATATCGTCCAGCAGCTGGCCCGCCCGGCCCACAAAGGGCCGTCCGGTCAGGTCCTCCTGTTCGCCGGGACCCTCGCCGATGAACATGACCTCCGCGTCCCGGGCGCCCTCGCCAAAGACCACGTTGTGCCGGGTATCAGCCAGAGAGCACTTGCGGCAATCCATACATTCAGCGTAGAGCTCATCCCAGTTCTTCGTGTCCTCCGCCCCCTTTCTTCGAGGATTTTCCCCATTGTAACATAGGGCCGCCCTCCTTGCCTAGGGCAGATTTTGTCAAAATTCACAGTTGCTTTTCCACGCAAAAGCGCATATACTACGCCCATAAAGGCTGCGACAAAGACCGCCGCCCGTGAGAGCCGACAGAGAATCCGGGTCACCGACTGAGAGCCCGGTCCGGCAGGATGGGATGGCGCAACACATTTGAGCCGGCGTTTCGAGTCCCGTTGGGAGGTAGGGCCGCCCGTCTCACCCGCGTTAAGGGTTCCGAGTGGCGTCCGTTGCACACGACGGCGCAATTTTGGGTGGTACCGCGGAGTTGATTCCGTCCCGAAGTCGTATTGTACGACTTCGGGACTTTTTTTATTTTTTTCAAATAAGAAAGGTTGTGAACGGTATGGTATTCCTGGCAAAACAAATCGATAAAGCGGTGGAGGGCCGGAATAACCAGCCCGTCACCCTCCACGGCGCGGTCCACGCCCTGCGGGACATGGGCGGCATCACCTTCGTCACCCTGCGTACCCGCACCGGCCTGGTCCAGTGTGTCTGCACCCAAAAGGACGCCCTGGATGGGGCCACCGAGGAGTGCGCCGTTACCGCCGCCGGTATGTGGCGCATTGAACCCCGTGCTCCCGGCGGGAAAGAGCTGACCGACGCCACCCTCACCGTCCTGTCCCGCCCCGCCGCCCCTCTGCCTGTGCCCCTGTCCAAGAAGAAGCTGGACCTGAATCTGGACACCGAGCTGGGCCTGCGGCCGGTGGTGTTGAGAGCCCCCAACGAGCGGGCAGTGTTCCGCATCCAGGCCGCTATCGGCAGAGCCTTCCGGGACTACCTCCAGAGGGAAGGTTTTACCGAGATCCACACCCCCAAGATCGTCCACGCCGGAGCTGAGGGCGGGTCCAACATCTTCCGGCTGGATTACTTCGGCAAAAAGGCTTTCCTGGCCCAGTCTCCCCAGTTCTACAAGCAAACTATGGTGGGAGCCTTCGAGCGGGTGTACGAGGTAGCTCCCGTGTTCCGAGCGGAGAAACACGCCACCCAGCGGCACCTGAACGAGTACACCTCCCTGGACTTCGAGATGGGCTATATCCAGTCCTTCACCGAAATCATGGAGATGGAACAGGGCTTTCTCCAGCACCTGATGGAACTGCTGAAGCAGGAATATTCCACCGAGCTGGCCCTGCTGGATGTGGAGCTGCCCGACGTTTCCAAAATCCCCGCCGTCCGCTTTGACGAGATCAAGCGGCTGGCGGCGGAGAAGTACGGCTACCAGATCCGGGACCCCTTCGATCTGGAGCCGGAGGAGGAACACGCCATCGGCAAGTACGCCAAGGAGGAGTGGGGCAGCGACTTCGTGTTCATTACCCATTATCCCAGTAAAAAACGGCCCTTCTACGCCATGGACGATCCCGCCGATCCCCGCTTCACCCTTTCCTTTGACCTGCTGTTCCGGGGCCTGGAGGTGACCACCGGTGGCCAGCGCATCCACGACTATGCCGCCCAGGTGGCCAAGATGGAGGCGCGGGACATGGAAACGGCGGAGTTTGAAAGCTATCTCATGATCCACAAGCACGGGATGCCCCCCACGGTGGGCTGGGCATCGGCCTGGAGCGGCTGACCATGCAGCTGTGCGGTTTGGACAACGTCCGCCGGGCCTGCCTGTTCCCCAGAGACCGCACCCGGCTTGAGCCTTAAGGAGGATTGAACATGAAAATCACCGAAGATATGGTCGACTATATCTCCCAGCTCTCCCGGCTCCAGCTGCCGGCGAAGGAGAAAACCGCCATGACGGCGGAGCTGGAGCGCATCGTGGCCTATATGGATGTGCTCAATACTCTGGATACCACCGATGTGGAGCCCCTGAGCCACATTTTCCCCCTGAAAAACGTGCTGCGCGCCGACGAGGTGGTCCCGTCCTATGACCGGGAGACCCTGCTGGCCGGGTCTCCCGCCGGGGACGGCGAGACCTTCCTGGTCCCCAAAGCGGTAGAGTGAGGTGGCACACATGGAACTGTATGAACTGACTGCTCTGGAGCTGGCTCAAAAGCTCCGCACCGGTGAGGTAAGACAGCAGGAGGCGGTGGAGGCCGCCCTCTCCCGCATCCACGCCGCCCAGCCGGGCAACAACGCCTTCGTCACGTTGGACGGCCCCGCCTTCCCGGCAGCCGACCTGTCCGCCTCCCCCCTGGCTGGTATACCCATGGCCTACAAGGACAACATCTGCACCAAAGGGGTGCCCACCACCTGTGCTTCCAAGATTCTGGAGGGTTTCGTCCCCTGCTACGACGCCACCGTGGTGGAGCGGCTCTCTGCCGCCGGGGCGGTGTCCATGGGCAAGCTGAACATGGATGAGTTCGCTATGGGCTCCACCTCCGAGACCTCCCACTATGGCCCGGTAAAAAACCCCTGGGATCTGACCCGGGCGGCTGGCGGCTCCTCCGGCGGCGCTGCCGCTGCCGTGGCGGCCGGCGAGGTGTGGTACGCCATCGGCTCGGACACCGGCGGGTCCATCCGCCAGCCCGCCGCCTATTGCGGCGTCACCGGCATGAAGCCCACCTATGGCACTGTGTCCCGGTACGGCCTCATCGCCTACGCCTCCTCCCTGGACCAGATGGGCCCCATCGCCAAGTCCGCCGCCGACTGTGCGGCGGTGCTGGACCTCATTCAGGGCAAGGACCCCCGGGACGGTACCAGCCTGGACGCCCCCGCCGGTGGGCTGCTCTCCTCCCTCACCGGCAATCTAAACGGTAAAAAGATTGGCCTGCCGGTGGACTGCTTCGGCGAGGGGCTGGACCCAGAGGTGCGTACCGCCGTACTGGCCGCCGCCGAGGTGCTCAAGGCCCGTGGGGCCAAGGTGGAGGAGTTCGCCCTGCCGGTGATGGAGTATGTGATACCCACCTACTATATCATCGCCGCCGCCGAGGCCTCCTCCAACCTGTCCCGGTTCGACGGCGTAAAATACGGCTGGCGGGCCGAGGACTATCAGGATCTCGCCGATCTCTACTGCAAGACCCGCACCCAGGGCTTTGGCTCCGAGGTAAAGCGGCGCATCCTGCTGGGCACCTTCGTGCTGTCCTCTGGTTACTACGATGCCTACTACAAAAAGGCCCTCCAGGTAAAGGCCCTCATCAAAAAGGCCTTTGACCAGGCTTTTTCCAAGTACGATCTGCTCCTCACCCCTGTGGCTCCCACCACCGCCCCCAAGCTGGGGGAGAGCCTCATCGATCCGCTGAAGATGTACCTCAGCGACAGTTACACTGTGTCGGTGAACCTGGCGGGCCTGCCCGCCCTGTCCATGCCCTGCGGCTTTGACAGCAAGGGTATGCCCATCGGCGCCCAGCTCATCGGTCCCGCCCTGGGCGACGGCGGGGTGCTCAACGCCGCCCATGCCTTCCAGCTGGACACCAACTGGCACAAGAAAAGCCCCAAAGGAGGTGACGCCCAATGACCTGGGAAACCGTGATCGGTCTGGAGACCCATGTGGAGCTGGCCACCAGGACCAAGATCTTCTGCCCCTGCACCACCCAATTCGGCGGCGCGCCCAACACCCACTGCTGCCCGGTATGTACCGGGATGCCGGGCGCCCTGCCGGTACTCAACGAAAAGGTACTGGAGTTTGCGGTGAAAGCCGGTCTGGCTCTGAACTGCGAGATCAGCCGTTTCAGCCGCTTTGACCGGAAGAACTACTTCTACCCCGACCTGCCCAAGGCCTATCAGATCTCCCAGCTCTACCTGCCCATCTGTCACGACGGTGCGGTGGACATTGGCGGCGGCAAGACCATCCGCATCCACGAGCTGCACATGGAGGAGGACGCGGGCAAGCTGCTCCACGACCCCTGGCTGGACCAGACCCGGGCGGATTACAACCGCTGCGGCGTGCCCTTGATCGAGGTCGTCACCGAGCCCGACTTTCGCTCGGCGGAGGAGGTCATTTCCTACCTGGAAAAGCTGCGCTCCACCCTGCAATACCTGGGTGTGTCCGACTGCAAGATGCAGGAGGGCTCCCTGCGGTGCGACGTGAACCTGTCGGTGCGTCCCGCCGGGTCCGCAGAGTTGGGCACCCGCACCGAGATGAAGAACCTGAACTCTTTCAAGGCCATTGCCCGGGCCATTGCCTACGAAGCCCGGCGACAGATTGAGCTCATTGAGGAGGGCAAACGGGTGATCCAGGAGACCCGCCGCTGGGATGAGAACAAGGACGCCACCTACGCCATGCGCTCCAAGGAGAACGCCCAGGATTACCGCTACTTTCCCGATCCGGACATCCCGCCCCTGGAGCTGTCGGAGGAGTATATCGAAGGGCTGCGGGCCACCCAGCCCGAGCTGGCGGAGGCCAAGCGGGCGCGGTATCAGCATGACTGGGGTCTGCCTGTTTACGACACGGAGATGATCACCAGCCAGAAAGCCCTGGCCGACTTTTTCGAGGAAGTGGTGGCTCTGGGGGCCGATCCCAAGCAGGCCGCCAACTGGATCATGGGCCAGGTGCTGGGCCAGCTGTCCGCCCACGGCCTGGAGGCCCAGGACATGAAGCTGACGCCTCCCACCATGGCCAGGCTCATCGCCCTGGTCCAGAAGGGCAAACTTAACCGCAACACCGCCGTTAAGGTCTTTGAGGCCATCTTTGCTGAGGATGGAGACGTGGATGCTTATATTCAGGAACACGGTCTGGCCCAGGTATCCGACGCCGGACTGGTGACCGCCGTGGTGGAGCAGGTACTCTCCGACAACCAGAAATCGGTGGAGGACTTCAAGTCCGGCAAGGAGAAGGCCTTCGGTTTTCTGGTGGGTCAGGTCATGCGGCAGCTGAAGGGGCAGGCCTCCCCGGCGGTGGTCCACCAGGTGCTGCGGGAGAAGCTGTCCCGGTAGTTGTTCCCCATGCCTTGACATTTTTCTGTCCTTCTGTTATGCTCTTATCCACAAATAAACCATGTGCATGACGCCCGTCACCGGATGGGCGAGACAACGTGCCTGAGTATATTCCGTAGGTCTTTGAAGGAATATACTCAGGCACGTTTTTTATTTGGACCCAGGAGGACGGACCATGCGGCGGACCTTTTTCAAGTACATCTCCTTAAATATGCTGGGTGCCCTTGGGCTGTCCGGCTACATCATGGCGGACACCTTTTTTGTGTCCAACCAACTGGGCTCCGACGGATTGGCGGCCCTCAATCTGGCCATTCCCATCTTCGGCCTCATCAACGGACTTGGCATCCTGCTGGGTATCGGCGGCGCCACCCGCTACTCCATCTGCCGGTATCAGGGGGATGAGGACCGGGCCAACCGCACCTTTACCCTGGTCCTGCTGACGGGACTGGTACTGGGAGTTTTGCTGGCCCTGCTGGGCGCTTTCTGCGCCCAACCCATTGCCCTGCTGCTGGGGGCCAACACCGACACACTGCCCCTGTGTACCGTTTACCTGCGTACGGTACTCCTTTTCTCCCCTTGTTTTCTGCTCAACCATGTCATGGTATGCTTCGTCCGCAACGACGGCAATCCCAAGCTGGCCATGGCCGCCATGCTCACCGGCAGTCTGGCCAACATCGCCCTGGACTATCTCTTCCTCTATCCATTGAATATGGGCATTTTCGGCGCGGCACTGGCAACCGGCACCGCCCCGGTGATCGGGCTGTGTCTCTCCTCCCTCCACAGTCTTACCGGCCGGAATCAGTACCAACTGGCCCGGCCCGCCACCCCGGCCTGGTCCCTGGCCGACGTGGCCGGTCTGGGCAGCGCCGCCTTCCTCAATGAGTTTACCTCCTGTATGGTGCTGGCCCTCTATAATCTGTTGATGCTGCAAGCCGCCGGCACGGTGGGCGTGGCGGCCTACGGCGTGGTAGCCAATCTGGCTCTTATGGCCCTGGCCCTGTTTACCGGTCTGTCCCAGGGGGCCCAGCCCCTGATCAGTCAGGCCTATGGCCGTGGTGATACCCATGAGGTCAGGCAACTCTGCCGCATGGCTCTGCTGGTAGCCTTCTTCACCGGACTGGCCCTAGCCCTTATCGCCCAGTTTGCCGCCCAGCCACTCGTGGCGCTTTTCAATCGGGATGGGAACCCAGTCCTGGCACGGATCGCCGTGGACGGACTTCGGCTCTATTTCTGGGGTTTCCTCTGTGCCGGCCCCAACATCATCACCGCGGCCTTTCTGGGCGCCGCCGAGCAGCCCCGGGCTTCCTTCTTTCTCTCCCTGTTCCGGGGCGGTGTGGGTATTGCCGCGCTGGTGCTTCTGCTGGCGTGGCTGCTGGGACTCACCGGGATCTGGCTTGCCTTCCCGGTCACCGAGTTGATTACCCTGTTTTGGGGCCTGGGTGTCAGCCGCAGGGCACTCACTGCCTCACAATCTTAAATGCAAAAATAAAACTCCCCCTGATCCAGCCTTTCGGCTGGATCAGGGGGAGTTGTGCTTTGCCTTAAACTCCGGTAGCGTCAGAGGCAATGGAAGCCCGCTCCTGAGCAATATTCAGAGCGTGGTCGCCAATGCGCTCAAAGTCGGTAAGCAGCTCGGAGAATATGATACAGGCCTCGTCGGAGCAGGAGCCCTTCCGCATCCGCTTGAGCTGGTTGCGGCGGTATTCCTCCGTCATATCGTCAATACGCTGCTCCAATGCGGACACCTTGGCAAGCCATTTGGTGGGCTCAGTGACCTCCTGTCCCAGGAGGTCCAGAGCCTCCAGGCTGACCTGCTCCATCCGCCTGATCTCTTCCTGTGCATCTGGAGAGAAATGGATGTTCTTATCGTGCATCATCTGGGTATACTCGCAGATATTCATGGCGTGGTCGCCGATGCGCTCGATGTTGCCGGTGATTTTAAAATAGGCACTGACAGCGGTGGAGTCCTGCTCGTTGGTCTCATGGACGATGACCTGAGAGATATACTGGGAGATCTCCTTGTTCAGATAGTCCAGATATTCCTCGGTGGCTTCGGCGCCCTCCATCTTCTTGGGATCCACGTCCAGCACAGCCTGAAAACAAGTGGCAATATTCTCCCGGGCCATACACAGCATCCGGTTAAGTTCCTGGCGCAGCTGGGTGATATACATGGCGGAGAAGCCGATGGGGTGCTCCTGCTTGGTGTGGGTGGGGTTGGGTACCAGGTAGGCCAGGTGCATCCCTTCCTCCCCACTCTCCCGCCGGTCAGGCAGGATGTGCATAGCCAGCTTTACCAACACATTGCCAAAGGGCAGCAGCAAAATGGTGGTAACGATGTTGAACAGCGTGTGCATATTGGCGATCTGAGCCGCGGGGTAGCCGGGAGTCAGGTTCACCATAGCGTCGGTCAGCGGCGTCAGAATACAGATAGCGGTAAAGAGCACCGTGCCGAACAGGTTGAACATCAGGTGGATCACCGTAGCCCGCTTGGCGTTGCGGCTGGTGCCGATGGAGGCAAGCACAGCAGTGATGCAGGTGCCGATATTCTGACCAAACAGGACATACACCGCGCTGTCGAGGCCAATCACACCGCTGACCGCCAGCGCCTGCAGAATACCCACAGAGGCGGAGGAGGACTGGATGAGCGCGGTGAAAAGGGCGCCTACCACAATACCAATCAGGGGATTGGAGAAGGTGCTGACAGCATCCACAAAGGCGGGCCACTCCCGGAGGGGCTCCATAGAGGAGCTCATCATCTCCATGCCAATGAAGAGCACACCCAGGCCGGCCAGGATGTTGCCGTAGTGGTGGATCTGAGGTTTCTTCAGAAATACCACCATGGCCACGCCCACAAAGGCAAACAGGGGAGCCATAACGCCCACATCCAGGGCGATGAGCTGTCCGGTGATGGTAGTGCCGATGTTGGCGCCCATGATAATCCACACGGCCTGCCGCAGGGTCATCATGCCGGAGTTGACAAAGCCCACCACCATAACTGTGGTGGCGGAGGAGGATTGGATTGCTGCGGTGATCAATGCGCCCACCAGGACGCCCAAAAAGCGATTTGAAGTCAGCCGCTCAAGGATGCGCTTCATACGGTTGCCAGCTGCGGCCTCCAGGCCGGAACTCATCATCTGCATACCGTAGAGGAACAAGGCCAGGCCGCCCAGCAGCCCAAGAAGGATGCTTATGTCTCCCACGTCTTTTCTCCTCTTTTATTCACATATTTCTTTTTCAGTTTCTTTACGAAATCCTGTTTTAGTATATCGGATGTAAAGTTTGCCGTCAATGGGATTTTGTACGAAGTTTCGTCCCCTTTCGCCTTTGACTCCGGCAGGTTTTTACCTGCCTTTTATGGAAATTTAATGCCTGTTCAGTTGCCTTTTCCACCACTATAGGCTATACTACCTCTATCAACCCCGTTTGATTATGAAAAAATGTCGAAATTGCCTAAAGGAGAAACGTTCATGGAACAGCAACCGGCCAAGAAGGCCCATGGGCCCAAAAGCAAGTCCGGAAAACTGGTGCTCTGTATCATACTCACCATTTTGATCGGTCTGGTCTATTTCTATGTGGCTTTGCCCCCTATCAATCCCCAGTCCAGCGATTTTTATGTCTTTATCGCCATTCTGTGCATCGTATTCGTGGTCACTTCTATCCTCACCTCCGGCATGGACCTGATCCGGGAGGCCAGCGGCCCCAAAGATTATCTGCGCTTTATCAAATCCCGCTGCCTGCCTGCGGGGATCCTGCTGCTGGCCCTCATTGCCGTTGGCATTGTGGGTACCATTATCTCCCTGCCCATTTTCCGGGCCGGGGCCTACCGGGACCTGCTCACCGTGGAGGACGGCAACTTTGCCTCCGACATCGCCGAAATCTCTTTTAATGAGATCCCCACCCTGGATGAATCCTCCGCCGAATACCTCAGCGACCGGCAGATGGGTACCCTCAGCGATATGGTCAGCCAGTTCGAGTATTCCTTCGATTCCACCCAGATCAACTACAAGGGCCGGCCCGTCCGGGTGGCCCCCATAGCCTACGCCGATCTGTTCAAGTGGTTTACCAACCGCGGCACCGGCCTGCCCGCCTATGTGAGGGTGGACATGGTCACTCAGGAGGCCACGGTGGTCCGGCTGGAGGAGGGCATGAAATACTCCTTCTCCGAGCCACTCAATCGTAACATCGAACGCCATCTGCGCTTCAACTATCCCACCTTTATCTTTGGCACCCCTCAGTTTGAGATCGATGAGGAGGGCCGTCCCTACTGGATCGCTCCCCGCATCGTCAAGACCATCGGCCTGTTCGGCGGCGACGACATCAAGGGCGCCGTGCTGGTGGACGCCATCACCGGCGAATGCACCTACTATGAGCTGGCCGACATTCCCAACTGGGTGGACAATGTGTTCACCCCTGATTTGATCATGCAGCAGTATAACTACCACGGCACTCTGGTCAACGGCTTCATCAACTCCATCTTCGGCCAGCGGGACGTGACCATCACCACCGACGGCTCCAACTATATCGCCCTTAACGACGACGTGTATATGTACACCGGCGTTACCTCCGCCAATGCCGACCAGTCCAACCTGGGTTTCCTGCTGTCCAACCAGCGGACCAAGGAGACCAAATTCTATCGGGCCCCCGGCGCTACGGAAGCGGCTGCCAAGGCCTCCGCGGAAGGTGTGGTCCAGGATCTGAAGTACACCGCCACCTTCCCTCTGCTGCTCAACATTGCCGGAGAGCCCACCTACTTTATCCCCCTGAAGGACGCCACCAATCTGGTAAAGAGTTACGCTATGGTCAATGTAGCTCAGTATCAGGTGGTGGCCACCGGCTCCACTGTGTCCGCCTGCGAACAGGAATATATCAAACTGCTGGCCAACAAAGGGATCACCTCTGAGGATGAACTGCCCCGCACCGAGGTGTCCGGCGTCATCAGCGACATCCGTTCGGCGGTCATGGAGGGCAACTCCTACTACTTCATCCAACTGGAGGGCGCTCCCACTTACTACGCCCTCTCCGCCGCCCAGAATCCTCTGGCTGTCATCCTCAATGTAGGCGACCAGGTGACCATCCAACACACCCCCGCCATTGACGGGGAGACCTCCTCCATTCTGGACGGCTCCACCGTCACTCTGGATGGAGCGGCCCAGCCCGCTCCATCGCCGATCGTCACTCCCGCTCCCCAGAAGGAGCCCGATGCCGGGGAGGCTTCTCCCTCTCCCGCTCCGGCGGAATAAGGATTCCACGAAAAAGAGCACGCTGCTGATGCAGCGTGCTCTTTTTTCATGCCTGTTTCCTTTTCCATACCCGCAGCAGGGCTAAAGCCTCCGGGGACAGCAGCAGCAGGGCAAACAGGTTGGGCAGAGCCATCAGTCCATTGAAGATGTCCGCCAACTGCCACACCGCCGTTACGTCTGCCACGCTGCCCCACACCAGCGCCCACAAAAACACCAGCCGGTAGATCCACCGCCAGCGGTTGGAGCCGCTCAGGTAGGCCAGTCCCCGTTCTCCATAGTAGCAGCACCCCAAGAGGGAGGTAAAGGCGAACAACAGCAGGCACACCGACACAAAAATTTCCCCAAATGGGCCGAAAACGGTGGAAAACCCGGCCGCCGACAGGGGGGCGCCCAGCATCTCCGGCATCACCTGTCCCTTTTGGATGGCGTCCAGGGCCCCCTCCGGTTGATAAACCCCGGTAGTGAGAATCACCAGTGCGGTAATGGAGCACACCACAATGGTGGCCACAAATACCTCAAAAATACCCCACATCCCCTGTTCTGCCGGCTCTCTGGTGTCGGCGGCGGCGTGGGCGATGGAAGAGGAACCCATACCCGCCTCATTGGTAAATACCCCTCGTGCCACTCCATACCGCAGCGCCGCTGCCATACCGTAGCCCGCACCGCCCCCCAAAGCTGCCTTGGGGGTAAAGGCCCCCCCCACGATCTGCCGCAAAGCCTCGGGCAGGGCCTGAGCATGGCAGCAGAGCACCACCACGCCGCCTCCCACAAAGAGGAGGGCCATACAGGGCACCAAAGTCTCGCTCACCTTGCCGATGCGGCCGATGCCGCCTACCACCACCACCCCAGTGAGCAGAGCCACCACGATGCCCACCGCCAGCGGGTCCAGTCCAAAACCAGCATGAAGGGCAGTCGAGATGGAATTGGCCTGCACCATATTGCCGCCCCCCAGGGATGCGGCAACGCAGCACAGGGCAAACAGGGTAGCCAGTCCCTGGCTGCCCAGGCCCTTTTCCATATAGCACATGGGGCCTCCCTGCCAGCAGCCCTTCTCGTCCTTTTCCCGGTAGCGTACCGCCAGGATCTTTTCCACACAGCCGGTCATCATGCCCAGGAAGGCGGAAACCCACATCCAGAATACCGCCCCCGGCCCGCCATAAAAGATGGCAGTGGCCACCCCGGCAATGGAACCTGTGCCGATGGTGGCCGCCAAGGCGGTGGACATGGCCTGAAGCTGGGTCAGCCCCCGTCCGGTGTCCCCCCCGGCTTTTTTGCCCAGGGCGCCCGCCGTGGTCCTGAACCACAGCCCACAGTGTATCACCTGAAAAAATCCGCTTCGTACCGATAAGTAAAGGCCCACTACCAGAAACAGGCCCAGCAGCCACGGGTTCCAGATCAGATCTGCCAGCCGCTCCAATCCTGTCATAGCCCCACCCCCTTGTCCCAGAGGTATGCGGACAGGGCCGGTTCCATGCCTGTATCTTGTCCAGAGCCGGAATGCTCAGAGGAGCTGTACCCCCATCAGAGGAGCCAGATCCACGGCCTGTCCCGGGTTGATCTTCAAGCCCCGCAGCTCCTGCAAACTCTCCGATACAGTGATACCCTGGATCTGGCAGTCGGACAGATCCAGACCTTTCAGCGGCGTACGGAAAAAATCCACCCCTTGAAAGTTGGACCCATGAGGCGCCAGCCCGCTTATCCGGGCCTCCGCCATGGAAGCCTCCCGCAGATCGCAGCCGGTCAGGCTGGTACGGTTCCACATGGATTTGGAAAAATTTCCATAGCGAAAGCTGCTGTCAGCCACCACGCAGTCCTTCCAGCGGCTGGAGATCATCTTCACGCCGTCTCCCTTGCACCCGGACACCCGGCACTGGTTCCACACCGTATCCAGAAAGCTGCAGTTGGAAAAATCACAGCCGTCAAATTCCGACTGATAAAAGGCCGCCTTGGAAAAATCGCATCGCTCAAAACGGCATTTGTGAAACCGAATCCGGGTATACTCCAAGTGGGACAGATCCAGTCCTACAAGCTGTTCCTGTTCGATGGCCAGATCCTCCAGGTCCCGTTCCTCGGTTCTGGCCCAATGTAATTGCTGCACCAGCATCATGGTCCCGCCTCCTCGGGGATGCGTCCCGGCAATGGGCACATCCCGCCTGTTTATATGATACTCCTTTTTCTTTTGGCTGTGTAGAGAAAAAACGCGCCCGGCTCCGGGGAATTCCCCGTCTGCCGGGCACATCGCAGCCTTCACCGCTCCTTCTGCTGCAGCTGGAGCCGGTCGGCGATCATAGCAATAAATTCCGAGTTGGTGGGCTTTCCCTTGGCGTTGGAAACAGTATAGCCGAAGTATTTCTGCAGCGTCTCCAGATCGCCCCGGTCCCAGGCCACCTCGATGGCGTGGCGGATGGCACGCTCCACCCGGGAGGCGGTGGTGCCGAACCGTTTAGCCACCTCCGGATAGAGGATCTTGGTGACCGCGTTGATCACATCCATATCCCCCACGGCGATGATGATGGCCTCTCGCAGATACTGGTAGCCCTTGATGTGGGCGGGCACGCCGATCTCATGGATGATGCTTGTCACCACATTTTCCAGCCGTCTGGACCGCTCCTCCGCGCCATCTTCTTCCTCCGTTTCCTGGAGGGCGGCCAGCTGGCGGATCCGTTCAGCCACTGCCGTCAAGCGGCAGGGCTTGAGCATATAGTAATCCGCGCCGGTGGAGGCGGCCAACTCGGCCACGCTGCCCCGGGCAAATCCGGAGAGCACCAGCACCCGGGGTCTGGCTTCGGCCTTGGACAGCGCCTGCAAGACCTCCACCCCATCCATCTGGGTCAGCACCAGATCCATCACCAGCACATCCGGCGCCAGACGTTCCGAAAGCTGAAGCGCTTCTTCGCCGTCCCCAGTGGCTCCCACCACCTGGATACCCGCTTCCCTCTCCAGCTGTTCCACCAGAATGCGGCGGAATTCTTCGCTTGCGTCCGCTACCAGGACCTTGATTTTCCGTTCCAATATTGACACCCTTTCCAGCAGGCTCTCCTGCTCCACATTCGCGCCTGGCCAAGTCTCTTTACCGGTTGGCTATAATTTACCATAATCAGACAGCAAGCGCAAGGGTTTTGCTGGTAATTTCTGGCTATTTCTCTTCGACTTCGTTCGACTTTTTTGCAGAAATTCCGACGCAGCCTTCCTTTTTCACCTAATATCTTCCAATTTTCTTGTAAATAGGACGCCGGGAGCGGAGCCCCACTCCCGGCGTTTCAGTGGTATTAGTCTTCTGTTTTACCAGTTTCCGCCTGCTCCAGCATATTTTCCGCCAAAATGCCATACCCCTGAGTGGGGTCATTGACCAGCACATGGGTAAGTCCATGATACCAACATTGGGCTACCGTTTGGGAAGCCTGGGATAGAGGTCAATTTCAATCTTCCGATCTGACCCTTTGTAATAAAGAATCTTCTCCAGGATCTCCTTTAGCAGCTCATTTCTTTCTTCGTTTGTCATGCTGTCATAACTGTCAAGGAGTTCTTCTGTCTGTGGGATAAGATTGGCTTGAGATGCTTGGCTTTCCTCCAGGTTTCTTAGAAACGTCTGTGTATCTTCCTTTTGGGCTTCCAACGCTTCCATAGCCAAAGTCAATTTAGCCCGTCTGCTCTGGAAAACATCCAACGTATACACACCTTGCTCCACAAGATCGAAAGCATTATCCAATTGCGTGGACAGCTTTTTTAATTCTAGCTCCTGTTTTTCAAGTTGCTTCTTTGCCGCTTTGATGTCATCTTCGTAGCCCACAGTGCTGATCTTGACCTTGTAACCTTTTAGCCATTCCCGCAGCGCATTGATGATCTCCGTTTCTACCAGCGAGAAGTCCGCACTGCTGTTATGACAGTTTCGGGCATTGACACAGCGAAAGCGAGGTGCGTTATTTTGCCGAGCCGACATGGTTGTTCGCCCAATTCTCTTGCCACAAACAGAACAAAACAGAAGGCCGGAAAATGGGTTTTTCAATTCAAATTCATCACGAACTTTTGCGGCAGGTTTTTTCTCCAAGCGAACTTCCTGAGCCTTTTCAAAATCTTCTTCACTCACTAAAGCTGTATGGAGTCCTTCATAGATGGTATAAGAACTCATATCCCTGCTACGCTTAATTCGCTTCTTGACCATACCATTTTCAATACTCTTAACTTGTTTACTCCAACCACGGCGAATCTTTCCCATGTAGACAGGATTCGCAATGATTTGAGAAACGGTGGAGTACGTCCACAACTCTCCATGTCTCGTAGGAACAGCATGGTCGTTCAGATAGTTAGCGATAATTTTTGTGCCTTGGTGGTTGATATACATTTCGTAAATTTTCTGAACGATTGGCGCTTCATCAGGGTGTGGTTCCAAAGTATACCCTTTCTCATCGGGAAGTTTTACTCGACTGTACCCATACGGAGTAATGCTATTAATCCACTTCCCTTCAGATGCGCTACTCTCACGACCTCTGATCAGTCTGCGGTTGATGGTTTTATACTCTCTCCGGCTCATAAACAAGCCGAACTCAAAGTATTCTTCGTCAAACTCATTAGAGGGATCATAAATTTTTGTAGGAGTAATAATTTTTGTCCCGGAAAATTGAAACACCTGACTAATATATGCTTGATCGGCTCCGTTACCTCTTGCCAGTCGTTCTACGTCTACAACCAAGACACCGGCATAAATCCCGGCACTAACTTCCTCCAGCATTTTTTGAATTTCTGGTCTTGCTGCAATGGATTCGCCCGAAACAACCTCATGGTATGTTTTAGCAATATAATACCCTCTGTCAGCAACAATCCTATCCAGAATCGCTTCGTGACGCTTTAGTGTTTCCTCAGTACTAAGCTCTGCATAATCCCGGTCAAAGCGTGACTTGCGAAGGTATTTTACATATTGCTCCATGGGTGCCTCCCTTCTGGCCTAATTATACGAACCGGCAAATCAGTTTGTCAAATCTTCTGGCTACCCAATGTTTTCCGCACTCACCGAAATTTCCTTTTCCCTCCCGGTTACCACAGTAGGTACCGTCATATTCATTGTCATTGCACGCCTCTTATAAGAACCGCTCACAATCTGATTTAAATGTGAGAGCCTTCCTGACGTAGGGTTAGTACAAAATTCATCGTGAATCCGAATAGTGGATGCCATTGTTTTTCTCTCACTAACAACCATATTGCGTCTCCTTTCCTATCAGTAACCAAATTTTTATTCGCACGGCAATACTACGGATTATAGTTAATTATGTTTCAATATGGACACTTTAATGCATACGAGTTCAAAATCACATGAACGCACTGGCAGACTATGCTGCCAGTGCGTGGTATCTGATTTTGAATACTCCGGTCATGTTCATCGCCATTTTTATCGTGCCCCTGGCGAAACGGGAACATGGCAGGCTATCCTTGGCAAGGACAATTCATAACTCCACAGCGTCGATCTTGTCGTGCGCCGCAGGGTTCCCCCTCTTACGTGGGAGGCCACCGTTCGGAAGTACCATTATGTCTGTGCTGCTCTTCTCCTGAATGAGCCATAAGCATCCAGGCGTATCGTTTACAAATCGCTCTCATCGGTGTAGTCGGTGGTCATGGCGGTAAACGAAAAATAGCATTGGCACAGTGACGTACCTGCTCATGTTGCCGATATTCCATTATCAAGGTTCACCGAGAAGTGGAAACCCCTCTATTAACAAGGACATCTGAAGGCGATTTTTTAAGGCTCCTGGAAAAGTTTTTTTAAAATCTTTTTGAGATTCTTCTTGCCTGCTTGAATACTGTAATAAACTGCCTGGGGTGAGGTTCCATCAACAGCTGCGATTTCTTCCAAGGTCATGTCCATAAAGTAATAGGCATAGATCCGGTCTGCCTGCTTTCTGGGAATAGACCGCATCGCTTTGTAAAGTTCTTCGTTCTGGATATGCCGCATCGCTTCTTCTTCCGGCCCAGGTACTTGCTCAAGGATATGGGCTTCCACCCCTGGCTCGTTCTCCAGGGAGATCACATCCCCATTCCGGCTCCTCCGTTTCTCCAGAGCCTGCTCAGCAAGACGGCACTGCTCAAACATGGCGTCAATTTTATAAGAAACAGGGTATTCAGAGTATGTAACATCCAGATGGGGGTACTCTTTTCTCAAATCAATATATTTCATGTTGGCAACTCCTTTGAATGGGTTTTGAAGCATTCAAAGGAGTTGCTATGGGTACGCTGCTATGGAGGGGTGCCAGTGCACTGTGAACCAATCAAACTGCAAATAAAAAAAGACATATCGAATCTCGTCGTTTTTACAACAAAATCCGATATGCCCAACGCAAACTAATGCCTTGTAGATGGCTCGATATCCGTAAAGGTAGGCAAATATTTTGGTTTGCGGCGATACATTACAGGGAAAGTCTCGTACACAAAACACAGGCAATATAGTTGCCTCACTAACCTAAAATAAAACCGTGCACCCGCAGTACACTTTATAGCAGTTATTAATATCTCATAGGCTACAGGTCAAAAGCATGATGATACATTCTAAAAGTCGAATAGTGCGGAGAACATGAATATCGAGTATATATCGGTCAAACCTGGTAACGCCTCTAATTTTTATGCTGTGGACCGATCTAATTTGGTGGAGACCTGCATCTGGGGGCAGTCTAATTCTTTATGATTCCTCTAGCAATCTACTCGTTCTCTCCAGCCAACAATAACGTTGGCAATAGAGTATCCCTCATTGCCGTCTATGCAATGGAGTACAATCCCATTATTTATTTGCCTTCGGGATACAAAATCATTTCAACAAGTATAATTTATTGTAACTGTTTTACAAATAAGTCATTTGTATTACCTCATTTTGTTGCGAAATAATAACCATTAGAATATTTGTAATACAAATACTCTAATGGGGGACGCTGATTTGAAAGGAAAGAAATTGCTTCATGTTGAAGTCGGCAAGCGCATCAGGAACCGACGTGAAGAATTGAACTGGTCTCGCGAGATGCTAGCTGAAAAAACAGATGTTAGCGCTCGATTTTTAGCTTGCGTCGAGAACGGCCAAAGCGGGTTATCCATGGAATCTCTCAAAAGAATGTCTTGTGTACTTCGAGTTTCCACAGACTACCTATTGTTTGGTAGCGGAGACAACCCTATCCCGCAGGATCTCGTAGACGCACTCTCTGAAATCCCGCCCTCCTACCATGATTTGCTGGTCAAACAGATTCGTTTATTAGGCAATATTATTAACCGTTGAATTGCTTTTCCTTGCAAAATCCTTTACACTTAATGCGTCTCACTTCTAAAAAGAAAGGAGGGGTGCTTATGAGTCCTACAGATGAAGCATGGGTAAACGAACTATATAAAAGACATGCCCTTAAAATGTATAAAGTCGCATTGCGTCGGCTCGGCGATAAAGATGAAGCAGAAAATATTGTTCAGGAGGCATTTTTGCTACTTCTAGTTAGATTTGACCTCGTAAAAATTCACCCGAACCCCGCAGGGTGGCTGATGAAGGTTGTCCAAAATCTAATCCTCCAATCTATGGACAGGCATCAAAAGGAATCCATCCATGAGACGCTCATAGATGAACAGGTCTCTCAAATCAGCGCCCCACCAAGGCAGATAATATCGCTTCGGAATATGTTGCCATCGGGTCTTACCCAACGTGAGCAAGATTTGTTTGTCTGGTTCTATGAGGATGGTCTATCCTATGAAGAAATCGCTGCACGACTAAAAATTCCAATCTTGACCTGCCGGACTCAGATGTTCCGTGCGAAGCAACACTATAAGAAACTGGCAGAGAAGGAAAAAGAATTTTTAGAATTGATGTAATGTTCGTATAGGTTTTCCTGATGTACTTATAAAGGAGGTGTCATGATGCCGGAGAAGAAACGAGCCCCATACCAGTCGGGCAAAGGGAAGGGCAACGTCTCTCAAATCCAAGGACATCTGTGTGATAAAACAGCAGACGAGTTGTTAACAGAGCTGGAAGCCAGGATGGACGAAATGACAGACCTCACTTACGATGAGGATGTTGTTGACGCCTATCTGGCCGCACTGGACAAAAAAGCTCCGCTCGAAGAAGATTTTGATGCGGAACAGTCGTGGGAAAAGTTCCGTTCACAACATGCGATCTTGTTCACTGAAGACGCTTCGCCCAAATCGGAAGTAGCCCCAAGAAAATATTACAAATTCCGGTTCCGAAAAAATTTTGCAAGAGTTATAGTCGTTGCCGCTATCGTTGCCGTGTTTAGTGTTTTCTGTGCGCAGGCTGCTGGCTTTGACGTACTTGGTGCAATTGGTCGATGGACCGAGGAAACTTTCCGTTTTTCCATACCTAGCTCTTCCTCCCCACATGCAGTTCAAATCGATAATCTTTTTACCGAGCCCAGAGAGTATATCTCTCTTCAAGATGCCTTTAACGCCTATTCTATTACAGAGCCTTTGGCTCCAACCTGGATACCTGAAGGATATACACTGGACTATGTGGAGGCTGTCCCCTCAAGTAGTCAAATCTTGTTTACAGCATCCTACAGCAACGCACAGAACACCCTATCTCTTTCCTATTCATATCGGACAGACAATACCTTTCAATCCTCTACATTTGAAAAGGATAGTTCTTCTGTTATTACATACACAAAAAACGGCATTGTTCACTATATCATGTCGAATGTGGATGTTCAGGTGGTTGCTTGGGTAAACGGTACTTGCGAGTGCTCTATTTTAGGGCCTCTGAGTGAGGAAGAAATGATGACCATGATTGATTCGATTTATCTAAGTGAGGGATAAAAGAATATGAAAAAATTTATGCGTGGTATTTTTGCAGTAGTTCTTGCTTTAACCTGTTGCATCAGCCTGCCTATCAATGCCCTGGCCGTTGAGCGAGCCAGTTCCTACCTTTCAATATATTCTGCCTATACTTCTGCAGCAAGCAACGGAAAGATTGAAATTGTGGTTTCCGTCATTGCAAACAAACGTGTTTCAGAGCTGGGTGCTAGTTATATTTTGTTGGAAGAATCATCTGACAACGGAAGAACCTGGAGAGTAGCCGAAGAATATGAAGATGAAAGTTGGATGACTGCCACAAATCGCCCCACCTACAGCGGTATCCTTACCTATCAGGGAATCATTGGACACCAATACCGCGTGACTGCTGAGGTCTTTGCAAGAGATGAAAATGGTGGTGATAGCCGGACTACTCCGACCTCCGCTGCCGTTACTGCGACAAGATAATCTGAATAAAAAATTGACGGCCTGAGCCGTCAATTTTTTTGTTTTTGATGAAATGTTTTGTATTAATTTTTTGATTTATATATAGAACCCCTCAACACACCTAAGGCGGAGAAAGATGGAAAAAACAATGTTATACAGGGAGATGATGATATTATTTATTTTGAGAATCAATTCTAGGAGAAAACATAAAAGGGAGGTTAAAACATGAAATCTACCAATCGTTTCGTTCCAGCGGTCTTGGCCTGTTCGGTAATCGCGGCTACATGTTTAACACCAATTGCTTTAGCATATGAAGATATAGGGGTAGTGGATATTCCCAAGGTTCGTCAAGAAAAAAGCTTATGGTGTTGGGCTGCATGTACTGAAAGTATCTTGCGTTATTATGGGAAAGGCGTTACCCAAGAAGATGTCGTGCGATATACGTATGATTCCACTATAAATTCAACTGCCAAAGATGAGGATGTCCAAGACGCCTTATCACATTGGGGAGTTGATGGCACTTTAACTCAAAACAGCGTAAGTTCGAGCATTGTATCTGGGGAGATTAAAGGTGGGAATCCCCTATATGCAGGGTGGTCTTGGCGTAATGGTGGAGGCCATGCTCTCGTAATCGATGGATATGATAAAACGTCAGGGACTATGTCTGTCGAATATATGGATCCAGGGGACGGGGCATTCCATGCATCTACATACACTTATTTCAAGGGCGGGAGTGGCTATGATCACATCTGGGATGGAACTATTTACAATTTAACTAAGTAGGTGAGATGAATGAAAATGAAGAAGTATATTGTGACTATACTTGCCCTTATTGTTGCGTTGATGCTTGGGACGACTGCATCTGCAACTAACTCTTCCATACCAGAGGATGTCTTAGTTGTCGCAGAATCTGGACTTAAAATGGTTCAATCTGCCGTTTCATCAAATCCAGGGCGATGGGGATTTTCAACCGCAGACGAAGCAGAGGCGCTGGTATTAGGAGATGGATACCGTGTAAATTATGTCGGAGCCGAGCAAGTAGATAATTTCAGCGGTAATAGCATTACAGGTTTAATTGATCCCAATATGATTGAAACATGGGAATTCACATTGGATTTAAACAAATCTCCTCGACTCTTTTTGACTATCGCCTATGAAGATGGCGCATATAGAGTGGTTCATTATGGTGGTAATGCAGAAGAATTTGGCATGGCAAAATCTAGGGCTATGGAAACCTTGCAGAATAATAGCAGAACTAATATTGAGGAAGAGACTCTGATTAAAGCCAGCGGAATTTACTATTTTGTGACAACTGATGGCTCTAATGATCTCATTTTCCCTGTAGTATCTAGGACTGAAAACAGCCGAAGTGATTCCATGATGACAATCAGTGAGTTTGTCTCAATGCTAAAAAATAACCAGAGTAGTGACCAAAATAATGTCCGAGGATTTGCCCACGAATCCAATCTACCAAACGAAGCCAAGTCAACATCGTTCAATCTGACCTATATAGTTGGAGGGGGACTCTTATTTGCTGGCGCTTTAATATTGGTCGGTTATATCACGCACACGACCAAGCGAAATATGGAATCATAAGCATAGGCAGGTTTCTCCAAATCTTATTTCTAGACAGCTACCACAAAAACACTCCACCGCCAACAAACTCTCTCGCATCAGGGAAGCATCGGACATCAGCAACCGTAAAATCTCCCGGCGTATAAAAAGGCCGCCATCTCAGTGCGCAGGCAATGAGATGGCGGTCGTCATTTTCATTATGGTTTAGGAATCCTGCATTTCTTAGGCGCATTCACCGGGAGGAAAGATCCTGCCCAGGCCTCATCCGTCTGGCTCAGCCCCGGTGCATTGTTCAGAAGTCAAACCAGATAGCGGTAGGGATCCAGGTCATTCTCCTTTGCGGTTTCAATCAGGCTGTAGATCACAGCGCTGGACTGGGCACCAGTGGGGTGTTGGCAAAGAGTCAGTTCTTGGCCCATCACAAAGGGCTTTATGCTGCGCTTGGCTGGTACTTGTATAGAACAATGGGCTGCTCAGCGCAGCCCATTGTCCTGTAGAGCCACATGTAGAACTTGCTTGTTGAGGTTCAGCCCGGCAGCCAGCCGCAATTTATACTCGGTGCGGTACATCTGTCTGCCGGATTTGATGGTGGAAATCTCTACGGCCCAAGCCAACGGAACCTACCGGAACTACATGACCCATGAAAAAACTCAGGAAAGAGAAGTTGCTCATCCTGGATGAATGGCTGCTCTATCCCCTCAAGGAGGCAAAGCCACAGGATTCATTGGAACTGGTAGCCGCCCGGAACAAGGTGGCCTTCCACCATCTTCTGTTCTTAGTATGACACCAACGAGTGGCACGAGAACCTGTACGATCCACCCCTGGCCGATGCCATCTGTGACCGGATTATCTACAACGCCTATACCATCCAGATTGAGGGCGAATCCATGCGCAAGCGCAAGGGCATCCCCGAGTGATTCCCCGCATGGCAGCCAGCTGCACCACGCCCGCGGCCGCCATGCACCATTTCTGCGGAATGGGTGCACCATTCCAGCGGTGACCAGCACCATCATCTGTGGTCAAGCTGTACTTTTGGGGCGGTGTATGCAGGCTATTTCAGCTCAGCCCGAACAATTGTACTAATCAATATCTGGAAGTCCAGCATTTATAGCCTTTGTTTTCTCTTCAATCTTTCCTTTTAGTGTATCCGCAACATTGTTCATAAACTTTACATAGCAGTCTTTGTTCCATAGATCATTTTCGATATCTGTTCTGTATTCTTGAACAAGAAGTGGGACGATTTCAATATATGCCATTAAATATAGTTTTGCCATTCGTTCATCGATAGAATCTTGCTCAAAGCTTCCCAAATATGATTTAAAATCAACCTCTAAGATTCCGTCTTTAAGGATCAACTCTATCTTCTCATGGGTCTTATACTTTAAATCTAATTTGATTTGTTTTAATTTTCTACTTTCAAGAAAGAATGAGAGCGTACTAATGATATTCATAACAGATTCTCCAGACGCAGATACTTTTGTCTGGGAGTCTTCTGTGTCGCCAACAAATCCCTTTATTGACTGTAGTTCCAGTTCAAAACCGTTTTCTTCAGCAATTTCAATGGTGTTATTTGTATAGTAAACTCTATTAATTAGCCAAAGGAAAAAGTCGCTATCAAAATGCATTCTGTTATCATCAATCTCATTTTTCCCTGTGTAAGAAAGAAGTTTGCGAAGGACCTGCTTCGCATCCGAATTTTTGTCTATTATATAGCTAACAGTTTGGTCGTTTGAGTAAACTACAACCATACCATTCTGAGGGATCACATTCACATCCGGCTCATAAAGTGTAATCTTGTCATAAGTAAAACGAATGACATTATATGTTATCTCATTGCCGAACAAAGTAATGGATAGGTTTTCATCGAAGACCTTACTTATTTTCCAATTCTCTCGACTAATTCCCGAAGAACGGTTGTCATTTTCAACATTGTCTATTAAGAGATTTATGGCGTCGTTTATTTTTGAAGTTGTCCTATCTTTCCATCTTGTCGTGGCCATTTCATCCCTCCGTTCTTACAATCATTTTGTTGGTATTAAAGGTAAGTTTCCACGGCTCACTACTCAATTTTGAATACAATACACTTTGACAAATACCATTTGTGGGCTCTTTAGAAAAAAGAATTCGGAATGTTTGACTTGTGTCAGCCTGTTCTTGATTGCCAAACAGCTTTTCCAAATCAATGATATAATTACCATTCTCATCAACATTCGCGGCAACATTTGCTGCAGGCAATTGCATCGTAGCAAAACTTATGCATTCTATTGTTATTTTCAAACCCTTACAGTTTTTTTTCTTAGCATTGATCATCACAGTTACTCTCGCTTCACAAGGAGAAGCCTCCCTGAGTAGCAAATCAGGCATAGCATTGTTTTGCACAATATCGCCAGGCTTGCTGAATATCACCTGAATAGATTGTGCAGGGAAAAAGGTATTCTTAATCCATTCTGCCGCAGAAAGCAACATAACATTAATTATTGCAAAATAAACGCTGGTGCAAATATCAAATGCTCTGTCTTCATCTGTGATTATGCTCAGGGCTTGCAGTACATTAAACTGCTCAACCAATTTCAATCCAATTACTGCACTGATTAGAGGAATTGCTATTTTCCATAATAAAGAAAATGTATCTAATACTTTTTTCTTAATCATCCGAATAAACACCTCTCAATTAAGGCGTTTACCCTGTTCAGTAAACCACTATCAGCATCCTCATTTACGGCCACAATGCCATTGGATTGGACATAAAAATCTAATACACCTCCATTTTTCAAACGTCCCGATATGTGGATGCGGCTGATATCAATTGAAGATGATTCTGCCAAAAATTGCAGCTTTTCTATTAGCGTACCAAACAATATTGGGCGTGCTTCTATCGCATCTAATAAGTTCGTAATATCTTCAGACAAAGATGTATCATCTTCGGCAAACTCAATCCGATATACTTTTAGCCCTTGCTCGATTACACTATCCTTAATTAATTCTATCATTGCTTCAGAAGAAACTATAATCTGGCGATATCCAGCGTCAAATTGTTTTTTTAAAAAAGAATAATACTCTTCGTTGTCATCGAATGACTTACTAATGACGTGCTTATCAGAGTCCCCGAGTTTCCAAAAGAGTTTGCTTTTCTTCATCTTCATACCTCCACCTCCTCGCCTGTTGAATGGTGTTTGAATTATTATAACTCATGTTGTTCTGTTCTCATAGCTTTTTTCTTGACATTTTTACATTTTTATGTTACAAGTATTGCCTTTATGTAAAAGGGGCGGCTCGTGCCACCCCGGAACAAGCATTCCAGCTTATTCCTTAGAGCCATCCGGCTCAGTATCATAGTCGCTCTCGTTGTCATGGGCAAATAGGCTGAAGCCCCAAACCGCACCAAAGTCTGTCTTGGGCAAAGCTCTGCACTATCTTCTGGAGCAGTGGCCCTATCTGGTGCGCTATCTGGAGGACGGCAAACTGGAGCTCTCCAACAACCGCGCTGAGCGCAGCATAAAGCCCTTTGTGATGGGGCGCAAGAATTTTCTGTTCTGCAATACAACGGTCGGGGCCCAGAGCAGCGCGGTCCTTTACAGTTTGATTGAAACCGCCAAGGAAACCGGTCTGAATCCTTGCTGCTACTTGCAGTGGGTTCTGGAACGTGCCCCTGAATTGGCGCAAACAGCCGACGAAACCTGGGCCGAGAAATTGACTCCTGCTGAGGCACCGACGGAGTGCAGAACAAAAATATAATGCTGGTTTACCTGAGCCACGGCATCTGCCGTGGCTCTTCGGCTGTGCCGGGTTTGACGGTTACATCCAGACAGCAGATTGTTTGTGAAGGGGGAGCACAAGCGGCAGTTTGCCTATGAAGCCCACACCGCCTGCTACAAGCACGGCTTCATGCTGGCAACCATGGTTACCCCCGGCAATGTACATGACAGCACAGTGTTTGATGAAGTTTATGACCGTGTAACAACAAATTTCCCCGAAGCAGAAACGATTGCTACCGATTCCACCTATATGACACTCATATCCGCGAAAAGGTATTTTAGGATGGACGGGGGCTCTCCACATCCTACAAGCGACCGCAGACAATGAAGGGCGGCCATGCGTGGTGGAAGTATGTGCATGACGAGTACTACGACTACGTGCTCTGCCCGGAGTACTTAGGTGTTGACCTACCACACCACCAACCGGGACAGATACCGGGAGTACAGGAGTTATCCCTGCGTCTGTGTTAACTGCCCCACCCGCTATTTCCAAAGACTGTGTGAAAACAGTACAGCGACTTATTTGGAAGGGCTATGAGGAATGGCAGACGATGTTTGCTATACATCTAAGTACCAGCAACTGTACAAAAGGCGGAAGGAGACCATTGAGCGGATCTTTGCTGACGCCAAGGAAAAATGCGCCATGCGTTTACCCACTACATTGGCTTGGCCTAGGTATCCAACTGGGTGAAGCTTTAATTACTTCCATGAATCTGAAAAAACTGGCCTAGTGACTATGGGAGGAGAAGTCTGCTTCTCTCTTTGCTCTATTCTTTTGGCCCCTATATGACAGAGACCCAGCTCATGCTTAATGCACAAGCCGGGTTCTGCGACATGCTGTAAAAAATATTAGTGCCATAAAGCCACCAATACTTTTTGAAATGTTTCCTGCCATTTTTGAGATAATATTATAGGGCAATAAATTGAAAGCGAGGTGGGTATAAAAATATATCTTATCCGTATTAAAAAGGAGGGATATCAAAAGTAGATGAAACTATCCACCGAAAATAAAATTGAGGAGGTAAGTATTATGAAAAAATTGATAAGGTGTATTCTATCCGCTGCTATATTGGTATCATCCATGTTGCTCTCAGCCCATGCAACCTCTAACACAAGCTACTTTTATGATGGGATCGACGCCTATCAAAATCCTGGACAGGTTGCAGAAACGCTTAACGTAAACAGCACAATTATTGTTACTAACGAAACTGAGCCTGGTCTGAATGTTCCCGAAACATTTGATGTAACAATTGTTTCTACCCCTAATGAACTCATTAGTGCAGTTCAGGAGGATCCATTTGCGGCAATTATTGTTATGGATGATTCTAAAACAAGCGATATCTTAGGTACATTAGTTGATCTTTCCGATTCTTACCATCTAATTCTTATGATGCAGACTACAACCCTTATGCCGTTTGATACCTCTGTACTTAGTAACAGTGGTTGCGAAAACCCCTCTTATGCAATGTACTATGTTGAAAATGGAGAATTAAAGGTTTTCGACTTCATTGAATCAGATTTGTCCTCGCCAGCAGACTTTGAATATTATGTTGATCGTTGTAAAGGTTTGCTGCTTTGGCGATACAATGGTGAAGTAAACTGTGTTGATTCTATTCCAGATTGTGATCCAGCGACATCTATTAATTCGGATATGCCCCTTTGGGACAGCCGGGCCTCTAGCAATTACTCGTCTTGTATTCTAATTAGTTCTTGGGGATCTAGCGTACAAGATTATGGCTATATCTATTCAAATTCCTCTGGCACTGGTAGTGCTGTAAGAATTAGCACAGGAAAGGCTGTCCTGGATTTGGAAGAAACTGTATCAGGCCAATATTATGATTATTACAAAATTAAATATTGGAGCGGCTCTACACTGAAAACGGGTTGGCTCCAAGGCGCTGATGCTGGTATAGCGGACGTGGCTCCTATCAACCTAAGAGACTATGACGGCAGTCCTGATAATACTATCGTAGAAACGCACAGTGGTATTACGTATCGAGGACACAGGCTTAAAAATGATGCCGGCATGTATGATAGTAGCGGCAGACTAATCCGAACAATCAAGGAAGGCTCTTGGGTCTGGGTTTCTAATGATGCCCTATGCGGCTCTTCAAATCCTCATTACTTCACCATTAATGCGTATTCTCCGTGGGGTGGTAGCGGTGAAACCGAAGGCCCTCAGGGATTCTATACCGTTAGTTCCTATACATTTATTAATGGCGGCTTTAACACATCTAATTACAATATCTTTACCTCCTTAGATAATTAACGGCATATGAATAATTCAGAAAAGAAAAATTTTTTATACGCTTTATGCGCCATTCTTATATTGCTTACCCTATGCTTTTTTGTAAAAACAATATTCACCCCTACTGGAATGGCTGAGCTTCCTGCATCACCTAAAACTTCATCAAATACAGTACAGTCTTCCGAGCCTTTTTCACTTTGTGTTCCGTATGAGCTAGACGGTATATCTGTCTATGAGTATCCAATGAACTCCAGAAACTTATTTTCGGTCGATACTATAATTTATTATAGTCCAGATGGAGAAAGCCTTTTGGAAACGACAAATGACTCTAGCCATATCATAACAGTATCCAATATTACGGAACTCAGTGACGCCATTTCCTCACATCCATTTGCAGCAATCATAATGAAAGATACCATGTACACAACAGAAGTTGAAGATTTTCTATATGAAGTCAGCTCTGTCTGCTATCCTATCCTTATCCTAGAAATTACAACCTCAATGACTGATAAAACATCGTCTGAGTATCAATGTGCTGCAAATTTGATGAAACGCAAAGGTACTGAACTGTTTGGGAGCAATTTTGGTAGCTATATTTTGGCCGAAGACTCTACAACGAGTAAATTTTTAATCTATCAATATTCAATCCGTACAATAGCAACATTTTCTGACCTTCTTGAATTCTGTAATGATGCCAAGAATAATTTGTTTATCCGTTATGGGCAACGGCGAGGCGAGATAGTAAATACCCCGCTTTCATAGCCGAAATCAAGAGCGCTTATCTGGATAACACGTATACGCAAGCAATGCCTGTATTAATACACACGCTTGTTTGCTTATTATTGGCAACGCTCCCAAGCACGCTGAAACAATAAAGGAAGCCTCCACAAAACCAAAAATTTTGTGGAGGCTTCCTTTATTTACTACGCATCCTGGGGACACTAGAGAAGTGTAATCGTCAAATCACCCGGCGGCTTGTGAGTGAAAAATGTCTCTGCCAAACCATAAAAGTCGGTAGTGTCAAGAGTTTTGCGCAATTATGTTTGCGGCCTCTGTCATGAATGAAGTCAGGTAGCAATGAAGGCATCTTCAACATCAGCCTCCAGGTGCTTCATGTTCATGTACTTTTGTTGCCCCACTGGGTGTCGGCTACATAGCGCAACTGGGTACAGACCAGCATGAGAGCAGAATTGCCATCTGGAAAGATGCTCACCACGGAAAAAGTGCAGTAAGTAAGAGTCTCTTCAATTCCATCCTCCACCTTTTTGCAATCTCTTTTAGCTTCACAGAATGCAGTTTCTTCACCACAGCTTTCGCTTTCTACTGAGCAGCATTTTGCTCTTCTAAGCATAAAGGGGATGCCATGGAGAATTATCATAGCACCACAAGCTCTATCATGCACCTCCATAAAAGACTGGTCTGCCGATGGTGGTAAATCCCTCCTGGCCGGTGATGACCACATTGTTGGCGCTGAAGGCACAGTGGATGATCAGAATATTGCCGCTCTCGTCCCAGCCGCAGACGATCCCAACATGGGTATCCTCCGGGTAAAAGACCAGATCACCGATCTGCGCCTCCGCCCAAGAAATGCTGGTACAGTAGCCATGTTGGGCCATAGCTCCTCCTCCATGGCCGATGATGTACTCGCCGCCTGTGGCGTTGTAGAACACCCAGTCCACAAACCCGGAGCAGTCCAGTCCATAGGGCCGGTAGGTGCCTGTGGTGCTGCTCCCTGCCGCTGTAACCTCTGTGAGCCGCCCCCAGCGGCTATCCCATCCCAAGGCAAGGCTCTTGCCTCCCCAAAAGTAGTTGACCTTCCCCACCAGGGAACAGGCCGCGCGGATGACGGCCTCACGCTCTTGGGACAGATCCTCCGGCAGATTCAATAGAACCTCATTTGCATCGGCGGTTACGTTCATCAGGCTGCCAATCAAATCTGCCAGCATTTCCCGTTCCTCCAGCAGCTCCTGAAGCATCTCAAGTTGCTGAGTCGTAAAATTATATTCCGCAGCTGCTTCTTCTGCCGTTTTGCCTGTAATGGTGATGTGGAGAATGCGCTCTGTGTATCCATCATCAGCCCCTTCGCTGCTTTCCGGGTGGTCGATTGTCTCCACCTCATGGGCAACGGTATTCATATCCCAAAAGACGGCCTCCAGCCGGTCGATGCGGTTTTCGTCCAGCGTAACTACATCCGTTGCATCGGCCTCATTGCTGCCGGCAACCTTTACCGCAAAGACAGCGAGTATGTCAACCCAGTCCGCTCCGGTTCCCTCAATCACAACATCGTCATAGCTCTCAGCCGTCTGCAATTCTTCCAGGGTTTCATTATAGGCATAGTTGACCTGGGCCACGGCCACCGATACAGGAACGCCGTCCTCACTGCCACCCCCCGCAAAGAAAATGCCGAAAGGGGACGCCGCAATAGCAGCTACAAGGATCAAACAGAGAAGCACGATCAGTAGGATCACACCTCCGCCAGCGGCCAGAACGCCCTTGACCGCAGCCAGGGCTACCCGCCCGACTGCCTGGGCAAATCGCATCGTGGCCTTTCCAGCCTTGGTCGCAGCCTGTTTTGTCCGCTGACCGGCCTTCTTAACCATCTCTTTCTGTGCTTTCCGCCGGGCCAGTGCCTTTGCCTTCTGCGCCGGAGAAACCTGTCTCTGGACAATCCTGCCGTTTTTAATGGCCAGCTTCCTCTTTTGGCGAACCGATCCCAATTTGGGGCGGTTCCCATCCGTCTTGGGTACATGAGCGGCTTTGCCGGCGGACTTGTTGCCTAACATCCTGGAGCCGCTTTCTTTTGCGGCAGGTGCGTTGGGTACCGATCCACCTGTCCTGCGCTGAGCTACTTGGATGGTGCGCCTTGTACCAGAGTTGGCTTTCTCACCATTCAGACGGGTGGCAGATGGATCTGCTCCACCGAAAGATCCTTGCTGACTGGATTCTATCCGGTGGTCCTGATCCCGTATACTGAATTTCTGCTGTTCGTCCTTCCGAGCTTTTGATTTTTGTGCATCCTTGATGGCCTTTTGTCTGCCTTGGGCCTGCTGCCTGCTTTGAGAGTTCTGCCGCCCTCCTCCATTTTGTGCTTTTGCGTCTGATTTGGCACAATCTGTTGTGGGGAAATGGGTAGATTCTGTGGATAAGTTCCGCCCATAGTATTGAGAGGGAGCTACTGTGTCTCCTTGGCTATGGGCATCAGCCATGTGCGTATCCAGAGAGGGGTCAGATGGTGATGCTGGTTGGGTTGAGGTAGGGATGTTTTGTTTGGCTGCTTGACCGGCCTCGTTGGACGCAGGAGAAGCAGGCTCCGTAAATGGAGCCTGCTCAGACGGCTGGGGCTGCTCCGGCCCGGTATCTCTGCTTTGCGCTCTTTTCTGCTGACGCTGCTTGACAAATTCCTTTTTTGCCTTCTGCTTGATGGCCTCGCCTGCGGTTTTCGCCGCCCGCTTGCCGCCGCCCTCTACCTTGTCAGTAGCATAGCGCACCGGGTCTTTCTGACCCGGTGCGTTGCGTTCCTGCTGCTCTTGGTATTTTTCCTTGATGATGGATGTAGCTTCTTTAGGGACAACGCCGGAAGTTTTCACCTTCGGCTTTTCCATGGAGCCTTTCGTCTTAATGTCAGCCATTGCTTACCCCTCTCCCGGCTTAGTACTCATCAGACGGTACAACTCTGTATCTTTGGGGAAATCATTGATGAAGGGAACGATGGCCCCACCCACTTTAATCAGGCCGTGACCGGCAGGGGCATTGTTGACATGATCCATCTGGGTATCTGAGGTACCCAGCAGCTTGGCCAGCTCCATCCGGTCTGATGCAGCCTGATTGAACATCAGAAGAAATTCGCTGTTGGCAAACATGAGTTTTGCCGTTTCCGAGCGCAGGCACTCCTCCACATTCTGCGTGATGCCGGTTAGCATCGCACCATACTTTCTGAACCGTTTCCAGCACTTATAGAGGAATTCACTGCTGTACTGGTTGATGCTGCTTTGGCCCCTCCCGGAGCCGCTGGAGAAGAACAGATAGATCTCGTCGATATAGACGTGGGTGTACCTGCCCCGTTGCCGGTTGCGGATGACACGGTTGAAGATGGCATCCAGCATGACCAGCAGGCCCACAGGCTTGAGATTTTCGCCCAGGTCCTGAATGTCAAAGCAGAGCAGCCGGTTATTGGAGTTGATGTTCGTCTGGTGGGCAAACACGTTGAGAGTGCCGGTGGTGAACAGCTCCAGGGCCAGGGCAATATCATGGGCCATAGGCTCCTTTTGCATCATCAGGTCACGGTACAAGTCCTTCAGCGTGGGAGGCTCGCCCTTGAAATCCTTGAGGTACTGTTCATATATATTTCCGGCACAGCGGTCAATGATGGACTTTTCCTTAGCTCCAACCTGACCGCTGCCCATAAGCTGTTCGCACAGGGACATGATGAACTCGCTTTTCAGCACCAGGGGATTCTTGCCGTCACCATACCCCGCCGACAGGTCCAGGGCGTTGATGTAGCTGCATTGGTCGCTGGAGGCGGAGATGGTAACGACTTCGCCGCCCAGCGCACGAACCAGAGCGCCGTACTCTCGCTCCGGGTCTACCACGATTACGTCGTGGTCTGTGCCAAGGATCAGCGACGTCAGCTCCTGCTTTGCCGCCATGGACTTTCCGGAGCCGGGTACGCCGAAGAAAAAGCCGTTACCATTGAGGAGATTGGCCCGGTTACAGATAATCAGATTGTGGGAGACAGCATTGACGCCATAATAGACGCCGCCCTTGTCCTGGATCTCCTGGGCCTTGAAGGGCATGAGGACGGCGGTGCTCTCGGTGGTCAAGCTGCGCATGGCATCCACCCGCTGGAGGCCATAGGGGAGCACGGTATTGAGTCCGTCCTCCTGCTGATATTTGAGGGTAGAGATCTGACAGCCCCTCCCCTGCCCTATTGACACCAGGGTTTCTGTGTCCTGATCCAGCTGCTCCAGCGTATCAGCCAGATGGGTGATCGTCACCTGTCCCAGCATCAATCCCTGGTCACGGGTGGTCACATCGTCCATCAGCTCACAGGTCTGAAGGCGGCTCTGCTCCAGGTGATATGGGATGGTGGCGTTGAAGTTGTTGAGGGAGTTCTGCCGCTGGGTGAAACGGCCCACATCTGATTCAATAGCCATGATGAGCCGCTGGATCTCCTTCACCACCTCATCGGTGGGAATGGGCAGGAGGTTGATGGAGATCATCATGTTCCGGGGCAGGTCGCACAGCTCCGTAATCATCTCATCCTTGATGAAGCTGGCGTAGTCCCGGAGGAACAGGACACGGCCCACCTGATCGCCCATCTCATAGTGGTCTTTGTAGAAGGTCATGCAGTCCGGGGCAATGGTGTCCCGGAAGTCGTTGCCCCGGTGAGCGATGCGGTTGAGGTCGAAGTAAAAGTCCGGGTCATTGGGTCGGAAGAAGTCGTGAAACAGGCGCATACGCTCCACCACGTTGGTATCCCGCACTATGACATCCATCCGGGACAGGTAGGTGCTCAGTTCCGTGCCCACACGGTTGAAGAAGGCTCGGGCCTCCTCGATGTTCTTCCGCTCCACTGAAATGGTGATGTACTTCTCTTGGGTAAGGTTGTTGCTGCTGGCGGCATTATCTGTGAGGATGTCGTTGTACTCCACCCGGTATCGATCCTTGCCATCGCCAACCATCTTCATCAGCAGGTTGCGGCTGAATTCCTGCTGATTCATGGTGCGGTTGAACAGGGTGATTTTCACCAGCGCCCGCACCGGCAGAGAGTTGAGGAAAGCGCAGTAGCTGAGAAACAGCGCCTCCTTCTTTTCCGGCCCAGCCACCGCATAATTGACATCAAAAAATCGCCAGGTCTTGGAGTAAAGACCGGCGACTTCAAAGACACCATCCTTATGCACCTTTTTGATGGGGATGGACTGCTGGACGCTGCGGGGGATGAAAAACTTTTCGTGGTTGGGGTTTTTCCCCTTAAAGGGCTTAATCATTTCTTCTTTCCCTCCTGTCGCTTGCTTTCCGGGATAAAACGGTTCTGTGATTTCCAAACACGGTGATTGGACAGCAGGAAGCAGGACTTGAACCACACCCAGGCGAATTTCTCCAGCTTCATGCCGTTATACTGGAAAAAGCCAGCCACCGCAAAGGGAGCGGCCCCCAAAATACAGATCCAGCTCACCGATTCCCGGCCCATGAACCTGCTGAGCAGCGCATACAGTCCCAGGGCGGTTCCAACGGCCAAGGCGGAACAAAAAAACTGCCGCATGGTCAGGCCGAAAAAGATGGTTTCCTGATAGGTCAGGATTTCCTTGTTGATTTTGATTTCCATAGATCACACTCCAAACATTTCTTTGGCTATGCGGTCGGCGGCTTTTACCAGTCCAACCAGCACCAGAAGGTTGAAGATGGTTTCGCCCAGATAGCCCCATACCTGCGTGATGACTGCTGCCTCGGCATCGATGACGGGGGTGCCGCTGGAGACATAGGCGGTGAATATGATGCAGGCCAGCACCACCACCGCCCCCTCCATACAGACACCGATGTAGCTTTTGAGAAATGACTTACCGATAAAGGAGGTGCTTTCCCCCGCAAAGGAGGAAAGGGCAATAGGCGAAAGGGCGGCGTACATATAGAGCTTGAAAAAACGGCCATAGACCGTGAGGATCATAATAAAGGCCAGCACCGTTACAAAGAGACTGCCCAGCAGCGTGACCAGCCACAGCGGGATGCTCTCCAGGAAACCCAGACTATTGATGGCATCAATGATTTCGGCGGGCATGGTGATGGAGGCTCCATCGGCACCACCGATGCTGCCCGCTGCGGTCGCCACAATGCCGTTGCACACCGCAAAGATTTTCGTCAGAAAATCCAAACCGTAGGTAATGGCCACCTTTGCCAATACAAATTGGATCAGGTGGCGCACCACATATTCCGGTCGTTGGAAGTCCCGGAAGCTGGCGGCGCTGCGAAAGAGGCTGATGGCAAAGAACAGCACCAGCAGACCGTAGCCGATGGCCTGCATCCCTCCGTTGATGGTGACGATGGTGCTCCAGATCGTGCCGCCCTTGAAGGTTTCCGGCGATTGAGTCAGCAGGCCCCACATTTCCTCCATTTTGGTGTTCCATGTGGTAAAAGCGTTTTGTAGGTTGTCTACAACCCAGTTGTTGTCCAAATTGATTCACCTCCAGGTGATAGCGTTTCAAATAAGGTTTCATACTCTGCCGTCTTGATAAAATGGCGTAATTATGATAAAATAAAGCCAATCCAGAAAGGGGGCTTTTTTATGCTGGATATTCGTCCGGTTTCCGATCTGCGCAACAAATTTAGCGAGATTGAGGAAACGATCAAGGGTGGTCAGCCGGTCTACCTGACCAAGAATGGCTACGGTTCCATGGTGGTGCTCAGCCTGGAGCAGTATGCCGCATTGACAGATGAAGTGGAGCTGCGCCTGGACGAAGCTGACCGGGCTGCGGCGGCAGACAGTGTCCGCTATACGGAAGAAGAAGTGTTTGGCAGAGTGAGGAATCGGCTCCATGAACGGAAAGCACTATAAACTGCGGTTTTTGCCGTTATTTGAAGATGACCTCTCGGGCATTGTAGATTATATTGCGTACCACCTGAAGAACCCCATAGCGGCTGACCAGTTGGTTGATGCCGTTCAGGAGGCCATTCGAGAGCGTACCACCTGTGCGGAAGCGTTTGAGCCGTATCACTCGGCAAAGGAGCGGCAATATCCGTACTACCGGATCTATGTGAAAAACTATGTAATTTTTTACGTGGTGATCGGAGACGTAATGGAAGTGCGCCGCATTTTCTATAATCGTCGGAATATCCCGGAGCATATCTAAGAGAGCAGCCGGTCTGTCAGCGATGGCAGACCGGCTGCTTTTTCTCTTAGATAGCGCCGATGGTGGTCAGGATCTCCTTGGCAAAGGCGATCATCAGCCCACCAAACAGACAGAGGAAGCCCTGGGTGCGCTGGCTGGCGTCGTGGGACTGGATGCTCATGCCCACCTGGACAATGCCCCAGCCCAGGATGATGACACCGATGGCCTTAATGATGTTGAAAATGAAGTCGGACAGACTGCTGACGATGGTCAGCGGATCAGAACCAGCGGCCATGGCAGGCACCGTGCAGAGAGACAGAGCCAGCACGGTCAAGGCCCCGGCAAAGTAGCGCCGTCTGGCACGGCGGTTCATCGTGTTCAGAGTGCTGGACTGCTCATTCTTCTTCATCGGGATTTTCATGTTTAGATTCCTCCATCGTTTCAAATTGATAATCGTCCAGAGAACGAAAATCGTAGGGCAAATCGGATACCTCAAATTTGGTGTGCAGGCTCTTATGGACATAGGGCGCTGCGCCGCCGTCCTCCGTCAGCTTGATATTGGGGTGCTTCATGAGGTCGTATTTTTTGTCTAGAACAGGCCGCTCACCCCGGATCAGCAGGATAGAATCATCGGTATCCATCAAACGAATTTCCTCCTGCATCATCAGCTCACGGCCTGCCTGCTGGTAGTTGGTGGAGCTGGAGCCGCTATGTCCACGGGTCAAGCCACGGGTGCGGGTGTCCAGCGTCTCCTTGCCCAGCAGCTTGCTCATAAACTCCAGGGAGGTTGGCTCATTGCCGCCGCCCAAAAACAGGAGAGTATCACAGTTGCCGATGATACTCTCCCATTCCTTTTCATAGATGTTTTTGATCTGAGCGATGTTCTGGACAATGATATTGAGACTGATATTATAGCTGCGGCAAGTGGCCAGGATTTTGGGGTAGCTGTCCGGCTGGGCTACGTTTGCCCATTCATCCTGGATGACACGCACGGGGACAGGCAGTTTGCCATTGTACTTCTCGTCAGCCACCCGGTACAGCTCCTGAAAGCATTGGGTGTAGAGCATACCCACAAGGTAGTTCATGCTGCCGTCCGCCACGGGAATGACACAAAAAATGGCCCTCTTGCGTTCTCCAAGAGAGCCGAAGTCCATATCGTCCCGGAAGGTCATGGCGGCAAACTGCGGCATGGCCAATGCCGCCAGACGCACAGCCGCTGACACCAGGATGGTCTTTGCCGTCTTGCCAGCGGCCTGCTTGAAAATCTTGTACTGGTGGACTGCAATGTGGTCTGGCTTCTCATATTCCAGCTCCAAAAACAGTTGATCCAGAGGGCTTTGGTACTGTTCATCCTCCTCTCGTACCTGCGCACAGGTCAGCAGGTAGGTAATCATTTCAAGGTTTTGCTCATAAGGCGGGGCCTCATGGAGCAGATAGAGCATCAGGGCGGAATCCAGTGCAATTTCCGCTTTTTCCCAGAATGGGTCAGAGTTATTTGCGTTCTTGGGTGTGGTATTGCGAATCAGATTGTCCATCAGCTTCAGCACGTCGGCCTCGTTGCGGATATAGGCGAAGGGGTTATAGCCGTCTGATTGGCTGGGGTCGATCAGGTTGAATACCACGATCTCATATCCCATCTCTTTGAGCAGATTTCCGGAAGCCCGCAGCAGCTCCCCCTTGGGGTCTGTGACGATATAGGAGCAGTTTGCGCTGTAAAGCCATGGTTTGACCACAAAGCGGGTCTTGCCGGAACCGGAGCCGCCCACCACGACGATGTTGAGGTTCCGCCGGTGCTTGTAGCTGTTGAAGCTGATAGATACGTTTCTGGTAAGGATTACGTTGGACAGCGGATTTTTAGCATCCATGTACTTCTTACAGAGGGCCTTAGGGTCGCCCCATTTGGCTGAGCCATACTCCTCTCCGGGCCTGCGATTCTCCCTGGAGGTGTAATACAAGCCGATTCCGCAGCAGTAACACACCAAACAAATCAGCACAACCTTCATAGAGTGTGGTTTCCACTGGATGGAGAACGGATGGGCAAATTGCCCGGATATGCGCTCCAGCATGGTAAATAGGTTCATACCGTCCTCGTAGGCGGTGGCAATCAGCAGAGCGGCCCAAATCACCAGAACAGACAGTGCCGCCCACAAAGGGGCGGCACTGCGAAAATTCTGATTGCGCTTCACGGCTTAATACCCAGTCTTGGGAAGGGTCGTAATGGTCTTGGCGTAAACCTTGGTCACCCAGCGGCTCACGGCCTGAATCCACTGACCATTGTAGACGCCGCCCACATCGGCCACATTGACAATGCTGGAGCCGTTGGCAAGGCCATTCACCACATTGCCGTGGATATAGGCGGTTTCCACCTGACCAAAGCCGCCCTTGACGGTGCCGAACACGAACATGATCTCGGTGACACGCTCGTTGGAGGCAAGGCCCAGGGCCGCAGGGCTGGCTTCCAGCACATAGTTCTTGGTGGTGGAAAGGTTGTCCGCCAACGTCTGATAGTTGTCCTTCAGATTGGTCTTATAGACGATCTTATAGGAGAGCTGCTGGTTGTAGGTGCCGGTGACCACCTTGGACAGCTGCACCTGACCGGGCAGCGTGTCTCTCCAGTAGAAGGAGGACAGCGGCACGGTAGAAGTGTTTCCGATGCCGGTGATGGTGTACCGGATGGGCTGGTTGGGCATGACCTCGGCATAGCCGGTCTTTTTGATGGATACGCCGGTGGACACGCTGTTGTCCTCCACCTCGAAGGTCACGATCTGGCCCTCATAATCCAGGTATGCGGTCAGGACGGTGGGATTGATGGAGTAATAGTCGGGGGCCTGTACCTCACGGATGGTATAGCGGCCCAGGGGCAGGAGCTTGGATACCGCTCTGCCATTGTAGTCGGACACAATGGTGTCCACCACATTGCCCGCCTTGTCGTAGACCTCAAACACAGCCCCTTCCAGCAGCGTCCCGGCGGGCAGGGCGTTGATGGGGTTAGCGTCCGCAGACTTCTTGATGATCTGGATCTGCCCCATGATGGGGGTGTTCTCCCACTCCACCAAGGTTGTCTCGCCGGACTTTACATAGACGGTCTTGCGCTGGGTGTCCAGAATGTACCCCTCGTTCTCCAGCTCACGGAGATAGTAGCGCCCGGTTTCGATGTTCTCAATGTAGACGTAACCCTGGTTGTCGCTGGTGTACTGGCCCACGGGGTTGTTGCCGGCGTCATACAGCAGGAAGGTCACGCCGTAGATGCCCTTGCCGGTGCTGCTGTCGGTCTTGTGAATGAGGATGCCGGAGAAGGCTTTGTTGGTCACGGTCAGCTTACTGGTCTTGCCGTCCACCACCTCGAAGTAGTGGGGGGTATCATCCAGCTTATAGCCCTCCGGGGCCTCGATCTCCACCGCATAATAGGTCCCGTCCTCCAGGGCCAGGAACACCCGGCCATACTTGTCGGTGGTCACGGTATCCACCAGGGCGTCATTCATCTGGCGGATTTCAAAAGTGGCATTGGCTAGACGCTCGGTTTTGTCTGCCTCATCCACCTTGATAATCTCCACGCCGCCCACAGGGTCGTTGTAGAAGGTCAGCTCCTGGGTGTCGTTGGGATTGATAACCACCGTCTGGGTACGGGTTTCTTCGTGGATGGTATAGCCCTCAATGGTCTTGGTTTCCGTCACCACGATGGTGCCGGTCAGCCCGGACAGGATGATCTGGCCGTTTTCATCGGTGGTATAAAGGCCCTTGCTGGACAGGGTGCCGCCCTCTGCGTCCACATAGGAGCCGTCGGAGTAGGTCAGCTCAAACTCCACGCCCTCCAGGGGAGCCTTGGTGACGGAATCCAGCTTGTTGATGATTAGATTACCCTTGGGCTGGTTGAAGAACTCCAGGGTATAGGTCTGATGATCCTTGATCTGAATGGTCTTGGGGGTGTTGTCCAGCAGGTAGCCCTCCTTGGCCTTGACCTCCTGCACCACATAGCCACCCGGCTCCAGGTCAGGGATAGTGATATAACCGTTTTCATCGGTGCGGAACTCACCGTTGGACGTGCCGACTACGGCCCCGTCCGTGGTGGTCACTTTGAAGATCACTTCGCTGAGAGGTTCCTTGGTTACGCTGTCCATCTTCTTGATGACCAGCCCGCCCAGCGGCTCATTGGCGATGGTGACTTCCTTGCAGCTGCCGCTCTCCACCTTGACGGTCTGGGCGGTACCGTTGAGCAGATAGCCCTCTGCGGCCTTGGTTTCAGTGATGGAGTAGCAGCCAGCAGGGATATTGCTCAACTTGATCTGGCCGTTGGCATCGGTAGTATAGGTGCCTGCGGGATACTCACAGCCATTGCACCCAGCGATTTTGAACTGCACACCGGACAGAGGCTTACGAGTTGCGCTGTCCACCTTGGTAATGAGGAGACAGCCCTGGGGCGCATTGCGGAATTCGAGGGTGACGGTCTGTCCCGCCTTGATTGTGGCGGTCTGGGGGGTATCGTCCAGCTCATAGCCGGTCTTGGCTCTGGTTTCCTTGACCACCAGGGTGGTGCCGGGGGCGATTCCCTCAATCAGAATCGTACCGGCGCTGTCAGTGACAAACTTGCCGTTGGCGTCGCCCACCACGGTGCCGTCGGCGGTGGTGACCATGAACTCCACATCGCTGAGCGGCTCATGGGTTTCGCTGTCGATCTTCTTAATCAGCAGACTTCCCTTGGGAGAGTTACCGAAGTACAGCTGCACCACGTCCTGCTCCTTGCCGGAGATAAAGACGGTCTGGGGTGCGGTGTCGATGACGTGGCCATTGGGACTGGCCAGCTCCTCCACGATGTAGGTGCCCGCCTCCAGGCCGGTAACGGTAAAGCTGCCGCTGGCGCTGGTCTTATAGGTGCCGATGACGGTGCCGCCGGTGCCGGAGGTGCCGCCCAGGTAGCGCACCTGGAACACAGTGCCCTCCAGGGCCTCACCGGTGACGGAATCGAACTTCCAGACCACCAGGGCGCTGAGGGGCGTGTTCTCAAAAATCAGCTCTACAGCCTTGTCGTTGTCCACATAGATGGTCTGCTCGGAGGGGTCACGGAGGGCATAGCCGGTGGGCGGGTCAACCTCCACCACCTTGTACCAGCCGGTGTCCAGCTTATCCAGGTAGATCTCGCCGTTTTCATCGGTATAGTAAAAGTTCTGATCCAGCTTCTGATAGGTGCCGTCCTCGGTGTTGTCCTTGGCTACCCAAAGCTCAAACTTTGCCCCCTTCAAGGGGTTGCCGGTAACGGAATCAATCTTCTTGATGGTTAGGCCCGGTTTCTTTTCGTTCTCAATGGAGATCTCGGTGGTTTTACCGGGCCGCAGATAGACCTCATGGGGGGTGGAGTCCAGAATGTAGCCGTCCGGGGCCTGGATTTCGGTGACGATGTAGTAACCCTCATCCAGATGGATATTCTCAACGGTATAACACCTCCGTTTCGATTGTCAACCTGCCCCCGAAAAGAGGGGGCGGCTTTCATTCTTTTTCGGTATGTATTCTTTCTTTACTCCTGTCAGTATCACTATACTCAGTCTTATTATCCTCGGTTTTTCCGAGGTCTTGACCTCTGATTTTCCGAAATTTAGAGTTCTGCTTTTCCGAAGTCTTGACCTCGGTTTTTCGGAAGTCTTGACTTCGGTTTTTCCGAGGTCTTGACCTCTGCTTATCCGAAGTCTTGACCTCGGTTTTTCCGAGGTCTTGATTTCGGCTTTTCGGAAGTCTGCCTTTCTCCGGCAAAGTTTTTGACATAGATCAAGGAGGCCCGCCCTTGCCCTTGACGTACTCTCTCAATCAGACCAACTCCTTTCTTGGTGTCCAATTCATTGAACAGCTTGATTGCCTTCTCTGTCTTGTACCCAAGTGTTTCCGCAACGTCATCCAGGGTAAATATGATATATACCCGGCCTTGGTCGTCGTGCCAGCCGTTCTTCATAGACAGGCTCATACGGTCAAGCAAAATGCCATAGAGAAGCTTTGCATCTGTCGATATACTCGCAAATCGGCTATCCGTAAAAAGTAACTTGGGAATACGGTAGAAGGAGTATTGCTCACCTTCCACGCCATAGTAATAGGGAAGGGAGACTGGCGGTGACATCTGCAATCACCTCACTTTCTGTTAAAAGGGGTAGGCAGCACAAAAGGGCACATTATTTTGAATTAATGTGCCCTTTTGTGCATCATTTTCATTTCGCAAGTCTTGTTTATGCAGATATGTAGTGTGAGGAAACACTGAAGCTTGTAGGTATCATATTTTACGTACAGTGCTATTTGAGGTTATAGGTATCATCAAGTTACATACACATGGGTCACCGCCCCTACCAGTCTGCCATTTTGGAGAATAGGCGAGCCGCTCATCCCCTGCACAATGCCGCCGGTGGTATCCAGCAATCGGGAATCCGTCACTTTCAGCATCAGATTGCGGGTATCTCCCTCTTTTTCGGGAAAGATACGGGTGATCTCCACCGCATATTCCTCCACCTGATCACCGGCCACATTGGACCGGATCACCGCGGGGCCCACCTGAACCTGGCTGCGCTCCGCCACCGGTACCGGCTCCAGGCCATCGGTCAGCGCGGTATCGCTGATCCGGCCAAAAACGCCGCTGCCGGTGTTGGACCACAATACCCCCAGATCACGGTCGGTCTGAAACGCGCCGTGGAGTTCACCTGGCTTTCCTTTGATCCCCTTCTGCACGTCGGCTACCTCAGAATAGAGGATGGACCCGGACTGCATGGGCATCAGCTTTGCCGTATCCACATCGTTGATGCCGTGACCCAGAGCGCCGAAGGTGCCCGTCTCGGGATCACAGAAGGTCATGGTACCGATACCAGCCATAGAGTCCCGGATCCAGGCGCCCAGCTTATACTGCCCGTCGGCGCTGCACTGGACCGCCTGGGCGGTGAACTGGACCTCTTTGTCGTCCCGCACCGCACGGATGCTCATGGCCTGGTCCCCTACCTGTTGCAGCATGGCCTGTACTTCTTCGATGCTGTCCACCTCTTCCCGGTTGATGTGGGTGATGATATCTCCTTCTTTCAGTCCACAGTCCCGGGCCGGGGTATGACTGCCGTCAACCGCCGCCACCTCGCCAAAACCAACCACCATCACACCATCGGAAAACAGCTTGATCCCCACGGTACGGCCCATTGGGATCACCTCCCGGGTCTCCGCTGCCCTGGCCGGCTGGAACCAGGCCGCCCAGGCCAGCAGCAGCACCGCTGTCAGCACCACGCCCACCCAGGGCCTGATCTTTGGTTCTTCTTTTCCCATTTCGCTGTCCACGCTCCTTCCCCAAACAGTTGGCGCGTTGTGCGCCTGTTACTAATATGGTTTTCAAATCGATCAGCAACGCTGGCAATGAAATGTTCCTTTGGATTAGCCCTTCTTGCCAATCTCGCTCCGACAAATCATTGCAGCTTTTCCCCTGTTCTTTTCTCCCCCTGCTTCCTGGTTTTTACCCTGAAAAGCTGTGGTATTTTTTTCTTTTGTTTGCATATGTTACGGCATATAAGACGAAAGGATGTGTCCGCCATGCCGCGTCTGAGCAAGTCCGAGTGGATCGCTTTTGTCGCCGCCACAGTGGCCGGCGCCTGCCTGCATTTCCTCTATACCCTGCTTCCCTGTCCTGCCACCGCCCTGGTGGCCCCGGTGCGGGAGAGTCTGTGGGAGCACATCAAGCTGCTCTACTGGCCCTGCCTCATTGCCGGGCTGGCTCTGCGCAGTCGGCAGCCGGAGCTGCTGGGACAGCGGGCCTTTGCCCTGCTGGCAGCCACAGCAGGAATGCTGGGGATCGGCTATCTCTACCACATTTCCTTTCAGGGGGACTCGCTTATCTTTGACATCGCCCTCTATGTGCTGATGATGGCTGTATGTTTCCTGCTGCCTCACCTGCTCCGCCAACCCATCTGGCAAAACTGCCGGGAAGTGCTGGCGCTGTTGGTGCTGGTTCTGGGCACCGCCACGCTGCTGTTTACCTTCCTGCCCCCCGGCGGCCTGCTTTTTACCGACCTGTCCGGCACACCCACCTGGGTGACTCTGCCCTGTTAAAATGAACACATCCACCAGCGAAGCTGGTGGTTGTCACTATGCGGGCATAGCCCTTTGTTCCTCGCGGACGCGTGCAACGCGTAATACGATCTGCCAACTGCGTGAGGACTGCTACTTGCCGCCCGTAAACGGGCTGTTAG
>JALFRA010000034.1 GCA_022785125.1 Clostridiales bacterium
CAATGGCGCGGCCCTTCAGCGTGTCGAGAAAGCTCGACACGCTTCTCAAAAATGCAAGCATTTTTTCGAGGGAATGCAGCCCGCTGCGTCGCACGCGCAAAGCGCGCACGCTTGCGGGCTGGGAAGTGTTTTTTCCAAGGCGCATGTCCTTGGTAAAAACAGTTTCTTACTCTGTTTTGCCGCCTGCGGGCGGCAAAACTCTGCCGAGGGCTTTTCCTTGGTGCAAGAACATATTCCTCTCTTGCATCAGTTCCGCCTTTTTCGACAGACTGAAGGGCCGCGCCATTGGCGCGGCCCTTGTGTTATATTCTCCGAACTGGTATGATACCCTCAGATACTTTGGAAGGAGATGGCCCCCTTGAGCCTGTTTTGCTGTCCCCACTGTGCCGCTCCCCTGAACCGGGAGGAGCGCTCCTATACCTGCCCCAACGGCCACTGCTTTGACATCGCCAAAGAGGGCTATGTCCACCTGCTCCCCGCCAACCAGAAGCACTCCAAGTCCCCGGGTGACGACAAGGGCATGGTAACTGCCCGCAATCAGTTCCTGTCCAGGGACTACTACGCCCCCCTCCGGGACGCCCTGTGCGCCCTGGCTCTGGAGCATACCGGCGGGCAGGTATCGGTGCTGGACTCGGGCTGCGGGGAGGGCTACTACACCGCCGGCATCCACACCGCCCTCACCGGGGCGGGCAGGCAGGTGCAGCTGGCGGGGATCGACCTGTCCAAGCCCTCGGTGCGCCTGGCGGCAAAGCGCGTGCCCCAGGGGGAGTTTGCCGTGGCCTCGGCCTACCACCTGCCGGTGGCGGATCAGAGCGTAGACCTGCTCCTCAACTGCTTCTCCCCTCTGGCGCTGGAGGAGTTCCGGCGGGTGCTCCGCCCCGGCGGTCTGTTTCTTTATGTGGTGCCTGCCGCCAACCACCTGTGGGAGCTCAAGCAGGTGCTCTACGACAAGCCCTACCCCAATCAGGAGCAGGACATCCCCTACGAGGGCTTCTCCTATGTCAGCGTGGTGCCGGTGGATACCACCATGGAGGTGGCGGGTGAGGACCTGCCCCATCTGTTCCAGATGACCCCCTACTACTGGAAGACCCCCAGGGAGGGAGCCGCCCGGCTGGCGGCACTGGACGGACTGAAGGTACAGGCCTCCTTCCGTATCCACGTGTTCCGCCGGGACTGAGGACTACATCTGCTCCAGCACGCTGCGGATGATCCAGGCGTGTGCCTCCGCCTCGTCAGCCGACTCGTGGAAGAGGGCCTCCAGGCAGGGGTCGGCGGTGCCGGCGGCGGCAGCCCGGTAGCAGGCTGCGTAGCGCTGCATGGCCTGAAACTGCTCCCGCAGGGCGGCCTGCACCGGCTGGAGCGCGGGAGCGCTCCCCCGGTCAGCGGGCCAGTAGCGCACCCCGGAGATGAGGAAATAGGCGGTGCTCAGCCGCTTGGCCCGCCGCCGCTTTTCGGCGGCCAGGTTGGAGAGCATCCTGCCCCCGGTACCCGGTACCCGCCGGGCCAGCGCCTGGCAGCACCGGTGGGCGGCCAGTTCCTGGTCTATGTACTGCTGAAGCTGGGGACCATGAACTGCCGAGGCGGGCCCCAGACAGGTGATGGTCTCCTCCTCTTCCGCCGCCGGAGTGTCGTGTACCACCACCGCCGGCAGAGGCCGCTGGGCCACCGCCTCCACCACCTCAAAGGGGCAGTCCCCCCGCTCGTTGGGCATGACCCGCTTCCATACCCGCTCGAAAACCTCCCGGTCGCAGCCGGGCAGCAACTCCTGTTCCATACGCATTGCCTCCCCATTCTGTGTAGATTCCCACCATCCTATGCCGTCCTGGCAAGATTTGCCCCGCTCAGGGTTGTATTTTCCTGCCTTCCGTGATAAAATAATTGCTCATGGAATGAACCATTTACAAAGGAGAGACAGACTATGCTGGAGATCAGCCATCTCAGCTATCAGGTGGAGGGAGAGGAAGGCCAGGAGCTGGGCATCCTCAACGACGTCTCCCTCTCTGTCAAGGACCACCAGTTTGTGGTCATCACCGGCCCCAACGGCGGCGGCAAGACCACGCTTGCCAAGGCCATCATGGGCCTGGTCAAGCCCACCGGCGGCTCCATCCGCTGGAACGACACCGATATTACCGATCTGGACATCACCGGCCGCGCCCGTCTGGGCATCAGCTACGGCTTTCAGCAGCCCCCCCGCTTCAAGGGTCTGAAGGTAAAGGATCTGCTGGCCCTGGCCGCCGGCAGCGAAAAGCTGACCCGGGAAGAAGGCTGCCAGTACCTGACCAAGGTGGGCCTGTGCGCCGGGGACTATATCGACCGCGAAGTGGACGCCTCCCTGTCCGGCGGCGAGGTCAAGCGCATTGAGATCGCCACCATCCTGGCCCGCAAGACCGGTCTGATGATCTTTGACGAGCCGGAGGCCGGCATCGACCTTTGGTCCTTTGCCAAGCTCACCGAGACCTTCAAGCTCATCCACCAGAAGCGGGAGGCCACCCTCATCGTCATCTCCCACCAGGAGCGCATCATCGACCTGGCCGACGAGATCATCATGATCGCCGACGGCAAGGTGCAGCGGCATGGCCCCAAGGATGAGATCTTCCCCCAGATCCTGGCCAACACCAGGACCTCTTGCAGTTATCTGTCGGAAGGAGCGAAGTAAGATGGATCAAGCGGAATGGAAGCTCCTCAAGGAGATCGCGGACCTGGAGAAGACCCCCCAGGGGGCCTACAACATCCGGCGCAACGGACAGCTGGACTCCCGGAACAACACCGCCAACATTGAGATCACCACCAAGACCGAGCCGGGCAAGTCGGGCATCGACATCACCGTCAAGAGCGGCACCCAGCACGAGTCGGTCCACATCCCTGTCATCATCAGCCAGACCGGTCTTTCCGAGCTGGTGTACAACGACTTTTTCATCGGCGACGACTGCGACGTGGACATCGTGGCCGGCTGCGGTATCCACAACACCGGCTGTGAGACCAGCCAGCACGACGGCGTCCACACCTTCCACATCGGCAAAAACTCCAAGGTTCGCTATGTGGAGCGCCACTACGGCGAGGGTGAAGGCACCGGCAAGCGGATCATGAATCCCCAGACCATCGTCTACCTGGACGAGGGGGCCTCCATCAACATGGAGTCCACCCAGATCCGGGGCGTGGACTCCACCAAGCGGGAGACCCGCATTGTGGTGGGCAAGGGCGCCGAGGCCATCATCACCGAAAAGCTGCTCACCCACGGTCAGCAGACCGCTGAGAGCGATATGGAAATCATTCTGGACGGCGAGGACGCCACCGGCCGGGTCATCTCCCGGTCCGTGGCCCAGGACAACTCCGTCCAGGTGTTCTACCCCAAAATGACCGGCAATACCAAGTGCTTCGGCCATGTTCAGTGCGACTCCATCATCATGGGCAACGCCAAGATCTCCTCCATCCCCGCCATTGTGGCCAACCATGTGGACGCTCAGCTCATCCACGAGGCTGCCATCGGGCGCATCGCCGGGGATCAGATCCTCAAGCTGATGACCCTGGGCCTGACCGAGCAGGAAGCGGAGGAAAAGATTCTGGATGGATTCCTACAGTGAACTGTTAAACGCGGTCAATAACGGCCCCTACTTCGGCCCCCGCAGCCGGGTAAAGGTCACCCGGGCAAGGGACGGCGAGGCGGATGGGGAACTGGAGATCTGCACCGATACCCGCAATCCCATGGGCATCGTCCACGGCGGAGCCCTCTTCACCCTGGCGGATACCGTGGCCGGAACGGCGGCCTTCACCACTGGCCACACCTGTGTCACTCTGGACAGCTCCATGCAGTTTTTGGCCGCCGCCAAGGGCGACAAGGTCTACTGCACCGCCAAACCCAAAAAGCTGGGCCGTACCATCGCGGTCTATGACGTGACCCTCACTGACAACCAGGACCGGCTGGTGGCCAGCGGCGTATTCTCTTTCTTTATCAAAGATATGTCGGTGGACGGGCTCAACACCTGATTGTTTCCCTAAACAGAACGGGGGCATTGCGGCAATCGCAATGCCCCCGTTCTGTTTGTTAAAATGGACCCTCTCGCAGGGAGCCTGGCAGGCGCTATCCGCAAGAGGTACGCCGCACCCGTAAGGCAGGCAAGCTGAATGGCTGCGCGGCGACCCTCAGGGCCGCCCGCCTGAGTTACAACATAATCCTTCAGGACAGGGAGCCGTTGAGGGCCGCGGCCCACTCTTTCTCCCCCTCTGGCGGGTTTCCCTTGAAATCCCGATCGAACCAGAGGGGCACCGGAGCGTCCTCCCGAATAGCCTGGAAAAAAGCGCCGATCTGCTGGGTGGTCTCATCCACCGCGCCCTCCAGCAGCCGGTCCAGATCGGCGCTGCTCTCCAGAGAGGCGGGGTGGGGCGTCTCCTTCAGGGCCACATCCTTGGCGGACTGGATGGGAAGCATCCGGCTCACCGCGCCGATGACCTTGCCCCGCCGGGTACCGCAGGAGCGGGCAAAAAAGCCCAGATACCAGTTCATGGCCCGGTAAGCCCGGCGCATCTGCCGGGGGGATGCGTGGACATAGGCCGCGGCGGCGGCGTTCCACACCCGGCTTCCCTTCCGGGGCGGTGTGGGCAGGTGGGCCTGGGCCGTGCTGTCCAGGCCGTCGCTCTCCATCAGCATCCGGTCGAACTCCCCCTCCATGGCCATGTGGGAGATGGGTCCGTCGGCGGCCCGCTCGTCCACATAGCCGTGACAGGCGCTGTCCAGAGCCAGGTGACAGAGAAAGCCGGCCCCGTAGCCCACCGACATGGGCACGCCCTCCTCAATGGCCTGACGAAGCCGCTCCACGGCGGGCAGAGCGGAATTGCGGTGCATCCGCACCCCCTCCCGCCGGACGGCGTTGGGTCGGATGGGCTGGTAGAAAAACAGCGGATCGGGACCCAGGCAGCCCAGGTCGAAGGCCTCCCGCTCCTCATCAATGATCTGGGCCAGCGGCCGAGGCAGTCCGCCCAATACCTTATCCCCAAATTTCAGATGCGCGTAATAATTTGGCATGGTGACCTTGATTCCCTCCTGTCACAGTCCATAGCAGTCCATTATATAGGTTTATTGTATCACGGTGTGTCAGGGAGAGAAAGCAGAAAAATGTTAAATCTTTTTCCATACAAAGCGAGCGCGCCGCTGCGGCGGCGCGCTCGCTTTGTATGGATTCAGGAGAAGGAGATGTGGTAAATACCATAGTTGTGTCCATTCCAGCTGTCCACGGTCTGTCCCTGTAATTTGATGTTGGCAGCCCGGTTCAGCGGGATTGTAATGGTTTTGGGCGGCTCATCCCACTTGATCTCATAGCTGTCATACATCTGGCCGTCCAGATAGACATCCAGATTGATATTCAGCTCCGCGGAGCCATCAATATGTCCCACGGTAAAGGTCATGCTGCTGTACTTCAGATTGGTATTCCACAGAGCATGGCTGGTACTCCCTTTCATCTGAACACCTTCCATGATCTCCTCTCCGCCAACCGCCATAAAGGCTTTGTGGTCGCTTCCGTCATAGATCTTGGTGTACTTGCTGACCTGGTAAGGGGGCAGTTTTTTCATCCAGCTGCTCTCCTGACCGGGGATATCTCCCACATAGACGGTAGCGGTGCTGCCGTCCCAGGTCACCTCCTTGCCCAGGGCCTCGCCAATGGCACGGACAGGCAGATAGGTGGTGCCGCTGCTGGCAAAGGGTTCCACCGCCTTGCCGCTGGCGTCGGTGGGGGTGACCTCCTTGCCATCCACCACGATCTTGATGCCCATATAGTTGGCCTCGATCATTTTGGTAGTCACGGTACCGGCCGCCACCGCCGAGCCGCAGAGCAGTCCGGCGGCAACTATGGTGGTCAGGACCCGATTACGCATGGTGTGTTTCATAATACAATTCCTCCCATATTATTGTTTCTCATGAATGCAGAGATTTCTTCTTGAACTCTCTTTTCTCCTGTTAGTGTCCGGTTCTGGGAGGGCGGTTTTAAAAAAGCAAAAATTTTTCGAGAATTTTTGCTACCATTTTATGGAGTTTCACGTCAAAAAGCGCGCTGCCACATTGCAGCGCGCTTTTTCTTTCGTTATGTCGGGCTTAACCGCCCAGGTAGGCTTTCTTGACGGCCTCGTCGGCCAGCAGCTGCCGACCCGGGCCGGTAAGGGTCACTCGGCCGGTCTCCAGCACATAGCCCCGGTCGGCCACGCTCAGGGCCATCTGGGCATTCTGCTCCACCAGCAGGATGGTGGTGCCCGCCTTGTGCAGCTGCTTAATGATATCGAAGATCTGCTCCACCAGGATGGGAGCCAGACCCATGGAGGGCTCATCCAGCATAAGCAGCTTGGGATTGGACATCAGCGCCCGGCCCATGGCCAGCATCTGCTGCTCGCCGCCGGACAGGGTGCCCGCCACCTGCTTGCGGCGCTCCTTCAGCCGGGGGAACTGGGCGTACACCCGCTCCAGGTTGGGAGCGATGGTGGAGTTGGGCTGGGTAAAGGCGCCCATCTCCAGGTTCTCCTCCACCGTCATCTGCTGGAACACCCGGCGGCCTTCGGGCACCTGGGCCAGGCCCTGGGCCACCAGCTTGGAGGCAGGCACCGCCTGAATGGGCTTGCCCATAAACTCAATGGAGCCGGTACGGGTGTGGAGCAGACCAGAGACGGTCTGAAGGGTGGTGGTCTTACCGGCGCCGTTGGCGCCGATGAGGGTGACGATCTCCCCCTCCTCCACGTGGAAGGAGATGTCTTTTACGGCGTGGATGGCGCCGTAGTACACGTTGATGTTCTTGACATCCAGCAATACCGCCATGGCTTATACCTCCTTCTGGTCGCCCAGATAGGCCTTGATGACCTCCGGGTTGTTCTGGATCTCCGAGGGGGTGCCCTTGGCGATGATCTGGCCGAAGTTGAGCACGCAGATGCCCTCGCAGATGCCCATGACCAGATTCATATCGTGCTCGATGAGCAGAATGGCAATGTGGAAGGTATCCCGGATCTTGACGATGTTGTCCATCAGCTCGGCGGTCTCGGAGGGGTTCATGCCCGCCGCCGGTTCATCCAGCAGCAGCAGAGAGGGATTGGTGGCCAGGGCACGGACGATCTCCAGCTTGCGCTGGTCGCCGTAGGGCAGGCTGCCCGCCTTGGCGTTGGCCAGATGCTGCATATCGAAGATGCTCAGCAGCTCCAGGGCGCTCTCATGGGCCAGTTTCTCCTTCTTCCAGTAGCCGGGCAGACGGAGGATGCCGCTCCACATGGGGTAGCGGACATGGTTGTGCAGGCCGATCTTTACGTTGTCCTCCACCGTCAGGTTGTCAAACAGGCGGATATTCTGGAAGGTACGGGCAATGCCCGCCTTATTCACCTGAACGGTGGACATATTGTGAGTGTCGATGCCGTCCAGCAGCACGGTGCCCCGGGTGGGCTGATACACCTTGGTCAGCAGGTTGAACACGGTGGTCTTACCGGCGCCGTTGGGGCCGATGAGGCCGGCGATCTCGGTGCGGCCGATGGCCATGTTGAACTCATTCACGGCGGTCAGGCCGCCGAAGTCGATGCCCAGGTGCTGGCACTCCAGAATGGGGGTCTGCTTGATGTCGCGCTCGGGGATGATATTGGGGCTGGGCACCGGGACCAGCTTGGTCTCGGGACGCTTGGGCTTACTCATGGCTGACGCCTCCCTTCTCGGCCGGCTGTTCCGGCGGCTTACGGAATTTCTCCTTGATGCCGTTGAAGAATCCGCGCATCACCGGGTTGTTGGTGGCAATCATCACCAGAATGAGCACGATGGCGTACACCAGCATCCGGTACTCATCCAGGTTGATGGCCCGCAGCAGCTCGGGCAGGTAGGTGAGGAAGGCGGCGGCGATGATGGAACCGCGGATGTTGCCGATACCGCCCAGCACCACGAACACCAGCACCAGAATGGAGGTGTTGAAGTCAAACTTCTTGGGAGCCACGGAAGAGAAATTCATGGCGTACAGCACGCCAGCGGCGCCCGCCATGACGGCGGAGGTAACGAAGGCCATCAGCTTGTACTTGGTGGCGCCGATACCCACGCTCTCAGCGGCAATGCGGTTGTCCCGCAGAGCCATGATGGCCCGGCCGGAGCGGCTGTGCACCAGGTTGAGCACCACGGTCAGGGCAATGAGTACCAGGACAAAGCCAGCGGTGAAGGAGGCCAGCTTTACGTTGGTGGTGAAGCCCATGGGGCCCTTCAGGATAGCCTTGCCGCCCTCCTCCAGGTTAAGGGCCATCTCATTCTCCAGAGAGAAGTGCAGGCCGTTTTTGTCCACGCCCACATAGAGCACGTTCATGATGTTGCGGATGATCTCGCCGAAGGCCAGAGTCACGATGGCCAGGTAGTCGCCCCGCAGACGGAGCACGGGCACACCCACGATGAAACCGGCGATACCGGCCAGCACCGCGCCCACGATCATGGCCACCACCAGGCGGACCGCTCCGTTGGGAATGGCCTGCTGGAGGGACATGGCGGTCACCACGCCGGAGAAAGCGCCCACGCTCATAAAGCCGGCGTGGCCCAGGCTCAGCTCACCGGAGATACCTACCACCAGATTGAGGGACAGGGCCATGACGATATAGGCGCAGATGGGCACCAGCTGGCCCTGCAGAGAGGAGGACAGCATACCGCCCGCATTGAGCACCTGAAGGATCACAAAGGCCGCAATGACAATGGCGTAGGTGATGGTGTTGTTGATCAGCCGTTTCCGGCCGGAAGTCAATTTCTTCATATCCCTCACCTCACACTTTCTCGCGGACAGTCTTGCCCAGCAGACCGGCGGGCTTCACCAGCAGCACGATGATGAGCACCGCAAAGACCACCGCGTCGGAGATGTTGGTGTTGATCACCTTGGCAAAGGTCTCGATGATACCCAGCAGGATGCCGCCCAGCATGGCGCCGGGGATGGAGCCGATGCCGCCGAACACGGCAGCGGTAAAGGCCTTGATGCCGGGCAGGGAGCCGGTGGTGGGCATCAGGGTCCGGTAGCTGGAGCACAGCAGCACACCGGCAATGGCGGCCAGGGCGGAACCGATGGCAAAGGTCATGGAGATGGTACGGTTGACGTTGATGCCCATGAGCTGAGCGGCCGCCTTATCCTCGGAGCAGGCCCGCATGGCCTTGCCCATCTTGGTCTTACTGGTGAACCAGGTAAGGGCCACCATGATAATGATACAGGCCAGCACGGTAACCAGGGACACGTAAGTGATGTTTACACCGGCGATGGGCAGGGAGCCTTCAGGGATAACGGGGGTAAACACCTTGGGGTCTGCGCCCCACAGCAGCAGGGCGGCGTTTTGCAGAAAATAACTGACGCCGATGGCGGTGATGAGCACCGCCAGGGAGGATGCCTGACGCAGGGGCTTATAGGCCAGTCCTTCAATGACAACGCCCAGGACGGTACACACCACCACAGCCAGCAGCACGCCCAGCACAGGGGGCAGGTTAAAGCTGCCGGTGGCAAAGAAGGTCACATAGGCGCCCACCATAATAACGTCGCCGTGGGCAAAGTTCAGCATCTTGGCAATGCCGTACACCATGGTGTAGCCCAGGGCGATGATGGCGTAGACGCTGCCCAGGCTGATACCGGTGATCAGATTATTGAGGAAGCTCAAACCATTCACCTCTCTAACTTGTTTTCTCTGTTCTGTGTATGGCAGAAACATCGGCGGTCCTGCGGGCTGCCGATGTTTCCACCATACATCCGATCGGGGATAATGGGGAAAAGCGGGCTGCCGGGTCCCCCCGGCAACCCGCTTCCATTTCCTATGTCAGCGGAAGCTGATACACTTACTGGGTGACATACACGCCGCCCTCGACCTTGACCACCACGGGGGCCTTGGAGACCTCGCCGTTGGCAGACCAGGTCATGCCGGTGCCGGTCAGGCCGTCCACGCTGAAGTCGCCGGAGGTGAACTGAGCAATGAGAGCCTCGCAGATCTCCTCGGCGCTCATGTCGGCGGTAACGCCGGCAGCGGTGCAGGCCTCATAGATGGCGTACATGCAGTCGTAGCCGTCAGCGGCGAACTGGTTGGGGATACCGCCGTAAGCGGCCTCATACTCGCTGACGAAGGTCTTGGTGCGCTCATCCTCGCCCCAGGCGTTGAAGGGAGTCATGAGCATCAGGCCCTCGGCCAGGCTCTTGTCAAAGCCCTCCAGGTCCAGGATGCCGTCCATGCCGTCGCAGCCGAAGAAGGTGGGCTCATAGCCCATGCTCTTGGCCTGGGACAGGATCAGGGAGGCGGGGGTGTAGTAGATGGGCATGAACACCAGGTCGGCGCCGGCGTCCTTGGCAGCGTTCAGCTGCACGTTGAAGTCGGTGTTAGTGTCATCGGGGAAGGTCTGAACGGTCACAACCTCCAGTCCGATCTCCTTGGCGGTGGCCTGGAAGGCATTGTAGATGCCGGTGGAGTAGGCGTCGCCGTTGTTGTAGATGACAGCGACCTTGGTGCCCAGATTGTTGTCCTTAATGTAGTTGGCAGCGGTCACGCCCTGGTTGGGGTCGGTAAAGCACACCTGGAACACGTTGTCCTTACCCGCGGTCACGTCGGTGGAAGAGGCGGAGGGGGTCAGCTGGAAGTAGCGGTCATTGAAGGTCTCGGCGGCCACGGCCACACAGGGGTTGGTGGTGGTGCAGCCGTAGATGATCTTGGCGCCGTCGTCCTTCAGCTTGCCGTAGGCGTTGACCGCCTTCTCAATGTCGCCCTCATCGTCCTGGGAGTTCAGGGAGAACTGCAGGCCGCCCAGAGCGTTGATCTCCTGAATGGCAATTTCGGCGCCCTGCTTGGTGGCCAGGCCGTAAACAGCAGCGGAGCCGGTCAGAGGACCGATGCCGCCGATCTGAATGGTGCCCTCAGTATTGCCGCCGGTGGTCCCATTGCCGCCGGAGGGAGTATTGGCGGAGCCGCCCTCATTGCCGCCGCCGCAGCCGGCCAGCATGGAGAAGCTGAGCGCACCCGCCAGCGCAAGAGACAGGATGCGAGACTTTTTCATCGTTCATTCCTCCTTCAAGAAGTTGTTGACAATTATATGCGTGTCGCCGGAAATTGTCAACCTCAAAAATGCACAAGGGCCGCCCCTCCACAGGCAGCCCTTGTGTAAATTATGAACAATCTGCGAATGTAATCAGGCAATTTCAGATGATCAACCCGCCATTGGGGGACAAAACCTGTCCCGTGATAAAGTTTGCAGCGTCGGAAGCCAGGAACCACAAGGCTTCCGCAACATCCTCCGGCCGGCCGATGCGCTCCAGGGGGGTCTCCTCCGCCAGGACAGCCAGGTCCTCAGGGCCCAGGTTGCCATTCATCTCGGTGTCAATGACTCCGGGAGACACACAGTTCACCGTGATCCCAGAGGGCCCAACCTCCTTGGCAAGGGCCTTTGTAAGCCCAATAACAGCAGCTTTTGCGGCAGAATAGGCCACTTCGCAGGAGCCGCCCACCTGTCCCCACATGGAGGACAGCGTCAAAATTTTCCCCGCCTTCCGATGGATCAAATGGGGCAGCGCCGCCCGGATGGTGTAGAACATTCCGTCCACATTAACGGCAAACATCCGCCGCCAGTCCTCGTCCGTCAGATCGCCAAACAATTTCTGCTGGGCGATGCCAGCGTTGCATATCAGAATGTCAAGTTGACAAAATTTATCCAACACATTGTCAACCATATTTTGTACCTGGACCGGGTCGGACACGTCGGCCTGGATCGCCCAGCCGCCGATCTCCGCCGCCAGGGTCTCTGCTTTCTCTTTAGAGCGGCAGTAGTTGACCACCACCCGGTCGCCCCCGGCGGCAAACCGCCGGGCCGCCGCCGCACCGATGCCCCGGCTGCCGCCGGTAATGAGAACCACCCGTCCTGCCATACCATTTCCTCCTTGTTTACGGCGTTTTTCTCAGTATACCAGCGCTTTGCGGCCTTGAAAAGAGAAATTTCAAAAAAGTGTTGACAAGCGTCTTTATTTTCGCTATAATAGTCCATGCTGTTCGGACGATTAGCTCAGCTGGTAGAGCATCCGCTTGACGTGCGGGAGGTCACAGGTTCAAGTCCTGTATCGTCCACCAGAGTAAAGCCCTAGAGCCTCAACGGTTCCAGGGCTTTTTTGCTGTCTAAAATCAGGGAATGACCCTTTAATTGACCCTTTACAGGTTCAAAACACCTTTTATGAACCCCTCCATGCGCTGGGCGCTGTCCTTCTTCATCTGTTCCGTGACATGGCCGTATACGTCCAGGGTAAATGCCGCCGTGTGGTGCCCCAGGTTGCCCTGGACAGTCTTGATATCGTCCCCCGCTCGAAGGGATGCCACGGCAAAGGTGTGGCGCAGATCGTGAAACCGGGTGGACGGGGTGCCCATCTGGGCCACAATGCGCTTGAAGCAATCGTACACCGTCCGGTAAGAGAGATACCCACCCGTCTCATTGGTAAACACCATCCCGGAGTTCTCCCACAGCGGGCCCATTTTTAGCTGTTGCTCCGCCTGTCTGGCCTTTTGAGAACGGAGCAGCTTCATCACCCAGGGGGCAGGGGTGATGGTACGGGGCTTTCCGTTCTTTGGTGTGGTAATGTAGTAGGCCCCGCCCTTTTTCTGTTCCCGACGGAGCTGGCGCTTGATGGTAATGGTGCCCTTCTCAAAGTCCACACAATCCCACATGAGCCCCAGTACCTCCCCCTCCCTCATGCCGGTAAACAGGGCTACCTTATAAAGCAGTTCGTGCCGGTGCCCCTCTATGGCCTTTAGGAAGGCTGCTATCTGTTCTTCATCGAGCGGGCTTATCTCCTTTTTCTCCACCCTGGGGAGGGTGCAAGCGTCCGCCGGATTGAAGCGGATATATCCCACCGCCACGGCCTGCTGGAGCGCCTTGTGGAGGATGCCGTGGATGTTCTTTACGGACTTGGGGGACAGTGCCTTGCCCCCTTCCCGCTCGATGCTCAGGCCGTTGTAAAAGCCCTGAATGGTGTGGGTGTTCAGGGCCTCCAGCTTCACCGCACCCAGGGCGGGCTTGATATATAGCCGTATCTGTTCCCCATAGAGAAAAGTGGTGGAGGGCTTTACGCCGCCCATATAGTCCGCCGTCCAAATGTCCAGCCATTGGCCCACCGTCATCTTGCAGGGCTCCTTATAGGTGCCGTTATCGAGGGCGGTAGTAAGCTGGGCCAGCTTCTTCCTCACTTCCTGCTGAGTGGCCCCATAGACTGACCGCTGTATCTGCTTCCCGGTGCCGGGATCACGGCCCACCGTATAACGGGCCTCCCATCGTCCGTCCTTTCGCTGGCGGATCGTCCCGGCCCCCTGGGCCCCTCTGGTGTTGCTCTTTCTTGGCATTGCAATTCCTCCCTTAAATTGATAGAATGGGAGGGCAGTAGGCCGTCAAAGTTTACTGCCCTTATAGCCGTCCCTGGTGTTCGCAGCACCGGGGGCGGTTTTATTTTTTTGATGCCTTTCTTATATCTTTAACGGCATCTACAAGAAGCTTACCATACGGCACTTTGTAGCTCATATTTAGTGGGCCACTGTCAGAATAAAGAAGAATATCCATACTGGCTGCAAATATCCCCTCTAAACAGCGTTGCTTGTACATCATTAAAGTATCACGATCGATAATCTCATAATTTGAAACTCCAGCCGCATCTAATAACGCTTGTGCTTGTTCTATCGCACTGCTTTCAGCTTCATATTCGAAAGAACCATATTCAATTCTAGACTTTTGCAATTCTCGTATTTCCTGAATTGTATTGATTAGCACGTCAAATGTTTCCCATCCAAACAATGTATTTAGAATAAACAGTAAATCGTTTTGTTGGCTAACCTTCAAGCGATGAGTATAGTCAATACTTTCTTCGGATAGGCCGGTATATCTACAAATGCTTTGGACATCAGCGTTCACCATTTTTACATCGCTTAAACCTAGTATCCAGTCAGCAGATACTTCAAAATATACAGCTATCTTTTTAAGTAACTCTGCGTCTGGCATAGATTGTCCCGTCATGTACAGGCTAACGGTTTGACGTTTTACTCCAAGATAGTCAGCTAAATCTTTCTGCTTTAAGTTTCTTTCTTTCATGAGAATCGAAAGGCGCTCTGAAAACACCTTAAAATCATCAGATACCTTTTTCCTTGCCAAATGTCTCACTCCAATCCCTGTATGTTCTATTAGTTTGCATATCTGATATATGTGTTCTTGTGTGTTGCAAGTACGTTGATGTTGCACTATAATAATTATAGCAGACGCAAAGGACGTTTGCAACAACAACATGGAGGTGACATCAAAATGAGCAACCAGGATATTAGACGCACAGCGGCAGGGGCCGGGGTGAAACTCTGGCAGATCGCGGACGCTCTAGGAATGGCGGATTGCAGCTTTTCCCGGAAACTTCGCAAGGAGCTGCCCCAGGATGAAAAGGCGAAAATCTTCGCTATCATTCAGCGGCTTGCAAAGGAGGTGAGCTAATGGCAGACAAACTAGACCCCCTGGCCGTATCCCCGGCGGAGTGTGCCCGTCTGCTGGGTATCAGCAGGCCAAAGGTTTATGACCTTATCAATCAAGGCGGATTCCCTTCCTTTAAGCTGGGCAGCCGCACTTTGATTAGTGTGGACGGATTGCGGGAATGGATCTCCAGACAGACACAAGCAGAGGTGAATATATGAGTAAGACAAAAAAGAGCCGTCCCAGTGTTGCAGCACCAGGACGGCAGGCGGAAACGGGGACTTATGGCAGGGCCTCCACTTCCATTTATCAGAATACCACACAGCCAACCGGCAGGCAACCGGGAAAAATCGAGCGGCTTTTATCCCACGGCGCAGAGAACGCCGTCCCGCTCCAGCATTTGGTGACCCTCACCGAGCTGCCCGCCCGCCAAGTCCGCCAACTCATTCAGGCGGAACGCTTGCGGGGCGCTCAGATCCTGGCTGACAACCAGAACGGCTATTATCTGCCTGAAACCCAGGAGGATGTGGAACTGTTTTACAAGTCCATGCTCCACCGGGCGGCGGAGATCACCAGGGTTGCCACAGCGGTAAAACTGAGGGGGCGGCGGCTTGACTAGGTTTTTCCCGGACGGACTGCCCCAAGAACTGAAAGACAGCGGGCGCTGGTGCGTGTGGAGATACGAACAGCGAGAGGGCCGGGACAAGCCTACCAAAGTACCGTACAACCCCCGAACCGGGGGCGGGGCTATGTCCAACAACCCCAGCACCTTCACCGGCTACCAGACGGCTCTAAACGCCCTGGAGCGGGGCAGATATGACGGCCTGGGTGTGGGTGTGTTTGACAGCTTGTGTGCCGTTGACATTGACCACTGTATAGCGGAGGACGGCACCCCCTCCCCTCTTGCTGTGGACATTGTTTCCACAATGGAGAGCTACACCGAAACAAGCCCCAGCGGGCAAGGGGTAAGGATATTCTTCAAAGCCGCCGGTTTTACCTACGACAAGGCCCGCTATTACACCATGAACGCAAAACAAGGGCTGGAAATCTATGTTTCTGGCGCTACCAACAAGTTTTTGACCGTCACCGGCAACTCTGAACCCTGGGCGGGTGCTTTCCCCGTCCACGAGCGGGCGGAGGCATTGCAGACCATCCTCGACCGCTACATGGTGCGCCCCGCTCGAACCACTCCAGAGGCCACCAGAGCGCCCCAGGCACCCCTTGACCTGTCGGATACCGAGATCATCACAAAGGCTCACAACGCCCGCAACGGGGCCGCATTTGCCGCCCTGTGGAACGGGGACACTTCCGGCTATGGCAGTCATTCAGAGGCAGACATGGCCCTCTGCAACGCCCTGGCCTTTTGGACAGGATGCAACGCCGGACAGATGGACAGACTTTTCAGATCGTCCGGCCTGATGCGGGAGAAATGGGACAGGCGGCAGAGCGGCAGCACCTATGGGGCCTTGACCATTGCGGAGGCTATCCGTACTTGCAGCGCCTCCTATGAGCCGCATACATACCCCCAAAAATTACCCAAAAATGCCCTGATAACACCCCCTAAATGCTCGCCGGAGCAAGTCAGACCGCCGGACTTTTCGGACGCTGGCAACTCTGAGGCATTTATCCAGATATACCGGGACACCCTTCTCTTTTCCGATGCCCTGGGCTGGATGGTGTGGAACAGTCAACGCTGGGAGCGCAGCGACCACAAGGCCCTCACCCTGGCAACCGAGCTATCCGGGGAAATGCTGGCAGATGCACAGCGGGAGAACCGCGCCGCTCTTGTAGCTATGGCAGAGGCAAAGGCAACAGAGGCGGAGGGTAGAAGCAAGCCGGAGGACATGGAGCGGGCCACCAATCGGGCCGCAAGTGCAAAGGCATACCTTACCCACACAAAGCGGACCCGCAGCGCCGGACGGCTGAAAAGTATGCTGGAGCTGGCAAAGCCCGCCTTTGTGGTTAAGGCCGACACCCTGGACGCAAACCCGGCAGACCTGAACACCCCCGCCGGGATTATTGACCTAACCACTGGGGCGCTACGGCCCCATGACCGGGCAGCACGATGTAGCCAGATCACCACCGCCTCCCCCGGAGAACAGGGGGCGCAGATGTGGGACACCTTCCTGGACACCATCACCCAGGGGGACAACAGCTTGCGGGGATTCCTCCAGCTTGTGGCGGGTATGGCCCTCCACGGCAAAGTCTACCATGAAGGGCTGATCCTGGCCCACGGAGCGGGCCGCAACGGCAAAAGCACCTTTTTTAATGCCCTGGCCGCTGTCCTGGGTGACTATGCCGGAAGTATCGACATCGACACCTTTACTACCGACAAGCAGAACAGAGGCGCAGCCCTGGCAACCCTGCGAGGCAAGCGCCTTGTGATTGCCGGAGAGCTGGAGGAAGGGCGGCGGCTATCCGTTGCCACGGTGAAAAAGGTATGCTCTACCGACCGGATCACCATCGAAGAAAAGTACAAGGCCCCGGAGACCATCACCCCCTCCCATACCTTGTGCCTGTTTACCAACCATCTACCCCGTGTTGGCAGCACCGACCCCGGCACCTGGCGGCGGCTGATCGTGGTACCCTTCCGTGCCACCATCCCCACACAGGGGAGCCGGTCAAACTATGGTGACATTCTGGTGCGAGATGCCGGGCCGTCTATCCTGTCCTGGGCCATTGAAGGAGCTGTGAACTTTGCACGCAACGGCTACCAGCTCCAGACCCCGGATGTGGTGGAGGAAGCCACAGAAACATACCGAGGGCAGGAGGACTGGGTGGGCAACTTCCTGGCGGAGTGCTGCACCCTGGGGCCAGGTGTGTGGGTTCCATCCTCTGAACTGTACCAGCGTTACCGCCAATGGGCGGAAAATTCGGGGGACTACGTGCGCCGTCTGCCTGACTTCAATGCAGCCCTGGAAAATCGGGGACTATCCCGAAAAAAGACAAAGACCTGCAACGTGTGGCAGGGTGTTGCATGACTTAAAAGGTGGAGCTACTAGGTGGAGGTGGAGCTACTTTCCTATTGTTTAAAAAAATCGGAAAAAATTAAAACCCTATAGGGACTTTTGGGGAAATAGCTCCACCGCCTCCACCAAAACCCGCAATCCCTTGTGGGAGTGGGGATATAGCCGGTGGAGGCGCTTCCACTCAACCTCCACCCGGTGGAGATACACCCACAGTTTTCAATGTATTTAGGCATAAAACGAGGGAAAAGAAATGTACTACCAAAGCAACGCCGGAGGCTGGAACCGTAGCCACGGACAGGTGGAGCGTACACCCCGGATTGATTCCTTTGAGCTGCCAATGGGCACATCATTGGGTATTATCCGTTGTGGATGTGAAGTCCTGGGAGACACGCCCATAGAGATCAACACAGAGGGTACAACCGCCTGCATTTACCCAACAAGCTGGGGAGAAGGCACAATGGTAAAACTATCACACAAGCCAAACGGTTATGGGGGAAAGCCACAGACCTTTTTTCTGTGCCCTCAGTGTGGGGAAAGGGTACGGTATCTGTACCTGAAGGAAAACCTGTTTCTTTGCCGCCAGTGCGCCAGACTGAACTACCGCAGCCAACAAAAAACAAGAGATTCCACGACAGATTATTGCCGTGGTATGAAGTACGTCAGCAAAAACCTTCTTCCGTCACCTTTTTTTATAGATGGCTTCACCTTTATGGATTACCAACCTGAAAAGCCGAGCGGGATGTGGCGAAAAACGTACAGCAAGCACTTAAATAAGTTTTCTTACTACCAGAATAGGTATAAGCGGCAGCTTCTCATGGATATTACCAAATTGAACTTAAAAGCAAATAAAGGAGAATAAGCAATGAAAAGATTTAAAATCGTTCCCCTTGCTTGTGCACTTGCTATTCTGATCGGTGTTCTTACTGGATGCGCAACAGCACCGGAACGCCCCTCCAGCGCCTCCACAGCGGACGTACAGGCTGTGCAAAAGGCTGTGGTACTATTCGACACCTCTACTGTAAAAATCGTCCTGGAGGGCGCAGAAACCACCGTAACGGACAAGACCACCGGAACCGAGTACAGCTATACCACCACCCGGAAACTCACCACCCAGCAGCCCACGCTGGAGCAGATGAAAGCCCGCTGTATTGCCCGGACTTCCGCAAACACCGCCACACTGAAAATCGAGCTGGCCGGGGCGCTGATCGTGGTTACTGACAAGACCACCGGACAAGTCTATTATATCGACCCCTGACACCGCCTAAGGCCTGACCCTTTTTGACCCTTCAAAATACCCTTTAGCCGCTTTTCTACCCTTTACAGTCATACCCACTATTTACACTTATCCAAAATTGCAAGCGGCAAAAATACAGGCAATGACAGCAATTTACGCACAATAATCAGCATTTTTTAATTCAAGTCCTGTATCGTCCACCAGACCAATCCCCTGAAGCCGCAAGGCTTCAGGGGATTTTGTTTTGCCTAAAAACAGGTTTTAGCCTTGTTGTATGACGTCCCCCTGGAACCACACGGTTCCAGGGGTTTTTGTTTGAATGAAAGCGGACCTTTTGGGGAAACTCCATAGAACCATTCCGCTATTTGTATCAACCTGTTTGATCCATAAAGCGATTTGCCCACTCATAATCCGGCGGGGTACACAAACTGACCAGCACATATACCAGCGCCGACCCTGCCACGCCCAGCACGATCCGCAATGCAGACTGCTGTTCCCAGAAACTCGGCAGCGGTACCCCCAACTGGATCATCAAATGATATCCGCAGTACGCCAGGCCGGAGAGCATGGCCGCCAATGCGCCCTGCCTGTTCCCTCTCCGCCAGATAAAGCCGGCAATGAGCGGAATAAACGCCCCGGTGGTAATCATATCAGAGGCGATCCACGCGATTTCCAGAATGGAACGGATCTTCAACGCAATCAGAAGGGCCGCGGCAGTTACGCAGAGGGTGGCGATCCGGGAAAAGCGCAGCTGCGCCTGCTCCTCCATCGGTCTGAGGTTCAGGTCGATGGTCAGGGTCATGGCTCCGGTATTGATGAGGGAATCCATGGTGGACATGATGGCGGCAGAGATCCCCACAAACACCAATGCGCCCAGCGCCGGGGGCATATAATCCATGACGATGGCTGTGACCACGCCGCCCTCCGGCATAGCGTCAAAGAGCACAAAGGCCGCCATGCCGCTGAGCACCACGATCAGGTAAAGAGGGATATAGGCAAAAAAGCCGATCATGGCCATTCGCCGCGCGTCCCGACTTGTTTTTGTGGCGGAGATGCGCTGCCATACATTTGCCTGTATGGTCCACGCACAGCCAAAGGTAATGATATACACGATATAGTCGCCGGCGCCTGCCATGATGCTCATATAGTCCTGCTTGCCTGCCGACTGAGCAGCCTGGCCGATCCCGTCTATCCCCCCGGCATGGAACATGGCGATCCCAAAGACCGCCACCGCCGCCAGCACCAGCAGCCAGAATTGAATGATGTCGGTGAGCACCACACCCCGAAACCCGCCAAACAGCGAATAGATCAGGACGATCAATGTGCCCAGCAGCACGGCCGCTTCATAATCCAGCCCCAGATAGGTACCGAAAAAATTGCCTACGCCCACCATCTGGGAGGCGGCGGAAAAGGTCATGAAAAGCAGGATCATGACGGAAAGCATTTTGGAGACCCCTTTGGAATAGCGTTCCTCCATCATCTTCCCCTGAGTCAGGAACCCCACCCGCCGGATGGCCTTGGCGGCAATGGTGATCAGCAGCGTGGACAGCAGTACCGGCACGCCGTAATACCAGAAGGCGCCCAGACCCTGTTGATAGGCCAGATCCGCCGTAGACAAAGCGGAACCGGCCCCCCACCACGACGCGATAAAGGTGATTGACAGCGCCCAGGCGGGCAATGTGCGCCCGGCAAAGAAATAATCCAATACCGAGTGATTTTTCTTTTCTCTGGATACTGCCAGCAGCAGCACGGCAAAGTAGACCAGCAGCCCCACCAGGGATACCGTTTGCAGCTTTGTCAATTTCTCAACCTCCCGCCCCCGTGGCGATCAGTAGCGGACCAGCAGCCGTTCAATGCCCCGCTCCAGGCCATCCACAGTCAGGTCATACATATCAAAGATCTTGGCCAGTTCATCATAGGTGGTGGCCCAATAGGAGGACAGCTCCGCTCTGGGCTGGGGATTCAGCCAAATGATATGGGCGTATCGTTCTTTTAATTGCTTCAGATAATCGATGCCGGCCTGTTTGCCATAACTTCTGGCACGCCAGTCATATTTGGGATAATACAGCTCCTCCGGCGCCATCATGGCGTCCCCCACCACGATGACCCGATACTCACTGTCCAGATTGGACAGCACGCTGTCGGTATCCTCCCCGATATCAAAGAGGGTGGGCTCCAGATGGAGGCGCTCATAGATGCAGTTGTGGAAATAGTAGACCTTCAGATCTTTAAAGGTGTTGGACCGCTCCGCCGCCTGGAACAGCTGGCTGCACAGCCCGGCATAGTAGTCCATGGAGCCGCCGGAGTCCATCAGCAGAAGCACCTTGATGCTATTCTTCCGGGGACGCTGGTAGACCACCTTCAACCGCCCGGCGTTGTCGCCGGTCTCCCGGATGGTGGCGTCCACATCCAGCTCCGTGCGGTCCGGCTCAGCCTGGACCGAGAGCTGGCGCAGCTTGCGGAAGGCCATCTGGAACTGGCGGATGTCCAGGGTGTTGTCCTGGCGGAAGTCCCGGAACCGCCTCTCCCCCGCCACCATAAAGGCCGAGCGGTTGCGGCTCTGTCCTCCCACCCGGATGCCTCCCAGCTTCTTGCCGTTGTTGCCGAAGGGGCTGAAGCCATCCCGGCCGATCCACTTGCTGCCGCCGTTGTGCTCGCCGTCCTGATCCTTCAGCCGCTCCTCAAACCGCTTGAGCACCTCTTCCATGCTCAGGCCGTTCTGCTCCATCAGCCGCTGGAACTGTTCCAAATGATCCAGCGCCTCCAGCTCCGGGCCGTTGAGCCACTCCAGCAGCTCCGGAGGCAGCTCCCGGGTATTCCGGGCAATGTCGCCGAAGAACTCCAGGAAAGCCCGGTCAAAGTCGTCATACCGCGCCTCGCTCTTGACCAGTACCGCCCGGCAGGTGCTGTAAAATCCCATCAGCGTCATGCCGTGGAGCCCCTGCTTCAGCGCCTCCATCAGCGTCATCCACTCATCCAGCGAGACGGGCACCCCTCTGGCACGCAGCAGATAAAAAAAGGATGTAAACATATCTTACCTCAGCTTTTCCCGAACCAGACGCACATCCTTCTCCTTTTTCAGCAGCACCCCCAGGAAGGGCAGTTCCGACGTGATGCGCTCGGGATCGATGCCCCCCAGAATGAGGGCCTGCACCCAGTCGATCAGCTCAGATGTGCTGGGCCGCTTCTCCAGGCCCCGCAGGGAACGCAGCCAGTAGAAGGCCTCGATCACCTGAGAGAGCAGGATCTGATCCACATCCCCCAGATGGACTTTTACGATTTTCTCCATCTGCTGGGCGTCCGGGAACTGGATATAGTGGAAGATACACCGGCGCAGGAAGGCGTCGGGCAGCTCCTTCTCGGCATTGGAGGTAATGATGACCACCGGGCGCTGCCTGGCCTTGACGGTCTCCTTGGTCTCAGGCACATAGAACTCCATCCGGTCCAGCTCCCACAGCAGGTCGTTGGGGAACTCCAGATCGGCCTTGTCCACCTCATCGATGAGCAGGACCACCTGCTCTTCCGACTGGAAGGCCTCGCCCAGCTTGCCCAGCTTGATATATTTGGCGATGTCGTCCACGGCCTCGCCGAACTGGCTGTCGTAGAGACGCTGCACCACGTCGTAGACATACAGGCCGTCCTGGGCCTTGGTGGTGGATTTGACGCTCCAGGTAATGAGCTGCCGGTCCATGGATTCGGCAATGGCCTGGGCCAGCACAGTTTTGCCGGTACCCGGCTCGCCCTTGATCAGCAGGGGCTTGCCCAGGGCCAGCGCAATATTGACCGCCTCCTGCAGCTCCTGGGAGGCCACATAGGTCTCGGTTCCGCGAAAGGTCTGCTTCATGGTATAAACTCCTTATTTCATCATAATTAAGACAGAACAGGCGGCCCAGCCTGAAGCCGGACCGCCTGTCAAATCCGCATATCACACCCGGCGGCTGGCCTCGGGACGAATCCGCAGCTGGCCTGCCAGGGCGCTGTCGATCGCGGCCAGAAATCCCTCCCGCTCCTGGCTGAGCGTCCCCTTGAGGGGCAGGTAATTAGAGGCATGATCGCAGGTGAAGTGGAGGGGGTCCACCGTCAGGTTGGCCACCATATACCGCACCTGCTGCAGGATCTCCTCCGGCGTGCACTGGACGAATTTCCCGCTCTTCCAGTAGCGATACAGCCGGGTACCCGGCTCCATGACCAGAGAGAGCAGGGACAGGTGCCGGGGCTTCATGGCGTTGATGATCTCGGTGCTGGCCCTGGCGTGCTCCAGACCCGCGCCGTGGCCGTCCAGACCCAGCAGGATCATGGCCCACAGGTCCAGCCCCGCCTCCCGCAGCATGGTACCCGCCCGCAGCATCTCTTCCGCGGTGACCCCCTTGACCATCTCCTTCAGCAGGGCGTCACTCCCGCTCTCTACACCCAGGTAGACCCGGGTCAGGCCGGCCTCCCGCAGGGCGCGCAGCTCCTCCGGGGTCTTTTTCAGGGTGGGCCGGGGCCCGGCGAAGGTGGCTACCTTCTGCAGCGACGGGAATGTGAGATACAGGGCCTTGAGGATGCGCAGCAGATCCTCCGTGGGCAGGCCGATGGCGTCGCCGTCACACAGGAACACCCGGGAAACGTCGCCGTAGTATTCCTTTGCCATCAGGATGTCCTCCAGGATATCCCGGATAGGCCGCACATGGTAGCGCTTGTCCTTGTACATGCCGCAAAACGCGCAGGCATTGTGGGAGCACCCCACGGTGACCTGGAGCAAATAGCTGTTTCGTTCGCCGGGAGGGCGGTAGATGTTGCCTTCGTATCGCATGGTGTGAGCTCCGTTTCTTACTCAGATTAGATCAGCGTTGATTGGACCTGCGCCAGATGCCCATGGCCCCGGCCTGGGCGATCAGCTCCTCCCGGAAATCGGGGTGGGCCACGCCGATGATGGCCTCCGCCCGCTGCCAGGTAGCCAGCCCCTTCAGGTTGGCAATGCCGTACTCAGTGACCAGATAGTGGATATTGGTACGGGTGTCGGTGACCACGGAGCCCTCCCGCAGGGTGGGCCGGATACGGGACTCCAGCGTGCCGTCCTTGCTCTTCACAGTGGAGGAGCAGCAGATAAAGCTCTTGCCGCCCTTGGACAGGTAGGCGCCCAGCACAAAGTCCAGCTGCCCGCCGGCGCCGGAGATGTGCTTGGTGCCGGAGGTCTCGGCATTGACCTGGCCGAACAGGTCCACGTCCACCGCGTTGTTGATGGAGATGAAGTTGTCCAGCTGGGACACCACCCGCACGTCGTTGGTGTAGTCCACCGGAGTGCTCATGCAGGCCGGGTTGTTGTCCAGATAGTCGTACAGCTTCTGGCTACCGGCGGCAAAGGCATAGGTCTGCCGTCCCCGGTCGATGCTCTTCCGGCTGCCGGTGAGCTTACCCGCCATGGCCATGTCCACAAAGCCGTCCACATACATCTCGGTGTGGACGCCCAGGTCCTTCAGATCGGACTGGGCAATCATGGAGCCCACGGCGTTGGGCATACCGCCGATGCCCAGCTGGAGGCAGGCCCCGTTGGGGATCTCCGCCACGATCAACTTGGCCACCGCCTGATCCACCTCGGTGGGCGCGCCGGCACCTAGGGTCCACATGGGGGCGTTCTCCCCTTCCACCACATAGGTGACGTCGGAGATGTGGACGCCCTCGCCCACGCCGCCCAGGCAGCGGGGCATATTCTCATTGACTTCCACGATCACCATCTCCGCCTGCTCGCACAGGGTCTTCAGGTGGGAAGCGTTGGGGCCGAAGTTGAAGTAGCCCGCCTTGTCCATGGGAGCCACCTGGAACATGGCCGCCCGGATGGGCTCGGCCATATTGCGGTAGTAGCCGGGCATTTCAGAATAACGCAGGGGGATATAGAAGCTGGCGCCCTCGGCGATCATCTTGCGCTCCACGCCGGACATATGCCAGGAGTTCCAGGTGAAGTGCTCCGCCACGTCGGGCACCTGCATGATGGCGGGCTTTTCAAACAGCACGCCGCCACGCACCTTTACATCGCTCAGTTCAGTATAACGGGCCGCCAGGGCGCGGTCAAGTACCCGGGGCGTGCCGGTGCACCAGCCGTAATCCACCCAGTCGCCGGAACGAACCACGGACACCGCCTGTTCCGGGGTGGTCAGCTTCTCTTCATAGAGTTTCCGAAAATCCATATATCATGCTTCTCCTCTCGCGGGGCGCCTCATGCCCACTGGAATACGCCGCGGTCCAGCACTGCTTTCCCGGTGGTCTGATTGAGGAAGCGGAAGCAGGCCTTCCCCTCCTCCATCTTCCACAGCTGGAACTTCACCGGGGTGCCCGGGTAGAGGACAGAGGTCATCTGGGCCGCCATACGGCGCATCCGCTCGGGCTGGCCGGGGATCAGAGCCCCGATGGCCATCCGGCAGGAGAAGCCGAAGGAGCAAAGGCCCTGCATACAGGAGCTCTCAAGGCCCATCTTGCGGGCATAATCGGGGTCCACGTGAATCAAATTGGTGTCGCCGGTGAGCCGGTAGAGCAGATGCTGCACGGGGCTGATATAGTCCTCCTCCTCATAGTCGGGAGCCCGGTCGGGAATGACCACATCGCTCTTGGGCATGGGAGGGCCGCCGAAACCGCCCGCCTCATGGAAGAAGGTGGTGGAGCGGTTGGTACACACCAGGTTGCCCGCCTCGTCCCGCACGTCCAGCTGGGTCTTTACCACAGCGCCCCGGCCTTCTCCCCGGTCGTACACATCGGTGATCCGATCTTGGTACTGGAAGGTACCCTTGATGGGGTCGATGGGCCGGTGCATGATGATCTCATGGTCCATGTTCAGGAAGGAAATGGTGGGCTTGATGATCTCGTTGGCCAGCATGGAGGCGGGCAGGGGCATCCACTGATAGGGGCGCACGTTGATGGTGCCCCAGTAAGGGATGGTGCCGTAGGTGGGCAGCGCCTTCATATTTTTCTCATAGGTATACATCAGATCGTCCTGCTTGGCGCCCACAGCCAGGGCGTAAAGGGCGACATCCCGCCAGTTGTACTCCAGATAGCGGGGCTCCATCCGCTGTCCCACCAACAGCTCGGCCAGATTGACTCGTTCCATTGCTTACCTCCCGTTCTAATATACGAGAGAGCACCACGGTGGATCTGTGGTGCTCTCTCTCCCGCAGGAGCAATTACTTCTTCAGTTCCTCACGGGCGATGATATTCTTCTGGATCTCGGAAGTACCCTCGTAGATCGGCACGATACGGGCGTCGCGGTACATACGCTCCAGGGGGTAGTCCCGCATATAGCCGTAGCCGGAGTAGATCTGCAGGGCCTTGTTGGTGACCTCCACAGCCATCTCAGAGGCATAGTACTTGGCGATGGCGGCGATCTCGGTGCAGTTCTCGCCCCGATCCATGGTCATGGCGGCCTCGTAAATCAGCGCACGGGCAGCGGACACCTTGGTAGCCATGTCGGCGATGTACCACTGCAGACCCTGCTGCTTCTCCAGGGGCTTGCCGAACTGAACGCGGACCTTCAGGTAATCCTTGGACAGGCGCAGGGCCTCCTCGGCAATACCCAGAGCCTGGGAGGCCATGCCGATACGGCCGCCGTCCAGGGCCTCCATGAAGATCTTAAAGCCCTTGCCTTCCTTGCCCAGCAGGTTGCTCTTGGGCACGCGGCAGTTCTCGAAGATCAGCTCGGACACGTCGGCGGCCCGGATGCCCATCTTCTCCTCACGCTTGCCGATGATGAAGCCGGGGGTATCCCGGTCCACGATGATGGTGGACATGCCGCTGTAACCCTTGGTGGGATCGGTGACGGCCAGGATGGTGACGAAGTCGCCCTCGCTGGGGCCCATGTTGGAGATGAAGCACTTGGAGCCATTGATGACCCACTCATCGCCGTCCAGCACAGCGGTGGTCTGGACATTGGCGGCGTCGGAGCCGGCGTTGGGCTCGGTGAGGGCAAAGCCGGCGATCCAGCCCTTGGCGGAGCCAGTCAGGTATTTCTCTTTCTGCTCGGGGGTGCCGTACTTGATGATGCCGGTGATGGCCATGGTGTGCACGGCCATCACCTCGGCGGTGCTGGCGCACTGCTTGGCCAGCTCGGTGACCATGAGGGACTTCTCCATCATGCCGAAGCCGGCGCCGCCGTACTCCTTGGGCACGCCGATGCCCATGAAGCCCATCTTGGCGAGCTTCTCCAGAACGGCAGGCTCCATACGCTCATTTTTGTCCATCTCGGCCGCAATGGGGGCCAGTTCTTTATCTGCAAACTCCTTGGCCAGGGACTGGACCATTTTCTGGGTCTTTGTCAGCTGAAAAGCCATGTTTTTTACCTCCTGTATTACTCTGCCCGTCTCAGGCCTCGGCCTTGGCGGCCTTGAAAGATGCGATCATCTCGGGGACCACCTTGAACAGGTCGCCGCAGATGCCGTAGTCGGCCACCTGGAAGATGGGGGCGCTGGAATTCTTGTTCACGGCGATGATGTGCTCGGAATCCTGCATACCGGCCTGGTGCTGAATGGCGCCGGAAATGCCCAGGGCAATGTAGAGGCGGGGGTGAACGGTCTTGCCGGTCTGGCCCACCTGGTGGTCGGCGGTCATCCAGCCGTTGTCCACCACAGGGCGGGAGGAACCAACCACGCCGCCCAGGACCTCAGCCAGCTCCTCGGCCAGCTTGATGCCCTTCTCAATGTTGGAGGAGATGCCGCGGCCCACGGACACCACCACATCAGCGCCGGTCAGGTCCACCAGCTTGCGGGTCTCCTTGACGATCTCGCGGACCCGGGTGTGCAGGTCGGCCTCGCCCAGGGTGACCTGGGGGCGGACGATCTCCACGGCGTTGGCCTTGGCCTCGTCATAGGCGTTCTTCTTCATCACGCCGGGACGGACGGTGGCCATGGCGGGACGGAAGCGGGGGCAGATGATGGTGGCCATCAGGTGGCCGCCGAAGGCGGGACGGGTCATCTTCAGGTCACGGTTGGCCATATCCCAGTTGGTGCCGTCCACGTCCAGAGTGGAGCTCTCACGCAGGAACTCCACATACTTGGCCACATCCACATCCAGGTGGGTGCAGTCGGCGCACAGGCCGGTGTGCAGACGGGCGGCGCAGCGGGGAGCCAGATCGCGGCCGATGTTGGAGGCGCCGAAGAGCATGATCTCAGGCTTGTAGGCCTGGACAGCGTCGGCCACCACCTTGGTGTAGGCGTCGGTGGTGTAGTCCTTCAGCAGAGGAGATTCACACAGGTAGACCTTGTCGGCGCCGTGGCCGCCCAGGTCCTTGGCCAGGTGCTCCACGTTGTCGCCCACCAGCAGGCCGCACAGGTTCACGCCCAGCTCGTCGGCCAGCTTGCGGCCCTCGGAGATCAGCTCGTAGCTGGTGGGCATCATCACGCCCTGGCGCTGCTCGCAGAATACCCATACATCTTTAAAGGCGGCAATCTCCGCACTGTTATAAGTTCCCATGATTCAGGTGCTCCTTTCGATTAGATCACGTGCTTGGCGGCCAGAATACCGGCCAGCTTGTCGGTGGTTTCTTTGCCGCTGCCCTCCAGCATCATGCCGGTGCCCTTCTGGGGAGGCGTAAAGGACTTAAAGATGTTGGTGGGAGAGCCCTTGAGGCCAATGGTGGTCAGATCGATGAGGGGATCGTCCTTCAGAGCCTCGAAGTCCAGGACGGTGAAGGGCTTCTCGTAGCACTCGCTGATGCCCTGCATGGTCATATAGCGGGGATCGTTGAGCTCCTTGATGCAGGTCAGCAGGCAGGGAGTGGTGGTCTCCACCACCATGTAACCGTCCTCCAGCATGCGCTTGCACACCACCAGCTCGCCCTCACGGGTCACGTCGGCCACATAGGAGATCTGGGGCAGGCCCAGCTTCTCGGCGATCTGGGGACCCACCTGAGCGGTGTCGCCATCGATGGCCTGACGGCCGCAGAAGATCACGTCGTCCTTGTCCAGGCCGATCTTCTTGATGGCGGCGGACAGGATCTGAGAGGTGGCGTAGGTGTCGGAACCGCCGAACTCACGGGCGGACACCAGCACAGCCTCGTCGGCACCCATGGCCAGCAGTTCACGGAGCATACCCTCGGCAGGAGGAGGACCCATGGTGACCACGATCACCTTGCAGCCGGTCTCGTCCTTCAGACGCAGAGCGGCCTCCACGGCGTTCATGTCATCGGGGTTGGTGATGGTCTGCATAGAGGCCCGGTTCAGGGTACCATCGGGATTGACCGCCACCTTGCCAGAGGTGTCGGGAACCTGCTTTACACAAACAATGGCTTTCATATTTTGATTTGCACTCCTTACTGTACTGTAGATGTATGTGCACGAACGATCCCGGCCGCTTTCAGCCCGTCCACTTCCGTGCCGGACAGGCCCAGGGCGCTGAGGATCTCGTCGGTATGCTGTCCCAGTCCGGGAGCAGGCATAGCGGTCACGTCCAGGGGGGTGCCGCCCAGCTTCATGGGCGTACCCACCCGGTACAGGCTGCCCAGGACAGGGTCCTGACCGTCCACGATCATCTCGGCCGCCCGGATCTGGGGGTCGTCAATGATCTCGCTGACAGACTTGAGGGCGCCGCCGGCCAGCTTATTGCCGCCCATGGCGGCCACCAGCTCATCCTTCTTCCAGGCGCCGGTGATCTTGCCCATCTCCTCGATCAGCTCATCCAGGTGAGCCAGCCGGGCAGCGTTGTCGGCAAAACGGGGGTCGTCCACCAGCTGTTCGGCGCCCACCAGGGCACAGAACTTCTTCCACTGGCCCTCAGAGCTGATGGCGATGGCGGCATAGCCGTCCTGGGCGGCAAAGGTGCCCAGAGGAGCCACCTCGGTGTCCTGGTTGCCGTTCTTGGCCACGATCTTCCCGTCGATGGAGTAGTTCATGACAAAGAGCTCCAGCATATAGAAGATGCAGTCCAGCACGGATACCTCTATCTTGGTACCCTCGCCGGTGGTCAGCTTGTTGAAGAGGGCCATCACGATGCCGGACAGCAGGGCCACGCCGCTGTAGGAGCCGCCGAAGTCCACGCCGGGCATCATGGGGGGCTCGCCCCGGCGGCCGGTGCGGTCCATCATGCCGCTCATGGCGGTGATGATAAGATCGTCGGCCAGGTGGTCCTTCAGGGGGCCCTGCTCGCCGAAGCCGGTGATGGAAGCATAGATCACGCCGGGATTCAGGCCCTTGGCGGTCTCATAGTCCAGCACGTCAGCGCCGTTGGTCACCACCACGTCGCAGGTGGCTGCCAGCTTGCGCAGCAGCTCCGCGCCCTGGGGGGTATTGTAGTCCAGGCACAGACCCTTCTTGTTGCGGTTGAGTCCGGCAAACAGGGCGCTGGCGCCGTTTTTCAGAGGGCCGCGGGCACGGGCGGGATCGCCGGCGGGAAGCTCTACCTTGATAACCTCCGCGCCGCAGTCGCCCAGATTCATGGTGCAGATAGCGCCGGGAAGGCCGCAGGTCAGGTCCAGCACCTTAATATCGCTCAGTACTTTTTCCATGTCCGCACCTCCTCAGATCACGCCGTCGGCCTGGAACTTGGCCAGTTCTTCCTGGGTGTAGCAGGCGCCCAGGATCTCGTCGTTGTTCTGGCCCAGCAGCGGAGCGGTGGTGAAATTGTCCTCCAGCGCCCCGTTATACTTGATGACCTTGCCCACGGTGAGCACATCGCCCACCCGCTGGTCCACCACGGTGGGCAGCATATTGCGGGCCTTCAGGTGGTCGCTCTCGATGGCCTCCTCCATGGTGTTCACCGGTCCGGCGGGCACGCCGGCGGCTGCGCAGCGGCTGTCAAAATCGGCGCGGGTCACATTGGCCAGGAGGGCCTCCAGCTGGGGCCGCAGGCGCTCCAGATAGGCAGCCCGGCGGCTGTCATTGGTGGGATAGACCTCCGCCCACTCAGGCTTGCCGAACGCCTGGCAGAAGGCGGCCCACTGGCTGTCTTCGGTAACGGCCAGGGCCACCCAGCCGTCGGCGCAGGGCAGGATATCGTAGGGGGCCCAGGCGTCATGGAGATGCCCGGTGCGGGACGCGTTTTCCCCGCAGTTGAGGGCGGCTACCTTCTCTCCCATAACGCTCACCACCGAGTCCAGCATGGAGACCTCCACCCGCTGACCCTTGCCCGTCTTCTTGGCGTGGTAGAGGGCCAACACAATGGCGGTACCCAGATAAGTACAGGACAGATGGTCGCTGACGTAGCAGCCTACCCGGGAGGGTTCGTCGCCGGGATAGCCGGTGGCGTCCATAATGCCGCTCTGGGCCTGGACGGCAATATCGTAAGCGATGTAATCCTTCTGGGGTCCCACGGAGCCATAAGAGGAAAGCTTACCGTACACCAGGGCGGGATTGATCTTGGAGAGTTCCTCAAAGCCCAGGCCCATCTTTTCCATGGTGCCGTTCTTGAAGTTCTCCACCAGTACGTCGGCGTCCTTCACCAGGCGCTTGAGGATCTCCTTGCCCTGGTCGTCCTTCAGGTTCAGGGTAATGCTCTTCTTACCCCGGTCGGTGTAGCAGTGATAGGCGCTGATGCCGTCAATAAAGGGGGGATAGTCCCGGATGGTATCGCCGCTTCCGGGCCGCTCTACCTTAATCACTTCCGCGCCGTAGTCAGAAAATTCCGTGTCAGTAAAGGGGTTGATGGTGGTCAGATCCAAAATACGGATCCCTTTCAATGGCTGCATGAGCTGTCTCCTCCTTTCATGCAGACAGAGACATCGCAGTACGGGGGCGCAAATGTCCCCCGTACTGCCGGTTATTATTTTGTATAGCCGGGGATAAACAGAGCCTTCCAGTCGATCTTGTTCTTCTTGGTGGGTTTGCCCTCCTCGTCAGGCACACCGTTTTCCACATAGTTGTACTTTTCAGGGTTCTTCATCAGCCTGAAGGCGCCGATGATGAGGATGATCTCAATGATCATGCAGACCCAGCCGGACAGGTTGGCCAGAATACGGGCGCCGTCCACGTTGGCCACGGACACCATGATGCTGGTGAGGAAAATGAGCACGCCGCCCAGCACGATCTTAACAAAGGCGCCGGCGATGGGATTCTCCTTGACCTTGTCGCCCTCGTCGCCGGGATGGGTACAGGCCAGGGTACTCATTGCGGTAAGCGAGGAGTCGGTGTAGGTAACAAAGGAGATCACGATCGCAATGAGGTACAGACCGGTCGACACCTGAGGCCAGGGCAGTGTATCAAACAGTTTATAGGGCAGGGTGTTCTGGCCCAGGTTATACATGGCCTCGGTCAGGCTGTGGCCGGTGGCGATATCCTGATAGATGGCGGTGCCGGACAGGAAGGTCATCCACACAATGGAGAAGATCACAGGCCCAAAGAACAGCACCTGGATCACCTCGCGCAGGGTACGGCCGCGGCAGAGGGAACCCATAAACACGGGGGCAAAACAGATGGCGGACATCCACACGGCAAAGTTGTAGTTGATCCAGTCAGGGAAGAAGGTATCGCCGGAGGCAACGCCGGTGGCCAGAGACTGCTGGAAATAAGTATGGATGAACTCGCCGGTGCCCTCGATGCCCAGGTTGAGCACATAGGGCACATTGGTGGTACAGATCAGGAAGATGACCAGAATGAAGTACAGGCGCATATTCAGGTCGGACAGCATCCGGATGCCGGAGAGGATGCCGGAGATGGAGGAAATGATGGCGGGCACCACGAACAGAACGCCGATGGAGATCAGCAGGGTGGTGGTGGTATCCCAGCCCATCAGGTACTTGGCGGCGCCGGACAGGTTGAACATACCCTGAGCCAGAGAGGCGCACATGGCGCACACGTTGACGAACAGCAGCACGGAAGAAATGGCCGTAAACCATCTCTTGCAGCGGTTCTGGCCCAGCACGGGCACCAGGGTGGACACAATGCCGTAGGGCTGCTTCATGTTGAAGTAGACAAAGGCAAAGATAATGGCGGGCAGGGCGTAAATGCCGTAGGGCTGAGCGGTCCACTGCAGGAAAATAGTGGACATGGTCTTTACAATGGCCTGGGGGCTGTTAGGCTCCACGCCCCACATGATGGGGGGCTCGTTCACATGGAGGATGGGCTGCACAATGCCCCAGTACACACAGCCGGTAGCAATGGTGGTGCAAAGGGTAATGGCAAACCAGTTCCACTTGTTCATCATGGGCTTGGCGTCCTTGCCGCCCAGCTTCACTTTACCCAGAGGGGAGAAATAGATGGCCAGAACCGTCAGCACGCACAGCAGGGACACCAAGCTGGCCGTACCGCCCAGATAGGAAATGGATGTCTTCTGGATCCCCATCAGGAAGTTTACAAACTCATCGGGAATGATCACACTGATGGTGGTAATGGCAACCAGCAGAATGAGGGCGGGCCACAGCAGTTTGTGGTTGACCCCTTCGGTGGCTTTTTTCAACATGTACAATCTCTCCTTATCCAATCTTCTGAAATATCCCAACACATACCTGCTGCAGCTTGATCACACCACTCCTTCCCGGTGCATGGCGGCGATCTGCTCGGCGTTGTACCCCAGCTCTTCCAGGATGTGGTCGGTATCCTGACCCAGCAGGGGAGCGCCATTGCGCAGCACAGGGGGAGTCAGGCTCATCTTCATGGGGTTGGCCATGTTCTTGTGGGTACCCAGGCCGGGATCATCGATCTCCCACAGCATCTCACGGGCCATCAACTGCTCGTCATGAACGATCTCGGGCACATTCTGCACGGAGCCTCCGGCCACGTTGGCCACAGTGAAGACCTGGTCCAGCTCGGCCCGGGTCTTATTGGCAAAGAAGGGGGTGATCTCAGCCATCAGGGCATCGTAGTTGGCCAGACGGTCAGCGTTGGTGAAGAAGCGGTCGTCACCGGCCAGGCGGGGCTTGCCGATGGCGTTGCAGAAGCGGGCAAAGTCCTCATCGTCGATGACGGCAATGGTGTACAGACCGTCGGCGCAGGTAAACACATCGTAGGGGGCGAACATGGCGTTACGGGTACCCATGCGGGTCAGGTTCTGGTCCAGCACGGACTTGTAGAGAATGGCGTTCTCCTCGATTCCGAAGAGGGCGTCCAGCATGGCGATGTTCAGGTTCTGGCCCTCGCCGGTCTTGAGCTTGTGCAGGTAAGCCATCAGGATACCGTTGCACAGCAGCAGGCCGGTAAAGCTGTCGCCGATGCCGGGGCCCACGCGGCAGGGGTCGCCGTCGGGATAGCCGGTGATATCCATGATGCCGCACATGGACTGCACCACGTTGTCGTAGGCGGCCAGCTTCTTGAAGGGGCCGGACTGGCCGAAGCCGGACAGGGAGGCAAAGATGATGCCGGGGTTGATCTCCTTCAGCGCGTCATAGTCCAGACCCATCTTGGTCAGAGTACCGCACTTGAAGTTTTCCAGAACGATGTCGGCGTCCTTGGCCAGCTTCTTGATGATGTTCTGACCCTCTTCAGAGGAGATATCCAGAGTCAGGCTCTCCTTGTTGCGGTTGATGGAGGAATAGTAGCCGCTGTAGTTATTGCGGAAAGGGGTCCACTCACGGGACTGGTCTCCCACGCCCGCACGCTCGATCTTGATGACCCGCGCGCCGAAATCAGCCAGCTGCATGGCGCAGAAGGGGCCGCTGTACGCCTGGGTAAAATCAATGACGGTAACGCCTTCCAGAATTTTCATATTCTTGCCGAATCCTTTCTTCAGCACCTCTGTCAAAGCAGAGCTGCGCGATTATTTTTCAATGTGTCTGATCAGGCTTCGCAGATCACGCCGTCTGCCTTCAGCTGCTGGAGCTTGGCCTCGTCATAGCCCAGTCCGCTGAGCACCGCGTGGGTATCGCCGCCCACCAGGGGAGCGCCCTTCTCGATGGTGCCGGGGGTCTTCATCAGCTTGACCGTGGTGCCGGGGATGGTCACCTTGCCGGCACCGGCGTCCTCCACCTCCACCAGCATCTCGCGCACCTTGATGTGCTCGCTGGCCATGGCGTCGGGCACGGTATAAACGGCGGCGCAGGGCAGCTTGGCCTCCCGCAGGGTGGCCTCCATCTCGAACTTCTCCCGCTGAGAAGTAACGGCCTCCAGCTCAGCCTTCAGGCCGCACTCATAGTGGTCGCCGCGGGACTCATTGGTCATATACAGCTCGTTTTCCGCCAGATCGGTCATGCCCAGGGCACAGCAGAACTTCTGCCACTGGTTATCGGTGGAGATACCCACGGACAGGAACCCGTCCTTGGCCTTCAGAGTATCGTAGGGAGAGATGGAAGGATAGGAGTTGCCGGTACGGGGCAGCACCTTGCCGTTGATGTTGTACACCCAGGGGCCGGTCTCCATCATGGCAAACAGGCAGTCCAGCTCGGACAGGTCGATCATCTGACCCTGGCCGGTCTTATACTTGTGAATGAGGGCCAGGTTGATGCTGGTGGCCAGATAGGCGGCGCTGATGTGGTTGGCCACGCGGCAGCCCACGGGGGTGGCCGGGCCGTCGGCAAAGCCGGTGCGGTCCATGTAGCCGCCGATGGCCTGGATGGTCAGGTCGTCCGCCTTCTTGTTCTTGCGGGGACCGGTCAGCCCGAAGGGAGAGAGGGCGGCATAGATCAGGTCGGGCTTGATCTCCTTCAGCGACTCATAGTCCAGGCCGTACTTCTCCATCTCGCCCACAGGCAGGTTTTCGCAGACCACATCGGCGCTCTTCACCAGGTCCAGGATGACCTGCTTGCCGGCCTCCGTGGTGTAGTCCACACAGACGCCCTCCTTGCCACGGTTCATGTAAGTAAAATAGACGCTGTGGCCATTTTGCATGGGGGCCCACTCACGGGCAGGATCGGGGCGGTCCGCCCGCTCCACTTTGATCACCTTGGCGCCAAAGTCCGCCAGGATCATAGTAGCCACACTGCCTGCGTGCCGCTGCGTAAAATCAATGATTGTCACGCCATCCAATGCCTTCATAGTCATTTCCTTTCTTGATCTCTCTAAATATTTTTGTGCGTGCGGTCGTCTCGGCCCAATACATCTAGCATCCGGCGTGCCAAATATCTCTGGTTAATCTGATTTTGTTAAAAAAATATCATTTGTCCCCAAATTGCAAAATATCCACTCTTGTTTCTTCTTTTTTCAACCCGCCTCACAGGGGGATTTTCCCAAAAAGTGAATCATTTTTAAAAACGCCGTCGCCCTGTATTTTCATAAATGGTTCACTCCTTTTATTTCATCCCATTTTTTATATTTTTATCCTGTTTTTTAGCTTGAAAACCAGATAAACATATGATATTCTAACAAAAAATGCTGGTGGTCGTCTCGTCTTTTTCCACAAAGGAGCAGCGCTATGATTAACCGCAATATTTTCCTTCATATGCCTCAGGAAATGCTCTCCGCCATTCTGGAGCAGCTTCCCAACCCCGTCTACGCCATACAGGACGACTATACGGTCCTGTATGCCAACCGGGAGGCCCAGACGGTGCTGAACGTACATCCCGGCACCCGGTTGACCGATGAGGACGGGGTCTTGATGGCTCCGGGCTGGGAGCGGGGAGAACTGCTCTCCCAGGAGACGGGAATCCAGGATATCTATCGCGTCACCATTGGTGGGATCCGATACCTGTGCTTCCAGAAGTACATCTCAGAGGATATGGACAAATCCATCTTTTCCGTGGTGAGCGTCCAGCGGGAGGAGCAGGCCTACGACCTCTATTTTGACTGCAAGCGCGATTCCGGTCTCAATTCCGGAGAGCGGCGTTTTCTCTCCTGCTCCGCCCAGATGGAGCCTGTGCTCCGCAGCTGTGAGCGCTGCGCGCCCAGCGATCTGCCCATGCTCCTGCTGGGAGAATCCGGCTCGGGCAAGACCATGCTGGCTGAATATGTGCACCGTCTCAGCAACCGGCGCAGCGGCCCCTTCCTTGTTGTAAACTGCGCCGCCATCGCCAAGGATCTGTTGGAGTCGGAGCTTTTTGGCTATGCGCCCTACGCCTTTACCAACGCCTCTCCCAAGGGGAAAAAGGGCCTCTTTGAGCTGGCCAACGGCGGTACCCTCCTCTTGGACGAGATCGGAGATATGCCTCTGGAGCTGCAGGCCAAAATCCTTACCGCGGTGGAAAACCAGACCATTCTCCCCGTGGGCGGTCAGGAGTATCGTCCCATAGACGTACGCATTCTGGCCGCCACCAATAAGGATCTGACCGAACTGGTACGGCAGGGAGCGTTCCGGGAGGACCTGCTGTGGCGGCTGAATACGGTGGAAGTCCGCATTCCCCCTCTGCGGGAGCGCCCCAACGATGTGCTCTATATGGCCAACCATTTCCGCAATGCGTACAACGAACACAACGGTACCGACCTGCGCTTCACGCCGGAGCTCCAGCAATTTCTGCGGGAGTACGACTGGCCGGGCAATGTGCGCCAGCTGAAAAATACGGTGGAGAAAATGCTCTTTATGGCCCGGGATATGCAAATTCCCCTCTCCGCCGCCAGAGGGCTTTTCGGCAGCCGCGGCACCCAGTCCTCCACCGCAACCTACGCTCAGCGCATTGAGGAGCGGGAGCGCCGGTTTATCCAGACCCAGTACCGCCGGTACCCCTCCACCCGCAAGCTGGCCGCCGCTCTTCAGGTGAGCCAGAGCACCGCTACCCGTCTGATCCGCAAGTACATTACCCCGCCGGAGGGCCACAATACCCTTTCGGCCATTACAGAGCACATCCGGCAGGAAAATGCCGCCGGTCGCCTGACGCAGCAGCAGTTCTTCATGATCCTGGACGTGATCCCCAACCGGATCTGTGTTGTGGACCAGGACCTGGTGTGCATCGCAAAGCGCTACCAGGGCGAATCGGACGACAGTTCCGCCTCCCCCGACACCTTCCTGACCACCGCCATGTACCGGGCCGGATATAAAATGGCGGGCATCAAGGGCAGCCCCATTGTTCTGGAGTACCTGACCACCTCGGGCAAGCAGCGCCAGACCATGATCGCGCCCATCAACGATATCGTGGGCAAAGGGCTCTTCTACGTCAGCGCCACACAGATCCATTTCAGCCAGGAGACCATTCAGCGACGTATGGAGATCTGCCGCAAGAAGCGCCGCATCCATGTGGGCAGCAAGGACTTTGTATTCTTCGGCGTATCCCCCGAGATGAATCTGTTCCTCCAGGATGCTGTGCGGTCCGGCTGGCAGGACTTGTCGGTCCTGATCCGCGGAGAATCCGGCACAGGAAAAAGCGTGTTTGCCCGCTATATCCATGAGGTGGGCAGCCGCCGGGACGGGCCCTTTGTCTCCATCAACTGCGCCAGCATTCCCCAGAATCTGATCGAGTCCGAGCTGTTCGGCTACGAGAAGGGCGCCTTTACCGGCGCGGGACCCCAGGGCCGCAAGGGCCTGTTTGAAATGGCCAACGGCGGCACCCTCTTCCTGGACGAGATCGGCGACCTGCCCCTCAGCGCCCAGGCCAAATTCCTGGACGTGATCGAAAACAAGCGTTTTATCCCAGTGGGCGGCAGCAAGGTGGTCAACGCCGACGTGCGTATCATCTGCGCCACCAACCAGGACCTGCAGCAGCTGATCCAGCAAAAGAAGTTCCGGGAGGATCTTTACTGGCGCATCAACGTCATTGAGCTTCAGATCCCCTCCCTCCGCAACCGGGATGATGACATCGAGCGCTACGCGGAATTCTTCCTGGAGCAGTCCATTGACCGTTACGGCGCCAAAAAGCGCTTCTCCCCCGATGTGATGAGCCTGTTCCTGCTTTACAGCTGGCCGGGCAACCTGCGCCAGCTGGCCAATGTGGTGGAGCGCAGCTATATCATGTCCGAGGGCAGCGTGATTCTGCCGGAGGATCTGCCTGCCGAATTCCAGAATACCCAGGACACCTCTGCCGCCCTACAGTTCAGCGAGATGCAGCGGCGCTGGGACAACGAGATCATCTCCGACGCCCTCAGCCGCTACGGCACTGCTCAGGAGGCGGCGGCCGCCCTCTCCGTCAGCAATGCCACTGTGTCCCGCAAGCGGGCCAATCTGTCCTGAATGATTCCCCCTCGACTCCTTGCGAGCCGAGGGGGAAGGCATATTTATTACATAGAGAAAGGAACGATATCCATGCGTTTGACCGCAGAACAGGCTTGTTTGAAAGTGGATTATGATAAATGTACCAAATGTGGTCTGTGTACCAAGATCTGCTGGACCCACGCCATGGTCAAGGATCAGGAGGGCCGTCCGGTCATGAGCCAGACCGATCCCAGCGACAGCTGGCACAGCTGCTGGGCCTGCCAGAGATGTATGGCCGTCTGCCCCACCGGCGCCCTGAGCATCTGCGGCAAGGACCCTGCCCACAGCGTGCTTACCGCCCACCGTCCCTCTCCCCAGGCCGTGGAGACCCTCATGCTCACCCGCCGCACCTGCCGGAACTACAAGGACGAGGACGTAGACCCCGCCACTCTGGCCCACATTCTGAAAATCGTAGGCAACGCGCCCAGCGGCGGCTGCCACCAGCAGGTGGAGTTCACCACCTTCCCGGATAAGGAGGCCTTCGCCCGGTTCAAGACCTATTTCTGGCAGCGGGTGCAGGAAAATGCCGAGCAGGGCATTTTTCCGGAGGGCTTTAACGCCAAGGACTTCGCACTGGTCAAAAAAGGCATGGACCACGGCAAGGACGTGATCTTCCGCGGGGCCCCCAACCTGCTGCTGATCCACGCCGCCATGGACCGGGGCGACTGGGTGGTGGACACCGGGATCGCCATGAGCTATGCCGAACTGCTCTTTAACGCCTATGGTCTGGGTACCGTTGTGGCCTCCTTCGCGGGAGCCGCCCTGAAGAAGCTGCCCGATGTGCGGGCCAGACTGGGCATCCCGGAGCATCACTTCCTCCAGTGCCCGCTGATCTTCGGCGTCCCCGCCATCACCTTCCCCCGGGGCGTGCAGCGCTTCGACCATCTCAAAGTACACACCGTGGATTTTTGATCCTTCTGCTTTTACAAAAACAGAACGGCCCCGCCTGGATCCAGGCGGGGCCGTTCTGCTGTAAAGGGGAGAAAGGGGAATTAGGAAGTCACCTCAAACTTAATACCGGAAAAAGCCGATGCCGGTCTTGCGGCCCAGCTTGCCGGCGCGCACCATCTTCCGCAGCAGCAGAGAGGCGCGGTACTTGGGATCGTGAGTCTCGTTGTACAGGGTGTCCATGATGGCCAGGCACACGTCCAGGCCGATCAGATCG